>CANJPM010000093.1 GCA_947476075.1 Beijerinckiaceae bacterium
GCTTTGCTTTTTTTTGAAGGGTGCGTTGCGGAACATTCGAATTTTCGCAATGTAACAGGCTGTTTATAGGTCCAGCTTATGCATTTTCCCTTTGACTGCGCTTGTCTAAAGGCGTTGAATTTGCAAGGTAGCAGACGCGACAGGGGTTTGGCGCGACATGACGCAAAGTCATGCGCCATAAGATTTCGCTCCGCATGAAGAGGGGGCTCTGCGCTGAGGCGTTCCATCGCAATGATGGCGCGTGGGGGCAAAGGGCAGGGTAGGATATGGCAAACAGAACGCTCACACGTCAGGATCTCCTGCACGCAGTCTATGTGGCTGGCCCGGGACTTTCCCGCGTAGAAGCCAAAGGCATCGTTGAGACTGCGCTTGAAGAAATTTGCGGCGCTCTTGAGCGCGGCGAAGCTGTGAAACTGCGCGCTTTTGGCACCTTTCAGGTGCGCGCAAAACGCCCGCGCGTAGGGCGCAATCCGAAGACAGGGCATGAATATCCGATCACGGCGCGCCGCGTTCTCACATTCAAACCGTCTCCGCGCCTTGTCGCCGCCATTAATGGCGACGTAGATCCCGGCGCTGAGTCCGAGGATTTGAACGATGCGTCCGAGTCCGTTTCCAGGAGCGCGGTCATGGCTTTGTCCAACCGTTGAATCTCGCGCTGACGTCTTGCGTTCGGCGCTGGTGTTGAACTGTTGTCTTAAGCTCTTGCGTTAAAATGTTGCGCTAAAGTCTGGCCTGCCTTCGGCGCATTGGGCGCCGCGACGAGATTTCCTCATGATGTTTTTCACCGCCTTTGTGGTCGTGTCAGCCGCAGCCTGTTTCATTGCGGCTCTGGTCAAGGGAGGCGGTCCCGTCATGGGGGTCGCGGTCGACGGGGCGTTGCTGGCCGTCGCGGCCTCTGGTCTCGTGCTGGCGTTCGCCACCTGGCGTGCGGCCCCGATCTCGGCTTTCCTGCGCATTTTCTCCGTCGTATTCGCGGTTGAATATTCAGTCGTGACGCTGGCCTTCGTGGCCGCCTCGCTCGGGTTCTGGCCGGAGGCGCTGGCGCCCTTGACGCCGCCGCCCAGCCTGCCCGCCACGCTGGCCGCGTTCGGCCTGATCGTGCTGCTGATTTCCTATATCCCGGTTATCAGGCAAATCACCCAACTGGCCGATCCGTTCTTTGAAGCCGTTCGCCTGCGCGACGTGCATCTGGGCCCGTTTGGCGTTCGCCGCATGAGCGAGGCGGCGCTGGGCAAAACGCTCGTCATCGCCCTCGTGGTCATCAATCAGGCGCAGGTCGGCATCAACATCCGGCTGTCGTTCTTCAATCGCGATTTTTTCGATGCGATCCAGAAGAAGAACGAAGAAGCCTTTTGGTATTTGCTGATCTTCGTGTTCTGCGTATGGGCTGCGATCTCTGTCGTCTCGATCCTGGTCGAACTGTTCCTCGAGAACGTGCTCAAGATCAGCTGGCGTGAATGGCTGACTGAACGCTATGCGGGAAACTGGCTGTCGCGCGGCGGGCTCTACCGCATGAATCTGGTTGGAGACGGCGCCGACAACCCGGATCAGCGCATCGCTGAAGATGTGCGCAGTTTCATCAACCTCACCTATGGCTATTCGATCAGCATGCTCTCGACGGTGAGCAATCTGGTTTCGTTCTCGGTGATCCTGTGGATGATCCCGGCGCAATTCGTATTGCCCGGCACAGATATCGTCGTCCCCGGCCTGCCGTTCTGGGTCGCTTTGCTATATGCGGCGATTGGGACGTGGATCACCCACGTCATCGGCCGTCCGCTGGTGCGCCTCGACTTCCAGCAGGAGCGCTATGAAGCCGATTTCCGCTTCTCGCTGGCGCGTTTGCGCGAATATGCCGAACAGGTGGCGCTGTTGCGGGGCGAGACTGCGGAGCGCCAGATTCTGGGGCGCCGATTCTCTGAGATCGTCGCCAATTATTACGCGATCCTGCTGCGCAACATGAAGCTGACGACATTCACGCAGAGCTATTTTCAGGCCAGCGTCGTCATCCCTTACGTGATCGTTGCGCCCTATTATTTTCTGGACAAGATCACGCTGGGCGTAATGACGCAGACCGCCGGAGCGTTCTCGCGCGTTGAAGGCTCGCTGACGTTCTTCATCGCCCGCTATCAATCGCTGGCGAGCTACAAGGCGGTGGTTGACCGTCTCAGCACGTTTGGCGAGGCGATGGGGCGCGCCCGTGCTTTGGGGACGATTGCGCCCCATATCGTGCACGCCCAATCGGCCTCGCGCGATCTTGTGCTGCGTGATCTGTCGCTGGTTCTGCCGGACGGTAGGGCCATCGTGCGCGCTGACGAACTGACGTTTGAGGCCGGACGCTCGACGCTTGTCACCGGCCCGTCGGGTTCGGGCAAATCAACCATGTTCCGCGCCATTGCTGAAATCTGGCCCTATGGCGAAGGTCGTATCGAGGCGCCGGCCAATGCACGCCTGATGCTGCTGCCCCAGCGCCCGTACATCCCGTCGGGCACGCTGCGCACGGCGGTCGTTTATCCCGGCCTTTCGGGCTCCTATGACGACGCGAGCGTCGTCGCCGCTTTGCACGCAGCGCACCTTGGAGCATTAGCCGAAAAGCTTGATAGCGACGATATGTGGGCGCACAGGCTGTCTGGCGGCGAGCAGCAGCGTCTGGCGATTGCGCGCGCCTTGCTCGACAAGCCCGACTGGCTGTTCCTCGACGAGGCGACGTCGGCGCTGGACGAGGCGCTGGAAAGCGACATCTACCTCATGCTTGCGCGCGAATTGCCCAACACCACGATCATCTCGATCGGCCATCGCAGCACGCTGCACAATTTGCATGATCTGCATGTGGACATGTCTGCGCAAGCTGCGGGCGTATCTGCGCCGCGCTTTGTGGCGAAGGCGTCGACGAAATAGGGGCATAGGCAATGCAGGCGCCAGGCGTAACGCCGGGCGCGAGGCTCGGAACTGCGTAGATGGCCGGGACAAGCCCGGCCATGACGGCAATGCCCGAAGCCGATAGGTTTTACCGCAAACTATCCAGCAGCTTCTGGTGCAATGGGTTCACGGCGCTGAACACGTAATCGAGCGCCGACACCAGGACATGTTCTGCGCCCCTGGCGATCAGCCAATCAGCCAGCGGCGACACTTTGTCGGACGGGCATACCAGCGACAGCGCCTCGCCGTTTGCGCCTATCAAGGCGCGTGCGCCAAAGCCAGCTTCAATCTCGGCCAGCAGCAGAGTGCGGTCGCCGCCAATGCGCGTGCGCACTTCGCGGCTGGTGCGCGCGTCTTCTTCGGCTGAAATACGCGACAGGATCGCGCGCGCCATGTCGAGCGTGCGGGCGTCCCAATTGGCGGCGCGCGAAGCTACGAGATTGGCTTGCGAGCATAGCATCGTTCCATCGTCGAGAATCTTGAGCGCGTTGGCTTTCAGCGTTGCGCCCGTCGTCGTGATGTCGACGATCAGCTCCGCCTGTCCAGCAGCCGGTGCGCCTTCGGTTGCGCCCAGCGATTCCACGATGCGGTAATCGGTGACGCCTTTTTCCGCAAAATAGCGCCGCGTGCTGTTAACGTATTTGGTGGCCACGCGCATCCGCTCTCCGCGTCGCGCGCGAAAGGCTGCGGCCACATCTTCAAGGTCAGCCATCGTGCGCACGTCGATCCAGGCCTGCGGCACAGCCACAACCACATTGGCGTGACCAAAGCCCAGCGGCGTCAGAAGCGTTACGTGATCGTCAGCGTTGGGCAGGCTCTCGCGCACAAGATCCTCGCCGGTGACGCCAAGATGGGCGGCTCCCGTGGCCAGTTGCTGCACGATCTCGGACGCCGACAAAAACGCCACTTCGACGCCGGGGATTTCACGCAGCACGCCGCGATAATCGCGCGCGCCGCGTCCCTGCACGAAGTTCAGCCCCGCGCGCGAGAAGAACGAGAACGCGTTCTCTTGCAGGCGTCCCTTTGAGGGGACAGCGAGCACCAGCGGCGCGGATTTGCGGGTCTGGCTCATTCTGCTGCTCCGGCGTTTGGGTCGTTCAGGCGTTCGCACCAGATGGCGGCGCCAACGGCTGGAATGTCGGCCTTGGCGCCCAGCGTGCGCACAAGTCCGTCATAGCGTCCGCCGCCAACGACAGGGCGCCCGTCGGTACGGTCAGGATCGTGAGCCTCGAACACGAAGCCGGTGTAATAATCAAGATCGCGGGCGAACCGCGCCGAAAAGCTCATGCCGGGCACGTCAAGCCCGCGCGCGGCCAGGAAGCCGAGGCGTGCGTCAAAGGCGTCGAGCGCGCTGGTCAGATCAAGGCTGGCGTCGGCGCTGAGTGCGCGCATGCGTGCGGCGCAAGCGTCGGGATCGCCGGAAACCTTGAGCCAGGCTTCGATCACGCTTTGCTTTTCGGCTGAAAAGCCGGCGCCTGCCTGCAAGGAAGATTGCTCCAGAAATCGCTCGGCGATTTCGGAGGCGCTGCGCCCGCCAACGCTCGAAATGCCCGCAATCGACAGCAAGTCTTCGACAAGCGCGCGCGCGCCAGCCCGGTCGACGCCCTCAAGCGCGGCCAGCATGCCGGAATGATCGGCGGTCGGCCCATCCTCATTGGCCCGCAGCAGGTCGGCCAGCGAAAGCCCGCGTGCGTGGGCGCGTCGAATGCGCCGCATCCAGACCGGCGGCAGATCGAGCGCCGCCAGCAGGCTGGTGAACAGGCCCGCGTCGCCAAAGCGAACGGACAGTCCTTGCGCGCCGCCGATGTGGGCGGCCTCAAGCGACAGCGCGAGAATCTCTGCGTCCGCCGCCTCGCGATCGTTGCGCCCGAAGCTCTCAAGCCCGGCCTGTTCGAACTCGCCCGTTCCATTGGGCCGGTAGCGGAAAACTTTGCCAAAATAAGAGAACGCGGCAGCCTCGCCCGCGCGCGGGCCGGCCAGATAATCGCGGCAGACGGGAATGGTGTATTCCGGCCGCAGGCAGAATTCGGCGCCCGAGGAATCCGAGGTGATGTAGAGCCGTCCGCGAATATCTTCGCCCGCCAGATCCAGAAACACCGGCGCCGGCTGCAACACGGCAGGCTCGGCCCGCTCGTAGCCCTGGGCGACGAGATGGGCGATCAGCGCATCGCCTGCACCGCCGCTGATTGGCCCCCTCTGGTCCGACATTTCGCTCGCCTCTCTCAGTCTGCGTTAAGGTCAATTCGAGTAATCGCCCCTCTTTAGCAAGGGCTGGCCACAGGATCGACAGGTTTCGGGCGTCAGGGTGAACGCTGCGGCTTGAATGGACGCATGAACGTCGCCATTTCAGGAGTCAGCGGCCAGATCTCCAGCGCAAGCTCTGGCTTTGTTCTGCATTTTAGAGGTAAACATTGCGCGTGTTTATTGAACCTGGAGCCCGCAATGAATGAGGTCGCGCCCGATCCGTGGCCCCGCGGGGAAACGAGCCGCGCTTTGCGCCGCGCGATTGACTCCATCGACGGCGACCGCCTGACCCTTGGACAATTGGTGGATTCTCTGGGCCGTTCGGGCCAGGGGCTGGTGCTGTTGCTGCTGGCGCTGCCTGCGTTCATTCCCGTGCCTGCTTTGCCGACGGGCCTTATATTCGGCACGGCGCTGACTCTGGTGGCGATCCAGATGATGGGCGGGCGCGAGGCGCTCACCTTGCCGGCGTTCCTGCGTCAGCGCTCTTTGCCGCGCACAGCGGTGGTGTCGACCATTGAACGGCTTGAGCGTTACATGTCAAAACTCGACGGCGTTTTGCGCCCGCGCCTGCCAGGGTTGACGGATCGCACCGCCACCATTGTGGTTGCGGCGCTGATCCTCATTCTTGGGTTGACGCTTGTTTTGCCGATCCCGTTTGGCAATCAGGGTCCGGCCTTCGCCATCGTGATCTTCGCCTTTGGCCTTTTGGAGCGCGACGGCGTGGCGATTCTGGCGGGAATCGTTTTCGCCTTCATTGGCGTGGCGTGGAACGTCGCGCTGGTGATTTTTGGCGCGGCGCTCACCGAATGGCTGTGGGCGATGTTGCCAGCCTGATTATTTGTGGTCGCCGACGATGGCGCCGCGCGCCACAGGATGACCAAGCCCAAGCGGCTCGGCGTCCATCAGCACGAAGGCCATCCGGCAGACGTCAGCGCTTTTGTTGATCCACGAATGATACGTGCCGCGCTGGATCATCACGTCGCCGCGCTTCATCGTCACCATGCGGCCTTCGTCAAGCTCCATGTCGATCTCGCCGTCGAGCACGATAATGTAGTCGATCGTTTCGGTGCGGTGCATGCGCGGATGATTGCCGGGCGGATATTCGGCGATCATGAAGCGCGAGCCGTTGACGGGCGGATAGGTGCCCAGAATGCGCGCGCCCATGTCTTCTGCATCGTCGCCGATGGGCATTTTGGTCGGCATCGAATCCGTGGACCACATCAGCGTCGTGAACTGGCCGGGCGATGAGCCGGTGCGCGTGTTCTGCGCGGGGCCGTCAATCAGTACTTTGGCGGAGCCTTTGGAATCGTGGCCAGTGACGATGCGACGAATGGGTTGCGGCGCTTGTGTCATTTAATCCTCCCGATGGTTTTTGGTTATCTCACAAGACTAGCAGCATGCGCGGGGGTGCGGCAAACGGGGCGATGCCGCTCCAGCCTCCGCGTCATCCCGGGATTGGCGTGGTGGGCGGCCGTCGCCGCCATGACGCGTTTGGAACGTTTGCGGGCAAAACCGCAATCAAAGCTGATGCGACGCGGTGACTCACTCAGGCGTCGCGGCGATCTTTCCGTCCACAATATGCACGCGACGATCAGCTTTTGCGGCCAGATCGAGATCATGCGTCACGATCACAATGGCCTTGCGGTCGGACTCGCGAGAGGAATCGACAATGCCGCGCATGATCGCCAGCACTTGCGCGCTGGAATGCGTGTCGAGATTGCCCGTCGGCTCGTCTGCTAAAATCACCAGCGGATCGTTGGCGAGCGAGCGCGCAATGGCCACGCGCTGACGCTGGCCGCCGGACATCTGGTCGGGGCGTTTGAAGGCGTGATCGGCAAGGCCCAGCGATTCGAGAATCTCAAACGCGCGCTTTTGCATTTGCGCTTCGCTGCGTCCGCCAAGAGCCCGCATCGGCAGCATCACGTTCTCCATCGCGGAAAATTCCGGCAGCAAAAAGTGAAACTGGAACACAAAGCCCAATTGCGACAGCCGCATGGACGCCCGCGCTTCCTCGTTGAGCCCGCATGTAGCAACTCCGTTCACCAGCACCTCGCCTTTAGTTGGCGTATCCAGCAGACCCAGCAGATAGAGCAGCGAGGATTTGCCTGAGCCCGATGGCCCCGTGATGGCGACAAACTCGCCCGGAGTCATCGCAAAATCGATGTCTGCGACAAGCGTCGTTGGCGGCTTGCCGTCGATTACGCGGGTGATTCCGCGCGCCTCAATCAAGGGTCCGCTCATGACGCGCCCCTGATAATGTCGACCGGCATCAACGAGGCAGCCTTGCGCGCAGGAAAATAGCCAGCCACCGCCGAGGCCAGCAGCGCCACGCCGCCAGCGATTGCGTAATGGAGCGGCGCATACAGGATCGGCAAACGGGTTGCGTCCATGAACGGCGATTTGAACTCAACTTGCGCCATGCCCCACGACATGGCCAAACCAAGCGCCCAGCCAATCAGAACGCCAAGAACGCCGATGACAAGGCCTTCCACCACGAAGATGCGCCGCACAAGTTTTGCCGGCAGGCCAATGCTTTTCATGATCGCAATGTCGCGCGTCTTCTCGTGCGTGATTGTGGAGATGATGTTGTATGTGCCAAAAGAGGCCACGAGCAAAATGGCGCTCACGACCGCATACATGATGAAATTGCGAATTTGGAGCGCCGACATCAGGTCTTCGTTGGCCTCAAGCCACGACAGCGCCTTGTACCCGGTTTCGGCCTCCACACGCATGGCGATCTCGCGCGCGTCCATGGCGTTGGGCGTCTTGATGCGGATCTCGTTCACAAGGCCGGTCTGTCCCGCAAGGATCTGCGCGGTCTTGATGAGGGTATAGGATTGCGATTCATCAATCTGGTTCACGCCCGAATGCGACAGAGCCACTACGTTGGCTGAAACCGTGCGCCCTACGCCGCCCACCAGCGCAACCGAATTGCCCACGCGCGCGCCGATCTTGCGGGCGAGTCCATCGCCCAGAATAATGGCGTTGGAGGTTTTATAGAGATCGTCGAGCGAGCCCGAGATTATCTGCGTCCCAAGCTTTGAGACATAAATTTCGAGGCGCGGGTCGACGCCAATGACGCTGGCCGCCGTGTCGCGACCTGCAAAGCGCAACACCGCTTTGGACTGTACCGACGGCGCAACGGCGCCTGCGCCCCAAGCCTCAATGGAGGCTATAATGGCATAGGGGTTCTTGATTCCGGGCCGCGTGACCGGCGTCGAGAGCCCGCGAATCTCCGCCGCGTCATAGGCGTCTTCGGAGGGCTGGCGCGGCGGCTCGCGGCGCTGGTCGGTGACGGAAATGTGCGGCAATGCGTCAACGAGCTGCGTGATGAAATCGTTCTGCGAGCCCTCCATCAGCGCGGCCATCATCACCGAAAAGCCAACGCCGGTGGCTACGCCGACGATGCCGACTATGGTCTGGCGCACCCGCGCGCGTACATGGGTCAGCGCGATGGAGAATGTGAGGTTCATGGCGATGGGGGCGCGGTGCGCACACGCGTTCCCTCGCTCCAGCTTGCTTTGGCGGGCGTCGCCACCAGCTCGCCTTCCTTCACGCCGTCGAGAATTTCAATCATCCTTGCGCCGCGCAGGCCCGTCGTCACCTTGCGTTTGTGCAGCAGGCCGCCGACGATGACGAAGACTGCGCCCTCTCGCAGCGACTCGGTGGGCAGCAACAAGACGTTCTGCTTTTCCTGCGTCACGATATTGGCCTCGACGCTCATGCCGATCATCAGCGGCGTATTGTCTGACAAATTGAGATAGACGCGAAACGTTTTGGTGGCGGGATCGCCCTTGGGCGTGATCTCTCCTACATTGGCCAGCAATTCGCGATTGCGAAACCCCTCCGCGCGCAGCAGAACTTTCTGGCCCTGCCGCACGCGCGGCACGTCTTCCTCATTCACGTCCGAGACGATGCGCAGCGGCTTTGGCTGACCAACCCAGAACATCACGTCATTGGCGCCGGTGCCGGCGATTTCGCCCACTTCGCCATCCTGCCGCAGCACGGTTCCCGACATCGGCGCGCGCAGCACAAGATCGTCGATGCGCTCCTTTTGCGCATCGATCCGGGCCTCATATTCACGCAATTGGGTCGTGGTCTGATCCAGCGTCGTTTGCGGCGTTGCATTCAGCTTCACGAGGCCCTGAATGCGTGCAACGTCGCCGGCCAGCCGGTCGCGACGGGCCACAAATTCGGCCAGCGCCGCGCGCTCCTGCGAATCGTCGAGCCGGGCCAGTACATCGCCCGCCTGGACTGTTTTGCCCTCGCAATCGCACAGATCAACGATACGCTTGCGCTGGAGCGACATTACTTTGGCCCAGCGCACCGGCTCTACTACGCCAGTTGCGTAGACGATCTCGGCCGCCGTGCCGCGACGCACTTCAACGCTTGCCACTTGCGAGGCAAAGCCGCCGGTTTCATACCAGGCATAAGCGGCGGCGGCCGCGGTCAAAGCGGCGACAAGCACGAGAAACTTACGCAGGCGTATTGCTGGTTCTTTCATTTCCATACTCTAGCATTCCGCTGCGTCGCCTGTCTTGCGCTGGCGCAAGAGGGCTTGAAGGGCATCTTGAAGCGTTCCGCTTTCCCGGGAAGCTTATGTCCATATTGCCGCCCTTGCGCCCGGCGATCTCGACCATCTGCCCACAACCTGCAACAGAGCCGGGCAGGCTTATGCACGCGGTGAGCCCGCATGGGGCGCGCATCTGGCCGACGAGCTGGAGAACATCGTCACGCTGCAGGATTCTTCCACCATCGCCGCTGTCATCGTCGAGCCGATGGCGGGTTCGCCCGGCTCCAAAGGGCTATCTCAAACGTCTGGGCGAAATCTGCGACAAGCAGAAGTTGCTTCTGATCCACGACGATCCAGGCCGTGGCTGAAGTCCGTCAGCGCCAATTCTTGCCAGCGCCAATTCTTACCAGCGCCAAGCGAAGCGTTCGTCGCGCACGTCAATGTGGGTCACGGCTACGCGGCGATAGGTGCCCACGCCGTTTAGACCTGGCACAGTGCGGGCATAAGCGGCGATTTCAGCGGGCGCTACGCCGGCGATGCGAATGTCAGCGGCCTTGCACGAGCGGTGCAGCGAGCCGCGACGTCCCTTGTAGCGGGCGCCGGACGTCACCAGAACGTCGGCGTTGAAGTGGGCTGCGATGTTATTCAGCGCATTGCGCAATTGCTGCGGGAAACAGGCGGTGTCGACCGTGTCGTAAGCCGCACGCCAGCGCTGCGCCGGTGCGTTGATCGCCAGCCCGTTGCTGCTGCGCGCTGCTGCGCCGGAGGCCGCCCCCATCGAAGGCAAAGGCTGCACGCCGGCTATTTCAAAATGCGCAGGCGTGTAGCCAAACCCCGCCTTCGGCGCGGATGCATTGGTCTGGCCGGGGGGCGACGGCGTCACGGCGATCTGTTCCAGCTCGTCGTCGTCCTCGTCGTCAGGAACGCCAGCTTCGCGGCGCTCATAGGCGTTTAGCGAACGGGCGAGAGCCTGCGCAGATTCCGGGCCAGCCGCTGCGGGCGCGCCTGCGTTCGCCAGTGCGACAAGCCGTTCGGACTCGGCGCGTGCAAGGGCGGCGAGGTCGACCTTGGGACGGTCGCCGTAATCGGGACGGGAGACCGGCAGCGGCGCCTGTTCGGGCGCAATGAATTCTCCCGGCGGAGGCGGCTCAGGCGCAGGCGCGCGTTCGGTGCGGAAGGCGCCGAAGAGGCCAGCCAGCCCGCCGCCCGCAGGCGCCGCCGCCTGCGCAGTTTGGCCGTCGTTGGCGGCGTAAGCTTGTATCTGCGATGTCCGATCCGTCGAATCCAGAGCAGCCGACTGGTCCGCTCCCGCACCGGCGGCTGCGTCTGCAAATTGCTCCGTTGATGGGAGGCTTCCCAATATTTGGCCATGCCCGAACTGTCCCGTGGGGGAGCAGCCGCCAAGCATGCAGGCGCCAATGAGGATGCCGACGGAAAAGCGCATTCTGAATCCCGATTAATCGGGTCGACCCTAACCATCCGATTGCCGGGACGTCAACGTAGCAGCGCCATCAAAGTTGAGTTGATGTTATCCGGATACTGGAATCAGGGCCTGTTATACGGGTTCGCAGCTTGACCAGACTCTGGTTCATTTGGTCAGCCTTAATGCATCTTATGAGTGATTTGATCTGGCTTTCGGGTAAGCAGATGCGGTCGATCAGGCCATGTTTCCCTTTGGCAATGGGCGATATGCACCCGAACAGTCAGGCGCTGCCAAATTCAAGTTCGCCCTCTGGGCAAATTCAACCGTCCGGACGAAGTGCAGAGTGGATAAAATTTGGCGGCAAGGTAATAAGTCCCGACGATGCCGAGCGAATCGGCTCCCAGTGCTCGCGAGTTCACGACTGCGATGACCGACGCTTTTTCTCTGACCCGCCGCGGTTTCATTCTTGCCGCCGCTGGGCTTGTTGCGGGTTGCGCGACGTCACGCGAACTGTCAGGGCCGCCGGCGACCAATGCGCGCAAACAGGCCGAGCGCGACCTCGCCGAATACGAACTCGGCGACTGGCTGATAGGCTTCAAACCCGACGAGCCCTACGATATCCCGCTGATCGACCTGACGAAGCTGCCTCGCCGCTTTCACAGGACCATGGAGGTCTATGAGGGGCGGGAGCCCCCGGGTACTGTGATCATCGATCTCGAAACCAAGCATGCCCGGCTGGTTCTCGAGAACGGCTCTGCGATCCGTTACGGCGTCGCTGTCGGCGAGGATGGCAAGGGCTGGACAGGCCCCGCCGCTGTCGGCCGCAAGGCGATCTGGCCGGGCTGGACGCCGACCGCGCGCATGCGCAACGAAGGTCCGACCCTGCCTGCCTTCATGCCCGGCGGGGTCGCCAATCCCATGGGCGCACGCGCCCTCTATGTCACGCAGCGCGGGCAGGAGACGCTGTACCGGCTGCATGGCACCGACGAACCGTGGACGATCGGCGAGGAGGACAGCAACGGTTGCATCCGCTTCCTCAACGAGGACATCCTCGATCTCTACGGCCGCGTGCAGACGGGCGCAGCCATCGTCGTGCGGCGCAACGGGAAGCTGGTTTGAACGTGCTTTTGACCAGGGCCATGAGGTATTTCAATAGTCAAGCTAGTTGATGATTTCATTTGTAACTAGGCATGGGCTCTGGCATCTCGACCAGAAAAGGTGCCCTTTCACCGTCTTGCCGCCATATTTTTCGATGAAGAAAGCTTGTGAAATTCAGGAGCGCTCCAAGCCTCCATTTTAAGGCGTCGATTGATTTTATTAAGTTGAGGGACGAATGAATTCAAAGATAAGACGCCCGGACGGCGTCATGGCTTTGCCAGCGAAAAAGGGCGCCGTCGAAACAGTCTCGTGGCTGTCCCCCGCCCGGGTGCGCGCCGGACGTCGAGGCGACCTGCTGGTTGTTCTGCTGTCGTCCGCCGTCTTCATCATGCTGGGGCTGGCGGCGATGATCGTGCGGTTTGGCCCACACGACGCTCCCGCGACAATCGGCGCGACAGCGCCCAGGTCACCGGCTCCGGCGACGTCTTCGCCTGCGCCCGCAGCCGCGAGCGACAAGGTGACGCTGCGCGGATCGGAAACTTCCTTGGGCTCAAATCCAGCTCGCGCAGAACCTGTTGCACCGCAGAGGCAGACACAGACACAGGTGATTGTCTCTCCCCCACCCAGACTGCCGGCTAACGCTCTGGTTCCAGCTCCCGGCGCCAGAGAGGCCGCCACCGTCGCC
>CANJPM010000094.1 GCA_947476075.1 Beijerinckiaceae bacterium
AGGCCGATGACGCGCTTGATATAATCGGTGGAGCCGTCGCGCGGCAGCTTGAACACGGCAATGTCGCCGCGCTTGGGGTCAGACGAAAGAATTCTGCCGCTGAACAGATCGGGCGCAAACGGCATCGAGAATTTGGAATAACCGTAGCTATATTTCGATACGAACAGGTAATCCCCAATCAGCAAAGTGGGAATCAGCGAGCCCGAGGGAATGTTGAACGGCTGGAACAGCAACGTGCGTACAACGATTGCAATCAACAGCGCCTGAAGGATGACCTTGATGGTCTCGCCTAATCCCTCTTCCGACTTCTTTACCACGTGTCCGCCTTCCTGCGACTGCCGAATGAACCAGGCTAGCTGCGCCAGCAAGCACGCGCGCCCCAAAGCTCGCCGCCAATTCATCGACCCTTTGTCGTATACAATCCGCAGGGCACAACGCCAAGGGCCGCGTCAGCAGGGCCGCCGCCATGCGGACCCCGTGTGAACCCCATCTGAACCCGGGACCAAGCCTATAGCGAAGGCCGTGAATATAGCAAAGATCAAGACTGGGCAGGCAGCGCCTCAATCACCACAAACGCCTGCGCCAGCGGATAATCGTCAGTTATCGTCAAATGCGTCACCATGCGCATGCCCTCTGGAGCCATGGCGGCCAGCAAAAGCGCGGCCTTGCCGGTCAGCTCCAGCGTTGGGCGCCCACTGGGCAGATTGACGACGCCCATCTCCCGCCAGGCGATTCCCATCTTCAAGCCCGTGCCCAAAGCCTTGGAGCAGGCTTCCTTGGCGGCGAACCGCTTGGCGTAGGAAGCCGCGCGCTCCTTGCGGCGGTCTGATTTTGCGCGCTCAACATCAGTGAAACACCGCTCAAGGAACCGGTCGCCAAAGCGCGCCAGCGTCGCCTCGATGCGGCGGATGTCGACCAAATCCGCGCCAATGCCCACGATCACGAATTAGCCCGCATGTTGGCGCCCCTCGTCCATCGCCGCGCGCATCTTCGCCAGCGCCTTTGGCAGCCCGATGAAAATCGCCTCGCCTACCAGGAAATGCCCGATGTTCAGCTCGACAATCTGCGGCAGGCTGGCGATCGTGCGGGCGGTGTCAAAATCCAGCCCATGGCCGGCATGGCATTCAATGCCCAGCTCATGGGCGCGGGCGGCGGCGACGCGGATGCGCCCAAATTCATGATCGGCCTTCTCGGTCTGGCCATGAAACAGCGCGTCGCACCATGAGCCGGTGTGCAATTCCACAATCGGGGCGCCGATAGACTGCGCGGCGTCGAGCGCCTCCATCGAGGGCTCGATAAACAGCGACACCCGCACGCCAGCGCGCTTCAGCTCGGCGGCGATGATTTTCAAATGGTCATGCCCGCCAACCACGTCGAGTCCGCCTTCGGTCGTGCGCTCGCTGCGCTTCTCGGGCACAAGGCACGAGGCATGCGGGCGCGTGTGCAAAGCGATGGCGACCATCTCATCGGTAGCTGCCATTTCGAAGTTCAGCGGCTTGGAGATTTGCGGCCTGGAAATTTCACGCTTGAGTCGCGCCATGTCCTCGTCGCGGATGTGGCGACGATCTTCGCGCAAATGCGCTGTAATGCCATCAGCGCCAGCCTCAATCGCGAGCAGCGCTGCGCGAACCGGATCGGGATGATCGCCGCCGCGCGCGTTGCGCACCGTGGCCACGTGGTCGATATTGACGCCAAGTCTGAGAAAGGGTGCGGGCATGACGACGCTCTGAACCGCCGGAAAGCCCCGGCCCGGCTTACCTAGGCCTCAAAGGCGGCGCGGACAAGGGATCGCTATTGCGCAGCCGCCTCGATCTCGCCGGCGCTCATCTGCGTCTCCAGCAGGTGACGATACACGCCGCTCGGCTTGCCCATCAGCTCGTCGTGACGGCCGTCCTCGACGATGCAGCCCTTGTCGAACACCAGAATGCGGTCAAGCCGCTGGATCGTGGACAATCTGTGCGCGACGACAATCGTCGTGCGCCCCTTCGACAAACGGTCGATGGCCTGACGAATGTAAAGCTCGGACACAGAGTCGAGACTCGAGGTGGCTTCATCCAGCACCAGAATTGGGGTCGCCGCCAGAATCGCGCGTGCAATCGCAACCCGCTGGCGCTCGCCGCCCGACAGCTTGACGCCGCGCTCGCCCACCAGCGTCTCATAGCCTTTGTTCAAACCCTTGACGAACAGATCGACATGGGCGAGCCGCGCCGCCTCCTCGATCTCCTCTTGGGTGGAATCGCTACGTGCGTAGGAGATGTTTTGCGCCAGCGAACGATGGAACAGCACGGGGTCTTGCGGCACAAGGCCAATCGCGCGCCGCAAGGATTTCTGCGTGACGTTGGCGATATCCTGTCCGTCGATCAGAATGCGCCCGCTATCAAGATTGTAAAGCCGCTGGATCAGCTTCACGAAGGTTGACTTGCCGGAGCCGGAATGGCCGACCAGCCCTACCCGCTGGCCCGATGGAATGACCAGCGAGAAATCCTCATAGATCGCTTTTGAGGCGCCCGAATAGCGAAACGTCACATTGTCAAATTCAATGCGCCCGCTTGCGATCTCGATATCTTTGGCGCCGCGCCCGTCGGCGATTTGTAATTGCGCGTCGCGAAACTCCAGAACGTCGTCCATATCGTTGACTGTGCGCTGAATGGTGCGCACATGCTGGCCAATGTCGCGAAGATAGCCGTTGATGAGAAATTGCGTCGCGATGAGGCTTGTAAGATCGCCAGGGGTCGCCTGCCCCGCACTCCACAGCGCCACGCCAGTCACCAGCATTGCGGTTTGCAAACCAACGAGCATGACCGATTGCACGATGCCGCTGATCGCGCTGCGGTCCCACGAGCGAATGGCGCGCCATTCCCAATTGCGGGCGACGTCGAGAAACAGCCGGTCCTCGCGCCCTTCCGCCGCAAAGCTTTTCACCGCCTGATTGCCGGTGATGGAATCGGCGAGCACGCCGCTCATCTTTGAATCCCACTCGCGCGAGGCCACATTCGCGGGACGCACGTAGAACACCGAAAGCGCAACAGTGACGACCATAAAGATGACGATGGCGATGGCGACGATGGCCCCCAGCAGCGGCCAGCGCCACCAGAAGGTCGCACTCACGCCCACAACCACCACGAACGCAGGCAGCAGGCCAAACGCGACGGTGTCGGTGAAGGAATCATAGGCCGTCATGCCGCGCGTGATCTTGCGCACGGTCGAGCCGGCGAAGGAATTGGCGTGCCAATCGGCCGAGAACCGCTGCACTTTGGCGAAAGCGTCGCGCCCGATAGCAACCATCGCACGCGCGCTCATGCGGTTGACAAGGAACGCCACGATCTGGCGCGCCAGCGCAAACACCGCTCCCAGCGCAATAAACCACGCCAAAGCCCTATAGGCGGCCTGCGGCTCCTGCGGCGAACTGCTGACGACAGCATCAACCACTGCGCCAGAGGCCAGCGGAACCGCCACGTCAATCAACGTCGAGGCGATGCGCGAAACGACCAGCGCGCTGAACAGAACGGGGAACATCAGCCAGTAATGGGAAACAAACCGCAATACGCGGCCATATTTGGATTTATCGGACATGCGTAACCAATATAGCTGATGATGCATGATGGAAAGCGCAGCAGTGGCGCTTGTGATGCATGGGGGGGCTTTCTCCCCTAGCCCGTCACGCGCTCCACCCTGGACACCACGCTTGTCGCCTTCAATTGCGACAGGATCACCGTCAGGTGCTTAAGATCGCGCACTTCAATGTCGATCACGATGTCGCGCACGTCCGGGGATTTGTTCACGAACGCCACGTGGTCGATATTGGCGCCGGTCTCGCCGATCAAATTGGCGATTGCGCCCAGAGTGCCAGGCTCGTTGATTGCGGACACGATGATCTGGGCGGGAAACAATTCCGCGCTGTGCTCATCAATATCCCAGCGCACGTCAAGCCAGCGCTCGGCCTGGTCGTCGAACTGGGTCAGCGAGGGCGATTGAATCGGGTAGATCGTAATGCCCTCTCCCGGGGTCAGAATGCCGACGATGCGATCTCCCGGCACCGCCCCGCCGTTGGGCGAGAAGCGCACCGGCAAATCGCCGCGCAGGCCCCGGATAGGGATCGAATCCGTGGTCGGATCGGCGCTTGGAACCTTGAATACGACGCTGGCGGCCTTGCGCAGGCCAAACCAGCCCGCATCGCCCTTGGCTGCGGGGGCGCCCATGGTGCGCCCGGCCACAAATTCTGGATGCACAGCCTTCACGACATCGCCCGAAAACATCTCGCCTCGGCCCACCGCCGCCAGCACGTCGTCGATGGTCTGACGAGCGAGGCGCGGCAGCGCAGCCTTCAGCTTGTCATCGGAGAAGGTCTTGCTGGCGCGCTCAAACGCGCGGCGCACAATCTGGCGACCCAATTCCGCATATTGCGCACGCACGGCGTCGCGCGTGGCGCGGCGAATGGCGGCGCGCGCCTTGCCGGTGACGACAAGCGATTCCCACGCAGCCGGCGGCGCCTGCCCTTCGGCCGTGACGATGTGCACTTCGTCGCCGTTCAGCAATTCCGAAAGCAGCGGCGCGATGCGTCCGTTGATACGCACGCCCACCGCCTTGTTGCCGATGTCGGTATGCACGGCATAGGCGAAATCAATCGGCGTGGCGCCGCGCGGCAACGCGATCAGGCGGCCCTTTGGAGAGAAGCAGAACACCTGGTCGTGAAACAATTCGAGTTTGGTGTGTTCGAGAAATTCTTCCGGCGTGCCGCCCTCGGCCAGCATTTCGATGGTGCGGCGCAGCCAACGATAGGCGCTGCTCTCGCGCTCCAGCGCTTCGTTGTCAGCGGCGCGGCCTTCCTTGTAGAGCGTGTGCGCGGCGATGCCGTTCTCGGCGATGTCGTCCATATCTCGCGTGCGCACTTGCAACTCGACCCGCTGACGCCCCGGCCCGATCACCGTCGTATGGATCGAACGGTAATCGTTCTGCTTGGGAGTTGAGATGTAATCCTTGAAACGGCCTGGGACAGTAGGCCATTTCATATGCACGACGCCAACCGCGCGGTAACAGTCTTCAAGGCTGTCGACGACGATCCGGAAGCCGAAAATATCCGACAATTGCTCGAACGAGACCGACTTACGCTCCATCTTGCGCCAGATTGAATAGGGCGCCTTTTCGCGCCCCTTGGCTTCCGCTCTGATGCCGCGCGCCGTCATCTCTTCGGTAATCTCGCGTTCAATGCGCGCGATCAACGCCACGTTTTTCTCGCGCAGATCGGCAAGGCGCGCCTCGATCATCGCATGGGCGTCCGGCCGCAACGTTTTGAACGACAGGTTCTCAAGTTCATCGCGCAGACCCTGCATTCCCATACGGCCAGCCAGCGGCGCGTAAATGTCGAGCGTCTCTTCGGCGATGCGCGTGCGCTTGGCCTCGGGCACGAAATGCAACGTGCGCATGTTGTGCAGCCGGTCGGCGAGCTTGACCAGCAGCACCCGCACGTCAACAGCGATGGCCAGCAACAGCTTGCGGAAGTTCTCAGCCTGCTCGGCGCGCTTGGAAACCAGATCGAGCTTTTTGATCTTGGTCAGCCCGTCCACAAGCCGGGCGATCTCGGGCCCGAAGATCTGGTCGATCTCCTCACGGGTGGAGCTCGTGTCCTCAATCGTGTCATGCAGCACAGCGGCGACGATGGTGGCGTCGTCGAGCCGCATCTCGGTAAGAATAGCGGCGACTTCCAGCGGATGCGTGAAATAGGGATCGCCCGACGCCCGCTTCTGGGCCCCGTGGGCGCGCATGGCGTAGACGTAGGCCTTGTTCAGCAATTCCTCGTCGGCGTGCGGATTGTAGGCGCGCACACGGTCAACGAGTTCATACTGCCGCATCATCTGAAAACGATTCCTGTCCTGACCAGGCGCCGCGGCGCTCTTGCAAGCGACCAATATCGACCCTGAACGGGCTCGCTACAAGCCCTTATGCCGCAAGTCGGTATTATGCGGCTCCGGTCCATCCCGGCGAAGGCCGTTCCCCGTGAGGCGGCGCACTTCAACGTAGCGTGCATGGCGGCCATAGCCGCCATGAAGGCTCAGATAAGGATTGATTGTTTCCAGCGCGGCGGAGAAACTTCCGCGGCAACCTACTCGCCGTCGTCTTCGGTCTCGGCAGGAGGCACAAGGCCTTCGAGGCCACGCAGCAAGTCCTCTTCCGTCATACGGTCGAACTGGACTTCGCCGGAGGCGTCGCTCACGGGCTCGCCGTTCTGTGTGGTGAGCGCGGGTACGGTTTCCAGCTCCGGCTCGTCCACTTCCACGTGCTTTTGAAGCGAATGGATGAGATCTTCCATCAAATCTTCAGGCTGCATCGTCGTTTCTGCTATCTCGCGCAGAGAAACGACGGGGTTCTTGTCGTTGTCGCGGGCGACAGTGATCGGCTGGCCTGCGGCGATCAGACGTGCGCGATGGCTCGCGAGTAATACCAGGTCGAAGCGGTTCTCGACCTTGTCGATGCAGTCTTCGACGGTGACGCGTGCCATGGGGACTCCTCGCGGGGGTGCGGATCCGGGGATTCGGGGAGAGCGCCCAATAAACCATTGCCGCGCCGCGCGCAACCTCAAGCGCTGCATTTCAGCAAAACAGCAAAAGAGGCGCGCGCATGTACAGCCAGATAATAATCCGCAAATTGTACCGTATAACGGAACCTTTGGCGCGCAGGCGGCTGGCCCCTTAAAGATTTGCCAACATTAATCGGAGCTGCAATGCTTCGTTTAAGTTAAAAGCTTGTAATGAAGTCGATCTGACGTGCTTTTTTACATGTATCGTCGATATTCGACCTTGACTTGAATCGGGCAACGGAATGATTGTCAATTAAGGCAAGCACACGCGTTCCACATTTCGCATGCCGCAATGAGCTCCGTCAGTTTACCGGGTTTTGACGATGCTTTTTCCTTCAAAAGATTGCGGCTACGAAGTCGTTCAGTAAACCCGATGCGGATGATGTTATGGCAGAACAGGAGCGCATCGCGCTGTTCATCGATGGCGCGAACCTTTACGCAACCGCGAAATCGTTAGGTTTCGATATTGATTACAAGCGGCTGTTGAAAGAGTTTCAAGGCAAGGGGCGCCTCATTCGCGCCTTTTATTACACAGCTTTGGTGGAGGATCAGGAATATTCCTCGATTCGTCCGCTGATCGATTGGCTCGACTACAATGGCTACGCTGTCGTCACAAAACCTACGAAGGAGTTTGTGGATTCGCTTGGTCGTCGCAAGGTCAAGGGCAATATGGACATCGAGCTCGCTGTGGACGCGATGGAGATGGCCGAGCGCATCGACCACATGGTTCTGTTCTCCGGCGACGGCGATTTCCGCTGCCTCATTGAAGCTGTGCAGCGCAAAGGCGTGCGCGTATCGGTGGTCTCAACCATCACAACCCACCCCCCGATGGTCGCTGACGAACTCCGCCGCCAGGCGGACGAGTTCGTGGACCTGTTGCAATTGGCCCAGCGCGTCGGTCGCGATCCCGTCGAGCGCACCGTCGAGCGTCCGCAACGCTTCACACAAGAGCGCCGTCCGCTTCAGCCGCCGACCCCGGGTTCGCCCGTCGTCGTTGGCGAAGGCGAAGAGCAATAAAGAATTTAGCGCACGGATTCACAATTGGGCCCGCGCCGACCTTCAAAGAACTCACATGGCTCTGGCGCCCTTGCGCCAGAGCCTTTTTTTCAGGAGCCCGATTTTATCGAGCCTGACGTCAATTGCCCGCTCTGTCCGCGACTGGTGGACTTCCGCATGGGCGCGCGGGCGCAGGAGCCGACATGGCGCAACGCACCGGTGCCCGCTTTTGGACCGCGCGACGCCTCTCTGATTATCGTTGGACTGGCGCCCGGCCTGCGCGGCGCCAATCGCACCGGCCGCGCTTTCACCGGCGATTGGGCCGGGGATTTGTTGTATGCGACGCTGCTGAAATATAGCTTTGCTGAAGGCGTATATGATGAGCGCCCCGACGATAGCTTGACGTTGAAGGGCTGCCGAATCGTAAACGCCGTACGCTGCGTGCCGCCTCAGAACAAACCAACGCCAGCCGAAATCAGCACCTGCCGCCCGTTCCTCACCGCGCATCTGACGCTGGGCCAGCCGCGCGCCATCGTCGCGCTGGGACGCATCGCGCATGAGAGCGTGTTGCGCGCGCTCGGTGCAAGGCTCGCCGCCTACCCCTTCGCCCATGGCGCAGAGCATACGCCCGCAGGCGAAAGTGCCTGCGCACCAACGCTTTTCGACAGCTACCATTGCTCGCGCTACAACACGAACACCGGCGTTCTGACGACGGATATGTTCGAAGCCGTGTTCGCCCGCGTGCGCGATTTTCTGGATAGATAGCGCCCTTACTTCCTTCTCCCGCTTGCGGGAGAAGGAAGTGAAGAACGCAATTGCCAGCTTGCCAGCCCCTCCCGCCTGCCTTATCCAGACCCTGCATTGGGGAGTAGTCGACGCTCGAAAGAGCGGAGCGCCGTCAACAGGCTGGGATTTCGGGCAACCGACAACCCTGGCGGCGTGAGCGGGAAATCGCTCTGACGAGACTGATGCGGAACGCCCCTTTGAGGGCAACCCGCAACATCAGGACTCACAATGCTCTCAACAGCCATCATAGCTTTCAGCCTGTCGTCGGACGCGTTCGCCGCCTCCATCGCCAAGGGCGCGCGCTTTCCGGGGATGTCGATGTGGCGCTCCACCGGCATCGCCCTTGGCTTTGGCGTGCTGGAGGCGCTGGCCCCGCTGCTTGGCTATCTGCTGGGCCTGCAATTTGCTGAAGTGATCGACGATTACGACCATTGGATCGCGTTCACGCTGCTGGGCCTGCTGGGCCTGCGCATGATGTGGAAAAGCTTTCACCCCGACCAGGAGGAAACCAGGAGCGTCGCCACGCCGACATGGGGCGCAGTGGCCTTGATCGCCATGGGAACCAGTGTCGATGCAACAGCCGTGGGCGTAACGCTGGCGCTGGTCAGCGACAACATCCCCTTCACCCTGCTAGCCATTGGGCTCGTAACGTTCGGCATGACCTATGTCGGCCTGCGTTTGGGAAGCCTGCTTGGCGAGCGCACCGGACGCTGGGCCGAGTTTTTCGGCGGCATCGGCCTGACAATGATCGGCGCGCATATTCTGGTGACGCACCTGACGCGGTGAAGCCACGACCTTTCTTTCTTTTCTTTCCTTCTCCCGCACGCGGGAGAAGGTGGCGCGCAACGCGCGACGGATGAGGGGTTCTTGCGAGCTTTCGGAGCTATGTTTCCATATCGTCACCGAACAAGATTTTTCCATCTGGTCCTATAATCGGATCACGAAGACATACGCCCAGTCCAACCGAGAAAGCTGCGAAGGCTATATAAAATGGGCCACCAACTAGCGACACTCGGCGCGCAACTAACTCCGTCTTTGTGACAGAAATCGGCTGCATCCATTCATCAAATGGATAATCATCTTGCTGCTCAATCCAGCGAGCATCGGCAATTTCCGAATAGCTCTGCCATCGGATCATAAACTGCTGGCGCCCAATCAAATCGACACAGTCGATCCTTAACGAAGGGCGGAGCAAACGGCCGAAAAGATACATGGGTTCGAAGACAGATATCTGCCTGAGCAAAGAATACCCAACCCGAACGTATGGTGGTTGAGGACCTACCCAATTAAAGCATTCTGCGGTCCAACCTCGATCCAACAGCTCATCAACCAGATTCTTCATTTGAAAGCCGATGATAAAAAATGCAGATGATACTGCCGCACTATCTTCAGCTTTACAATAAATATTTCAACCCTTGTCCCGCATCACGCGGGCCTTCTCGCGGCCCCAGTCGCGCTTCTTTTCCGTCTCGCGCTTGTCGTGCAATTTCTTGCCGCGTCCCAGCGCGATTTCGATTTTCGCGCGCCCCTTGTCGTTGAAGTAAATCTTCAATGGAACAACCGTCATGCCGTCACGCTCGACGCCATGCGCAAGCCGGGCGATCTCCCGCGGCTTCAACAACAGGCGACGCGGACGACGCGGCTCGTGGTTGAAGCGGTTGGCTTGCAGATATTCGGGAATGTTGGCGTTGATCAGCTCAACCTGCCCGCTGCGCGACACGCCAACATAGCTTTCTGCAATCGTCGCCTTGCCGGTGCGCAGCGATTTGACTTCCGTTCCTGTCAGCGCAATCCCCGCCTCGATGACGTCGCCGATTTCAAAATCGTAACGCGCGCGGCGATTGTCGGCGACGACCTTGAAATTCCTGGGTTCCTTGGGGGCCAATGAATTACTCCGCAGCCTTTCCGGCCGCTGATGTGGGGGCGGCGATCAGGCCCGCGAAAGCCATGGCTTCGCGCAGCTTCGCCTTGTTGGCGTCGACCATCGGAACCAACGGCAGGCGCACTTCTTCGCGCAGCTTGCCGAGTTGCGAGAGTCCATACTTGGCCCCTGTTACGCCAGCTTCAAGGAACGTACCCAGATGCAACGGCGTCAGGCGGTCCTGAATCTCCAGCGCACGGCCAGGCTCGCCCGCATTCCAGGCGTTCATTAGTTGCGCGCACAGGCCCGGCGCTATGTTCGAGACCACAGAAATGCAGCCATGCGCGCCGGACGCGAACGTAGCCAAGGCCGTCACGTCGTCGCCTGAAAGCTGGATGAAGTCCGGCCCCATCGCCGCGCGCTGCATCGAAATGCGCCCGACATTTCCGGTCGCGTCCTTGACGCCAACGATATTCTTCAGCTCGTAGAGGCGCGCCATCGTGTCGACGCTCATGTCGATCACCGAGCGCGGCGGGATGTTGTAGACGATAATCGGAATCCCGATCGCGTCGTTCACGGCCTTGAAGTGCTGGAAAAGCCCTTCCTGATTGGGCTTGTTGTAATAGGGCGTAACGATAAGCACGGCGTCCGCGCCCGCTTTCTCCGCATGGCGCGCCAGCTCAACGGCCTCGCGCGTGTTGTTGGAGCCCGCCCCCGCGATCACCGGCACGCGGCCCCTGGTCTCGGCGATGCACATCTCGACGACGCGACGATGCTCCTCGTGCGACAGCGTGGGCGATTCGCCCGTCGTGCCCACCGGCACCAAACCCTGAATCCCCTGCTCGATCTGCCAGTTCACGAAGGCGCGAAAGGCGCCCTCGTCCAGGGCGCCCTCGGAAAACGGCGTCACCAGAGCGGTCATCCAGCCGGTCAATCTGCTCTTCAAACCCTTAGACTCGGCCATCGCCAAAATCCTTCTCGCGCGCCTCTGGAAGACATTGGTTGCGGACCTTCAAGGGAGCGCCCGCCAAAACAGGAGATTAGGCCGCCGCATGCGCGCCGCAATTGGAGGTTCATCTAGTACCTGTTGATAGCCGCTCGAGCGTGGCGAGGAAAGAGGCGCCTGTCAGAATGTATCGACCAAGGGCTCTGGTTAGCAGATCGTAAACAATTCAGCGCGCAGGTTGGGGGCTAATGCGCGGGCAGTGAGAGCAAATGTCTTTACGACCCAAATATCCGGTTAAACATCTGGCCGCCCTTCTGGGCGTCAGCGCCGGCGCGCTCGCAGCCTGGGCTTCGCTGACCGGACCCGATCCCCGGCCAGCCGACCCCATGACCGTCGCCTCGATTCCAAACGCCGCCGAAACCAGCCCGTTTGCGCCCCAGACCGCTCCGCTTGGCGCCCTGCCCCAGCCTGCCCCCTCAAGCGCACTGGCGGCGCTTGGCTTAAGGGACGCCGCAGCGCCTCTGCTGCCCGGCTTCGCTTACGCGCCCGCCGACGACGCCCTGCGCGGACGGGCTGAGGCCGGCCATTCCAGACTTGAAGACTTTATCGGCGTCGGTCCGCCCGCCCGTGAGGATGCGCCCGCCATTCGCGAGGCAATTGAGTCCTATCGCAAGAACGATCTTGCGGCGGGCGATCTTGCGGCGGCTCATGCGCTCGACGACGTCGCCCGCAATGCCTTGCGCTGGGCCGCATTGCGCCTGCAACCCAAAGCAGCCGGCTACAAGCGCATCGCCGATTTCATCGACGCCAACCCGGGCTGGCCCTCCAACGGCTTTTTGCAGGCGCGCCTTGAAGAGGCCATGATCAACGAGAAAATCTCCGCCGATCGCGTGCGCGCCCGCTTTGCCGGCGCCCCTCCGGCCACGCCCACCGGCCGCTTTGCTTTGGCGCGGGCGCTGCGCGCGGACAGGCCGACTGAATCTGAAAAGCTGGTGCGCACAATCTGGCGCGAGGACGATTTTGGCGCGTGGCTGGAAGGACAATTGCAAAAAGAGTTCGGAGCCAGCCTTCGTAGCGAAGATCATCGCTGGCGCGCCGCCCGTCTGTTCTACAAGGAAAGCCACGTCGCCTCCCAACGCATCGCAGCCCTCGCCGGCGCCGACGAGGCCACGCTGGCCAATGCGCGCACAGCAATCGCCAGGGAAGCCCCAGCCGACAAACTTGTAGAGGCCATACCCAAAGCGCTGCGCAACGACCCCAGCCTCATTTTCGCACAGGCCCAGAAACTGCGGCGCGCCAGCAAGTTTACGGAAGCAGCCGCGCTTATCGAGCAAGCGCCGCGCGATTCAGACGCCTTGGTGGACGGCGACGCATGGTGGACAGAACGCCGCGTACTCGCGCGCAAACTGCTCGACGCGGGCGAGCCCGACAAAGCCTACAAACTGGCTGCAAACCAGAACGCGCGCTCCAGCGAGGACCGCCTTGAGGCGCAGTTCCACGCCGGCTGGATCGCGCTGCGGTTTCGCAACGATCCCGACGTCGCGCTCCCTCATTTCGTGAGCGCAGGCGAAATTGCGCGCACGCCAATCTCGAAAGCCCGCGCGCTCTATTGGCAAGCGCGCACCGCGGAGGCGCGCGGCGCAGCCAATGAGGCGATCGCGCTTTATGAGGGCGCAGCTGAACAT
>CANJPM010000095.1 GCA_947476075.1 Beijerinckiaceae bacterium
ACTGGCCGACCCTGTGCTGTGAGAACGTCAACCTGCCGAAGCTTGGCTACAATTTCTTCCGCCTTGTGTTTCTTCCTGGGCATTCCACGTTCCTCCATCAGGCTCAAAAGCCATACTTCAGGGAGGACCACTTTTCAGGGGGCAGACCAGCGCCGTATCCACTTCTCGCGCCAGAATGGTGAATTCGACGCTGCGTCCACGCGCATCCAGCACGTCCGCCTTTACTTCGTCGAGCTTCTCCCGCAGAGCGTCTTCCTGCGAGCGAGCCGTTTCAAATTGGACCCGAATTGAATCCTTGACCAGCGCAATCTGCGATCTGATCTGCCGTTCCGTTTCTAAAATTTGCGCACGCAGCGCAACCATCTCGGGGAAGGCAGGCTTCAGAATGTTGAGCTTGTCCTGATAGGTTGCGTTCAACAACGCCAGACGCTCGCGAGCCGACTGGGTCACCTTGTCATTGAGAATTTGCGGCAGTTCAAGTCCGTCGATTGCCTGAACCTGCAGCCAAAATTGCTCAGCCTTTACGCGCTCGGTCACGGCGGTCGAAAGCGCGCCCTGCAAGCCCGCCAAAATTGGATTAATGCTCTGCTTCTTGTCGTCGATCTCAACGATGCCCTCGCGCTGGGCGTAAGCGATCAATTGCTTTTCTGAATCCTGAAGTTTGATTTTGAGCTGCTGCAAACGCTCATCGAGAAAATTACGCGCGTGCTGGGACGCGCCAAAGCGGCGATCAAGCGTGGAGCGTTCATAGTTTTCCGCGATTGCGACGCTGATGCGCTGCGCCCATTCCGGGCTTGTGCTGCTGAAGCGAATGCGAACGAGCGACGACGCCGCCACTGGCTGCACGGTCAACCCCGCCATGATCACGCCAACGGAAGCGCGCTGGCGGGCAAGAATGGTCGCCGGGTCGCGCTCCGCTTCCGGTTCGCTGGCGCCGCGCGAGGACCATATCGAGGCCTTGCCACCCTCAAGAAAGGTCGATTGCGCCAGATTCAGGTTCGTGACGACGCGATCAGCCAATGAGCGGCTGCGGATCAATTCATATTGCGTCTGATAGAATTGCGGATCGCCCAAGCCGTCCATCGCGCTTTGTTGCATGGTGCCGACTTTGGGCGCCGAACGATCGATCTTCACCACCGTAGAGGCGCTGTAGACGCGTGGGGTGAGGATCGTCGTCACAAGCCCGCCCAGAAGCCCGGCCAGCGCAAACAAACCAATCAGGCGACGATGTTTGATCGCAAGACCAAGCACCTGAAACAACATCGCACGCAGCGTCTGGCCCTGCACATCGTCGGAGCCTCTGGCGCCGCCTGAAAACGGCTCAACCGCGCCACCGACGTTCACATTTGGCGGCTGCGCGCTGAGCTCTCTCGGGACCGGATGCATATTCATGTTTCAGCCACGCAAAATGATCTCAGAACAGTCGAAACAGGCTCGCCACGGGCAACGCTTCGCGAAACTGCTTCCATGCCGTCTTGGTGGTCGATTCATCGACGACAATCGTATCGCCGCCATAAACCGGCGGATCGGACGCAGCGCCGGACCTGATAGCCGCTGCGTCAAAGCGCGCGACCGAACGACCATGCTCCGTTGGACGAAAAATCAGGACGCCCGACTGATCCGCAGTATCGGAAAACCCCTGCGCCTCAGCAAGCGCCGTCAATAATGTGGTGGCGCCCTTCACCTGAATGACGCCTGGCTTTTTGACGGCGCCATCGACCGTCACGCGCAAACCGGCGGCGTCCTTCACGAACACCGCCACTTGCGGCGATTGCAGATAACGGGCGCCTAGCCTTTTGGCGATATCGCCTTCAAGCTCGCGTACGGTGCGCCCGCCGGCCTGGACGCCGCCCAGAAGCGGCAATCCCACCATGCCCGACGCGTCGACCTGAACCGAGCGATTTAAGTCAGGCACCTGATAGACCGAGACGTCGATGATATCTTGCGGCGAAATTCGATATTCAGCGAATTGCGCCCGGCTGCGCACAGCCATCGAAGGCGCAGCCTGCGCCACGTCAGGCGAGATCACAGACAGACGCTCGTCGGCTGCGGAGCTGCTCTGCGCGGGCGCAGCGCCATCAACGGAAACGCCTGCAAACTCACCGCTCGGGCCGCAGCCGAGCAAAGAAAGAGCTATGATCGCGATGCAAAAGGCGGGTCTTGAGCGGCGGCTCCCGGCCATCAGACGCCTCGCCACAAGTTCACGACCGAGCGCCAAAAGGGCGGCAGCTGATGATCTACTGACCCGGCGACGGACGCCGACGCCAACGGGGGCGGCAGCGTCGAAACAGGATCGTCGTTCAAGACGCCATAGGGGCGATAAACCACCATATTGTTCGCTTCGGCCTCGCCGATGCGCCTCGTCAAGGCATCATAAGCCTCACCAAACAAAGGGGGGCGCCGAACGGGGTCATGCGCATCCGTGGCGACGACATGCACAATGCCTTCGTCGAGCATGCGCTCGGCCCAATATCGCGGCCTCTCGCCGAACCGGCCGGTGATCGAGCTTGCCGTAATCTGCATCCAAACGCCGGACTGAAACAGGCGCTTGATCAGATCGTAATGTCGATCAATCCACGTCAAACGCTCTGGATGAGTAAAAACAGGGATATAGCCCGCCGACATCAAGTCGAAGATCAGCGTCTCCAGCCGCGGCGGAGCCACATGATGGGGCGTCTCCAGCAGCACATAGCGGGAGCCGTTCAAGGACAGGGCCAGACCGGAACGCAAGCGCGAAACCAGATCGGGGGCGACATGCACATCGGCGCCGGCCACAACCTGCAAGCTGATGCCTGCGTCATCGATCTGCGCCTGAAGCGTCTGAACGCGCGCGCGCACGTCCGGCCCTGTATTGTCGTAAACGCCAGGGGTCATGTGCGGTGTGCAGGCGATAACCGTTACGCCCTCCGCGACGGCGATCCTCGCCATTTCGAGCGATTGACTGACGTCCTTGGCGCCGTCGTCAATACCCGGCAGCAAATGGCAATGTAGATCAATCAAGCCGTCACCTCAAAATCCAGCTATGGTCCGTAATCGCTTAAGCTCATGAAGTCAATAAGGTTCAGCTCAAGAAATAGATGACGTTAAGAAGTGGGCTGCGCTGATCCTGCAAATGCCGATCCGGCTCGCGCCAAAAGCAGCGAGAATCTCTACAAGGGTTCGTTTCCGCACCAGCGGGCGACAGCAGACAATCTAGAGCTTGACATTATCCACAACCAGCGGGCGCCCCCATATGGACTTAGCTGCCGGACCTGCTAAGGGAAAAGCTATGAAAACAGCGCTTATCACCGGCATCACGGGGCAGGACGGGTCGTATCTGGCGCGGCTGCTCCTCGGCAAAGGCTACAAGGTATTCGGCGTCAAGCGCCGTTCCTCCAGCCTCAACACGCAACGCATCGACGACATTTACGAGGACGTCCACCAGACGGACCCGCGATTGGTGCTTCATTACGGCGACATGACGGACGCCACGAACATTATCCGCATTGTCCAGGAGACGCAGCCTGACGAGATTTACAATCTCGCGGCGCAGAGCCACGTGCAGGTCAGCTTCGAAACGCCAGAATACACCGCAAATTCCGACGCCCTTGGCGTATTGCGCCTGCTGGAGGCGATGCGCATTCTGGGCATGACCAAAACTCGTTTCTATCAGGCGTCGACTTCTGAATTGTACGGCAAGGTGCAAGAGATTCCGCAGAGCGAGCGCACGCCGTTTTATCCGCGCAGTCCCTATGCAGCAGCAAAGCTCTACGCCTACTGGATCGTCGTGAATTATCGCGAAGCCTATGGCATGCACGCCTCCAACGGCATTTTGTTCAATCACGAAAGCCCCGTGCGCGGGGAGACGTTCGTCACCCGCAAGATCACGCGCGCAGTGGCCGCGATTCATCACGGCCTTCAGGATCGCGTGTGGCTTGGCAATCTCGACGCAAAGCGCGATTGGGGCCACGCGCGCGATTTCGTCGAAGGCATGTGGCGCATGCTGCAACAGGACGAGCCTGACGATTACGTCCTGGCCACCGGCGTCACCCGCTCCGTGCGTGAGTTCGTCGAGCTCTCGTTCGCCCATACCGGCGTGAAAATCGAGTGGCGCGGAGAGGGCGTTAACGAAAAAGGATACGATTCCGCCAGCGGACGCGTGCTGGTCGAGGTTGATCCGCGTTACTTCCGCCCGACGGAAGTAGACCTTCTGCTTGGCGACCCCACAAAGGCGCGCACGAAGCTTGGTTGGACCGCGACGAGCACGCTGGCCGATCTTGTCGGCGAGATGATGCAGAGCGATCTTGTCGAAATGGCCAAATCCAAATGACACACGGCGCTTTCGACCTGCGCGGCAAGCGCGTCTATGTGGCTGGCCACAGAGGGATGGTTGGAAGCGCGCTCGTGCGTCAGCTGGCGCACGAGGATTGCGAGATCATAACGACTTCACGCGCACAGCTTGACCTACGCGATCAATCTGGCGTGCAGGGATTTTTTTGCGATCGCAAGCCGCAGGTCGTCATCATGGCGGCGGCGCAGGTCGGCGGCATCTACGCCAACGACTCGCAGCCTGCCGATTTCATTTACGACAACGTCGTAATGCAAACGAACGTCATCGGCGCCGCCTTTAAGCACGGCGTCGAGAAGCTCACTTTCCTGGGATCGTCCTGCATCTATCCGCGTCTTGCGCCGCAGCCAATGCGCGAAGAGGCGCTGCTAACTGGCCCGCTTGAACCTACCAACGAATGGTACGCGATCGCCAAGATAGCCGGCGTGAAAATGTGCCAGGCGTTTCGTCGTCAGCACGGCGTCGACTTCATCAGCGCCATGCCGACAAATCTCTATGGCCCGTTTGATAATTTTGATCTCGCCTCCTCTCATGTCCTGCCTGCGCTGATGGCCAAGGCGCATCAGGCCAAAATCGCCGGCGCCGACCAATTATCAGTTTGGGGCTCTGGCGCCCCTATGCGCGAATTCATGCATGTGGAGGATTGCGCCAAGGCAATCCTTTTTCTAACCCGCAATTATTCTGGAGAAATGCACATCAACGTCGGCACAGGCGAGGAGGTTTCTATAAAATGCCTCGCAGAAACAATAGCCGAAGCGGTCGAACTTAAGGCAAAGCTGGCTTTCGATTCCAGCAAACCGGACGGAACGCCGCGCAAGTTGATGGACAGCAGCAGGTTGCTGGGCATGGGCTGGAGACCGGACGTAACGCTCGCAGACGGCGTCGCCTCCACCTACCAATGGTACCTTAAGAACGTCTCAGCCTGACAAGACGGGCTCGCGAACTCATGTTCCGCCGTCACGATCAGCCCCCCAGCGCTTAAAGAAAACTACGCTTTGGCCGTCCTTCATCATTGAGGGTCAGGTGGCAAATGCGCATGTTTAAAATTCAACAGTTCAACGAACACGCGATTGACGCTCTGCTGGAAGGGATCATTCACGACTCCACCCGTGAAGAACGCATCATGATGCTGTTTGGCATCCTCGATAACATGCTGAAAACGGCATGGATTTCTGGCCTTAATGAAGATGCCGGAAAGCAGAAAGAATGCGTTCGGGCTGCAGTCGATGTCGTCAACTTCCTGAAGAGCAATCTTGGTGTCCACAAAGACCCGCTTTTCAACGCCGCCTATAAGCGATTCTACACAACGATCCATCGCAAGATCATCGACGCGTACAAGAACGGAACCAACGAAGAATTTCAAACGATCAGGGCCTCCGTCGCCAAGCTGACCAGCCCGCCGTTTTCTAAGGCATTCTTCTCGAACTTCACGCGTGAGAGCGACATCGACGACGGGGAGATTCTGCGTTTTCTGTTGTCGCCAAATTCCAAGAACGCGGTGCTGTCCGCTGGCGCCCGCCCGGCTCATCACACGGCAAATTGATCGCCGGATAGGGCACGAAACTTGCTGATGTCTTGCCGGAAGGCAAGACGAATGACTGATTTTGCTGGTAATATTCTGCGGATGCTAGCGCCGGGGCAAGCCGGCGGGGCGGCGTTTGTCCAGAAGGCGTTCAAGGAATTCGATCGCAATAGCGACGGCAGCATTGCCGCGTCCGAGTTTCACAAGGTGTTCGCAACGCTGGAGCTGACGCAGACTCTCGCCCTGCCGAGCGCGAACGGCCTCACCCGTTCCTATTACCTCCGGCCGACAGTCTTCGATTGCACGCTGTTCCCCTCCTATAGCCGCAATTACGCGATCAGCATGTATCAGGCGCAATCGATGCTCAGTGCGCTCGATGCCGACGGCGACAATTCTGTCACGCTGAAGGAAATGACTGATTTTGGCGTCGTCCCCGACGATCCGACCGAAGAGCCGCCGGACCCTGTAATCGTGACCACCCCGCAGGAACGCGCGGCCGAGCTGATGGCGCAATACGATATCCGGAAGAAGGGCAGCATAGACGTCGGCGACGTCGTCTCGGCCTGGCTCGCCAATCCCGAGCTTGGGGCAATCGCCGACGCCGGCAATGTCATCGAGGCGTGGGACATTGATCGCGACGGCAATGTCACGCTGGCGGAACTCGAACGCGGCTTCACAGCCATGGACGCGGCCGACGCCGTGCTGGCGCGTTTTGGCGATTCTGAAGGCTTTCTGAGCCTCGATGAGCCGGCGGCCATCATTGCAGAATTGGGCGTGCCGCTTGAGACGCTGGCCTCATGGGATAAAAATGCCGATGCGCTCCTGTCCCGTCGCGAACTGATCGAGGGGCTGCGCGTCCAGCTCGCACCCACCGACCTCGACGACATGGACGCGGAAAAAATCGCAGCCGCCGTTCTGGCCCGCTACGATGGCGACGCCTCTGCTTCGATCAACCAGAGCGAATTCGAACGCCTGATCGGCGATTTCGGGATCGCTGCCGAGGATTCCGCCGCCTATTTCGCAGATTGGGACGATGACGGCGACGGCGCCATCACCGGCGCGGAATTACGGGCGGGAATCGAAATGATCCAGCAAGCCCGCAAGATCGTTTCCGATTACGATCTGGCCGGCAAAGGCTGGTTTGACGTGAGCGACATTCAGGTCGCCATCGACGCCAATCCCGTCGAGCCCGGCGCTCCGACGGCAGCTGAAATCATGGCGTGGTGGGACCTGGATTCAAATGGAAAGGTGGACGTGCGCGAGCTCATCACCGGCCTTTACGCTGGCGGATCAGTAAAGAGCGACGAGCTGACGTCAACAGAGCCCGCGTCCGCGAATCCGTCGCCTGACTCGATCTGAGCCGACGGGGCTTCAAAAGCAGAGCTTCTGCTAGCTGCGGATAGATTGAAAAGTTATTCCTGGAATCTGGAATCATCACAAGCGAGTGCAGGCGAGGATTTGCGGGGATTTGCGGGGATTTGAATGAGCAAGGGTCAATATGTGGTCTTCATGGTCTTGCTGGCCCTGCTGATTGTGCTGCAGCAGATGTGGGGCCCCGCCCCGCAGATGACGCTTTGGGAGATGTGGGAGCAGATGAGGCGCTGAAGCTCGACCCACGCTCGCTCCACAAATTGATCAGTTGATGCGCTACGCAAGTTCGGCGAGCGATTTCGTTGATAGCCAATGATCGATATATAATCGGAAGCGAGCCTGTCCAGAAGCAGCCCTTCCGGTCAGGAGCTGGAACAAGATGATTGGATGCTTGAGGGCATGACCAGGCGCGAGCGCGGAACCAGAACATAGCTCCATGTCGAAGGAGACGCGCCCAGCCCTATGACCGCAACTCTCAAAAGCCGCCACGCCGCGAAGAGCTTCCCGGGAGGCGCAGAAGGTCTTGCACGCCGGCTCAGGCTCTTTGAAGATGCCGTCGAACAGCGCAAGCTATGGACATGCGCGTCTGGCCTTGCCTATACTACGAAAAAATAAAATGGGGGAACGCACGATGCTCATCATAGATAATGACACAGTATCCAAGATACTTTCGATGAGCGATTGCATACGCGTTCAGGAAGAAGCGTTCAGAAAGATACCAGACGGCGGCGCGATTCATCGTCCACGCATCGATATGTATTACCCTTGCGACGAGCCAGACGGCTATTTCCGCTGGGGATCCATGGAGGGCGCCAACGACGGCTTTTTCGCCATTCGCATGAAGTCCGACGTCATCACCTGGCCCAAGGATGCAGATGGCGGCTGGACAGAAGACAAGCATTGTCGCGAGCCTGGCACTTATTGCGGTGTGATCTATCTGATTTCGACGCGCAACGCCGAGCCGCTGGCCTTTATCAACGACGGCGTGCTTCAGCATATGCGCGTGGGCGGAGGAGCTGGCATTGGCGTAAAATACCTCTCCCGTGAGGATTCGCATGTTGTCGGCATGCTGGGTTCGGGCGGCATGGCGCGCACTTTTCTCGACGCCTTCTCGTGCGTGCGCGACATCAAGCTGTGCAAAATCTACAGCCCCACGCCGGCAAACCGCGAAAAATTCGCCGATGAGATGTCGAAGAAGCTCGGCATTGAAGTGCGTGCTGTCGATAACCCGCGCGAAGCGCTGCGCGGGGCAGACATCGTCTCTTCGGCGACTGACAGCATGCAGCCGGTTTATGATGCAGACTGGCTTGAGCCGGGCCAGCACGTCACCAATCTCGGGCGCCGGGAGATGCCGGATGCAGCCGCCTCGAAATTCGACGTGGTGATCCGCCAAGGCACCGCAGGCTTGCAGATGAAACAGACAGAACGTTTTCAGGCCGAGCGCGGGCTATCGCCAGCCGCCTACATCGGCGGCACGGTCGAGGAAATGAAGCGCATTCCCGCGCGCAATCCGCAGCCCGGCTTTGGCGGCGATTCTCCTGATTTCAATGATCGCGGAAAAGGGGGAGACAAGCCAGACTTTGCAGATCTTATCACCGGCAAATGCGCCGGGCGCACGTGTCGCGATCAAATCACTTTTTATCGCAATGTAGGAAATCAGGGACTGCAATTCTCCTCCGTCGGAGGCTGGGTCTATCAGGAAGCAATGCGGCTTAAGCGCGGTCGCGAAATTCCGACGGAATGGTTTCTGCAAGACATTCGTGATTGAGACATTCGTGATTGACGCTTGCGCCAATTGAACTCTGATCCATCCAAAGACAATTGTGGAGGGCGCCAATGTTCGTCGGCAAGCCTTTTGTCCCCGCAGCGTTAGCTGCGGTCATCGCGCTGCTTGGGCCGCCTGGCGTGTCCCGAGCCCAGGGCGTGGAGGAGTTCTACAAGGGGCGCCAGGTCAATCTGCTGATCGGGTTTGGCCCCGGCGGCTCCAACGACGTTTGGGGCCGCGCGCTGGCTCGTCATATGGGGCGCCATATCCCGGGCGCTCCGACAATCGTTCCGCAAAATATGCCAGGCGCCGGCACCCTCAAGCTGGCCATTCATCTCAGCAATACGGCTCCAAAAGATGGATCTGTGTTTGGCTTGATCAGCAGAGGCATTCCGCTTGAGCCACTGCTTGGCGACAAGTCGGTTCCTTTCACGCCGCAGAAAATGAGCTGGATCGGAAGCCCAGATCAGGACACCACTGTTTGCGTCGCGAGAACTGATGCAAAGGTCCAGTCGCTGGCGGATCTTGCAACCATTGAACTCACCATGGGCGGATCGGGCTCTGGCGCTGATACTGCAGTCTATCCAGAATTCTTTTCGCAATTTCTGGGCATGAAATTCAAGACCGTGAAAGGCTACCCCGGCTCGAACGAAATTTTTCTGGCGATGGAGCGCGGCGAGGTCGATGGAATGTGCGTCGCTTATGACGCGCTGATCCGCCAGAGGTTCTATCAGGAAAAGAAAATCAATATTTTGTTTCAGGCCGCCCTGAAACTGGATCCAAAAATAACGGCTAGCGCCCCTATCATTTCTGACTCGGTAACGGATACGAGAAAGAAAGAAATTCTCGAATTTTTCCTTGCGCGCGCCGCTATTGGGCGTCCGCTCGTTGCGCCTCCCGACGTGCCTTCCGATAGATTGAAGGCGCTTCAGACAGCGTTCCTGAACACCATGTCCGATGCCGTTTTCATGAGCGAGGCGCAGAAACTCGGCTTGTCGATAGACCCGATTTCAGGGCCGGAATTGTCAGACTTGATCGCACGAATTTACAAAACGCCGGCAAGCTCCGTGAATGAGCTGGCCGCAATCCTGAAAGCTCTTGGCGGGTAGGGCCTCGTCCCCGATCGTCCTCATTCATACAAGGAAGCCAACGTGACCCTTATTCTTTCAAATGACGATGTCGAGCGCCTTCTCACCATGCCCGATTGCATAGAGGCGCTTGAGGAAGCCTATGTCGAGATGGCGGAGGGGCGGGGCATTTCACGTCAGCGATCCGATTGCATAACGCCCACCAGCTATAGCGAAGACGCGATCTACGGGCTCAAGTCGATGGATGGCGTTGTGCCTAAACTGGGCGTCGGCGCGATACGCATCAATTCAGACATCGTCACAAATCCAATGATAGGCAACACCAGACGCCGCGTGAAAATTCCGGCTGCGCCCAATAACCGTTATGTCGGGCTCGTTTTGTTATTCTCAACCCACAACGGCGAACCGCTGGCTATCTTCCCGGACGGCGTGCTGCAACGGATGCGCGTTGGCGCAACCAATGGCCTTGGCGTGAAATATATGGCGCGCAAAGACGCCTCCACGATAGGTCTGCTGGGATCAGGATGGCAGGCGGAGACGCAGCTCACAGCGGCATGCGTCGTCCGAAAGATCACCTCAGTGAAATGCTATTCTCCCAACAAGGATAATTGCACAGCCTTCGCCGCCCGCATGACGCAGCTGCTGGGCATCCCGGTAACGCCTGCCGCACAGCCCGAAGACGCCGTCTCTGGCGTCGATATCGTTATGTGCGGTTCCAATTCACTGGATCCCATCTTCTTCCAAAGATGGATCGAGCCGGGCATGCATCTATCGTCGATCAAAAAACCGGAAATTGAACCCGACGCCATTCGCGCTTCAAACAAGGTCGCCGTTCACACTCATGACACGTCGCCGATGCTTGTCGTCGCGAAGGGCGCAAACTTTAAAGAAGATACAAAAGAAGCAGGCTGGAACGCCGCCAATAATATAAATTTCAAACAATACCCAAATTTACCCCAGCTCATCGCAGGTTATGCTCCGGGCCGTGACAGCGACGATGAGGTCACCTGCTTTATGAACAACCTTGGTCTTGGATATCAGTTCGCTGCTGCAGGATCAGTCATCTACAAGCGCGCCAAAGAGCAAAACGTGGGCATTGGCCTTCCGACAGACTGGTTCACGGAGACCGTACATCCCTGATCAACGCCACCTCCTCCTGAACCCAATTAAATAAGCGGAGACAAAAATGACGCGCGAGATCTCGATTGCTTTTGATCGATATGACAGGCACTTCCCGTTTTTCGACGGAACCGTCAAAGCGCCAGCCGGCTATACCTATAAAGCGCTTCAGGTCGGCCAATCCGATCATTTGCGCGATGGCACCACGCGGCACGAGCAGATGATCCATCATCAGCGTTATGATGTGGCCGAGTTCTCCATGTCGACGTTCTTGATGGCGATTGATCGCGGCGTGCCGCTGATCGGGATTCCCGTTTTTCCGCGCCGCCTGTTTTCGCAAAGCTGCATGTTTGTGCGCGCGGACAGCGATATTGAGAAGCCGGAAGATCTCATCGGCAAGAAAGTGGGCCTTTCATCGTTCCAGACCACTTTGTCGCTGCTCGCGAAAGGTGATCTTAAATTTGAGTATGGCGTACGATGGGAAGACATTAAATGGCTTTTGACGACGCCGGAGAAGGTGAAGTTCGAACCCAAAGCCGGCGTCGAGATTGAATATGCGCCCAAGGGAACTGACCTTGGCCTGCTGCTGGACAATCACGAAATAGACGCCATCTTCATGCCGCACCCTCCACATTCCGTCATGAAGGGCGACGTTAAAACACGCAGGCTGTTTCGCGATACGCAAAGCGAAGAGAAGCGCTATTTTGATAAATCAGGCTATTGGCCAATCATGCACATCGTTGCAATGCGACCGGCGCTTATCGAAGAATATCCTGATCTGCCAGCAGCATTGATGGACATGTTCGCCCAAGCCCATCACATCAGCGATGAATATTACACTGATCCGAACTGGTCGCGCCTGCCTGAAATTCGTCACCTTTATGAAGCTTCAAGGGCGAAGTTTGGCGACCCGTGGAAAAATGGATTCGCCGCCAACAAGAAAAATCTTGAGCGGTTCATTCAATATTCGCACGATCAGGGCCTGATCAGCGAACGCTTTGCGCCAGAGCGCTTGTTTACGCCCTCCACGCTTTCTACGTGAAAATTTTGGAAGGCTTCCACGAGGAAGCCTTCCAGCTCTTCTGCCAGGCCTCGTTGCGAACGTCCAACAGGGTCAGCCGAGCGGTCTCATGCTCAACCCACGCATTTCACCGTTGCCAACATGCGTGGATTCGAGAAGCGCCAAAGGAATAAAAAACCTGTAAAAACAGATTGGTAGATTTAGGTTTGGTGGGCGGTGACGGTCTCGAACCGCCGACATCCTGCGTGTAAAGCAGGCGCTCTACCAACTGAGCTAACCGCCCAAGCTCCTGATATTCACGCCCAGTCCAAAGATGGCTCGACGCGACAATCCGCTTGCCTGCGCCTTCTAGCGGGTGAAACGCCCGCCCGCAACCTCCCAGCCGCCGGAACATGGAAATCTCCCCTGAACGGCTGGGGGAAACGGACGCGCTACTTGTGCAAGCCACTGAACGCGCTCTACACTGCTGAAAAAAACACATGGGAGGCGATTCATGTTTTCAAGCTGGCGCGGCATTATCGGCATTGTTCATCCTACGCTTCGTCCAGGCTCCAACGAGGAGCTGATCCGGATGTTGCCTGACGGAATCGGGGTTTTGTCGCTGCATGTGAACATCACCCGCGGCACGCC
>CANJPM010000096.1 GCA_947476075.1 Beijerinckiaceae bacterium
CGCTGCCGCGAGCCGCGGTTGGAGCGCGCTGGCCTCCTACCATCACAACTGGTCAGACAAATGGGCGTCGAACGCCTTCGCCAGTTTCAATGGCGTCGACGTCAATCTCCTCAACTCCATCCCCTCGGTCAAGACCTCACGGTATGGCGTCAATCTGATCTATCAACCGGCCGAGAAATGGACGATCGGCGCCGAACTCGACCTCGTCATGACACGCATCAACCTCAATGGATCGATTAGCGCCATCCCGGGCGCCAATCTAAAGGGGGCCACCGCCTTTCTTTCGGTCAAGCGCGAATTATGAGTTTGTTCGGACCCTGAACGAGAAGGAAAATGGATAAGAGACAGGGGCCTGAGAAAATTATCGGTAAGCTGCGCGAGGTATAATCAGCGGATGCAACGTGTACCATTGAACCGGCTTTGACCGCCTTCTGATGGCTGCGCAAAGTATTCCGGTCCTGCTAGGCCGTCATGATGCCTTTGAATGGCAAGGGGGCTGGAAGGATGTTCACAGTGAAACTTGATGCCGGGATACGATGTGCGGTGATGGTGCACGGGCTTAGCCGCCGGGAGGCAGCGAAGCGGTTTGGCGTTCATCGCAACACGTTTCCGAAGATGCTGCAGTTTTCAGTCCCGCCACCATCAGGCTTGTTCTGATTGGTCGAATTGGCTCAGTCAGTCTACCGCGTGGAAAAATGTGTGGGAGGTGTTGCTGCGCGTACACCTTGTTGTTCATGCCCCGCGCCGCCCATTCCACGGCTAGCAGTGGTCGTTGACGCCTTGTGCCGTCAGCTTACCGACCAAGGAGAAGTGCGATCGTATCGTAAAGCCCGGAGAAGAAAAGCATGCCACTGAACTGGCCGATGAAACTCGAAAGGTGCAGCCTGTTTTGCGCATTGACGCAAGCAACGGTGAAAGTGGAGTTCACTATCGACAGCCAGCTCTAGAAGCCGTTCGGGTTGCATTGAATGAGGTTGACGGCGCGCTCGGTCAAGGCTAACCGCTATACACCTCAGTTTGCTTCTAACGTTGAGCCACGTGAGGGTTAGAGCGGTGCGCTGGAAGCGCCGCTTCGCTGAAGGGTCCATGACAAGCGCTTTCACCCTCGCCCGCGTGGCTTACGGCGACTTCGGCTGGTCAGTCGCTGCGCTAGTCGACGTAAATGGCGACGGCTTCGTCGACATAGTAGGGACCCGACTGTACTGGCCGTCGGTTGATCGCGGCAGACCAATCGAGATTCTTCTCGGGGACGGCGCCGGGGGGTTCGCACCCTCGACTGACACGATTTATGGGATGACGCCGGAGCCAGTCCATCCTCGCGAGATCGTCATCTCCGATTTCAACGCGGACGGCAGACCCGATCTATTCATCGCCGACCATGGATATGACTCTAACCCTTTTCCGGGGAATGCGAACTGGCTCCTGCTTTCCGAGACCGGCGGCAAAATGCGCGGCTCGAAAATCGATGAGCGGCCAGATTTCACCCATTCCGCCGCCGCAGGCGATTACGATGGCGACGGCGACAATGACATTTTCGTCGGCAACATATGGGGCGCGGGGCGCATCGGCCCCTATTTTCTGAAGAATGACGGAGACGGACGTTTCACGCGCACCACCGATGGGCTCCCCACCGAGATTGCAAGTCTTCAGACTCTCTTCACGACATCGGCCTTCGGCGATCTCGACCGCGACGGCGATCTAGATCTGGTGCTGGGATCCTACACGGCGGAGACTTATATTCTAAAGAACGACGGCACGGGCCGCTATGCGGTGTTTCAAAAAATCGCCGGCCCGTTCGGAAGCGCCAACACAATCTCGCTCGACAGCCATATCATGGACGTGAACGGGGACGGCGCCACGGACGTCGTGCTCGTCAGCACTCAGGCGGAACCCTCCTATATCGGCTCCGCCACACAATTTCTGCTGCAGGGGATCGATGGGCGCTTCACGTCGCAATCGCCCTTTTCACAGCGCACGCAAGGTGCGTGGGACGTCTGGGTCAAGCCCACTGATATCGATTCCGACGGCGACCTCGATCTTCTCTATGCTCCCTCATGGCCCGGACTGGCGCAGGTTTACACGCAGACGCCAAATGGTTTCTCCGCCACAACGCTCTCCGAAGAATGGGCGAGCTACGCCTATGGCGACGTGGACGCAAACGGAACGATCGACGCAATAGCCTTCGACGGCGGCTCGCTGAAAACCTATCTCAACGCGCTCCCCTCGACTGTCCTACGGACGAAAGATGGCGCGCATTTCTTCGCGAGTGCAGGCGACGACGCCGTCACGGGCGGCGCAGGAACGGACACGTTCCACGTTCAGGGGCGCCGCGCGGATTATCTCGTGGAGAGCGGCGGCGCTTGCGTCTCCCTGTCCGGTCCCAGCGATTTCGACTCGCTTTATGGCGTTGAGCGGATCGCGTTTCTCGATGGAACCTTGTTGTTCGAGTTCCAAGAGTCAGCAGACGCGCTCGTCTATCGCCTCTATCAGGCAGCATTCGCGCGCACGCCGGATGAAGGTGGATTCATTTTCTGGGCAAACGCCACGCGCACCGCAGGCCTCGGCGCGCTGGATCTGGCTCGCGCTTTCCGCGCTGCGGAGGAATTCACGTTACGCTACGGGCGTGATCTCCCCGATGCCCAATATGTCACGAAAATCTACGAGAACGCGCTGGGTCGGCTGCCGGATGAGCCGGGCCTTGACTATTGGACAGGGCTGCTGCGCGGCGGCGTCCTCAACCGTGACCAAGTGCTCGTGGAATTTGCAGATTCCCCGGAAAACATAGGCCTCACCGCGCCCAATATGAGCACAGGCTTCTGGGTAATTTGAATGCTGCGTCGCGCGTCCTACGTCTTGCTAGAACGCGTCACCAGAGAGATGCTCTTCGCAAAGCAGTTCAACAGGTAAACTACTGGGAGTTGGCGGACGCGCCCCAAACGGTAAGGTCCCCATGTTCCACGCTGCGGCGCTCGCGGAGACCATATGCGCCTTGACCAAGCCGCGCACGGCGACGGGGCAAGATGTCATATCTTGCCGAAAACAGACGCTTGTAGTGGACCACCAATCCCAAGCGCTTCAAACCAGTCATCAACCAACATAAAGACCGGATCACCCCTTGGGGGGTGGTTTGGACCAAGAACCGCCTGCTACGGCTTCAAGATCGCCCTCGGATAGTTCATGGGTGGCCTTGGCTTTAGCCTTTGCATCGCTGTCCTGTGCCACGTCCTGCGGGGGTTCAGCGGTGGTCGCCTTGTTTTCGTTCTCTGTCATAGTCTGTCCTTCAGTGTCTGCTGGATTGAATATTATGCGGCTGGTTTGACGATCAGTTCTGCCTTGAAGGCAGGGTCACGCCATGCCTTGGCGATGATCTTGCCGAATGTGTTGTCGTTCACAGGCATGGTCAGTCCTCTAGAGTCTCGATACGAAATTCGTATTTTGATAACTTGAAGATATCTTAGCTTTTGACGCGAAAAAACCATGTGGGTGCGATTTTGCTGAAATCGCGGTGCACCTGCCGACTACCTTTGAAAAGCTAACTCAGCATCTTCGGCAGAAGAGCGCTCCATTCCGAGGCCAGCGCTGGTCGCTGACGCCTGCTGCGAAGGCATTACACAGTCCTCCATCAGGCTCAAAAGCCATACTTGAGGGTGGATCACTTTTCAGGGGCCGACCACTACAACCATCGCCGCTATCACGAGAGCCTCGACAACTTGACGTCCGCTGACGCATACTCCGGCAGGGGATCAACAATCATAAACAGCGCGAAAGGATCTAGTGTCAGAACATCCACCACACATTCTGAGCCAAATATTATGACGACGAAAAGTCGACAAAGGAAAAATAAATGACTGATAAAGATAAAAACATAACCATCCTTAAGGCTGAGAACACTGCCCCCTTGAAGGCCGAGCTTGACAAATTGAAGGAAAATCAAGAAATCAGCGATGCCGATCTTGATGGCATATCCGGGGGGGGCGGAGCCAGCGCACTCCCAAGTTATGGTGATGCCAGCGCCTCCCCCAACAGGCGCCGGGGGGGGTGAGATTAGCCACGGGCGTTAAGAAGTAATCTTTTGGCGAGTATGTGCTGAAAAGCGGGTGTTTCTGGGCACCAGACGCGCGTGCGTGACCGGTATGCGGAAATATTCTCAAATCATTGGTGATACTCAACTAGAACGGTAAAGGCGCTAGCGCGGGCCGCTATAGAAATGGTAATTAATCTTTTTATTATTTTTATAAAAATCTCTCGACATATTGTTAAAACGAAATCCAATGTTAAAAATGAAAAAAAAATGAAAATAAAATATAACATAGGATTTGTATTGAAGAGAAAAGGGGACGATTGGCTAACGGATGCAATCTTAGCCCGTTGGGGATATTTACAATACGTCCATCCAAATCTGATAACCCTAACTGGGTTGATTATGAATTTTATTATACTATATACTATGACACATAAGCTATTTTTGTTAACCAATACAATTCTGTTTTTTAGATACCTTACCGACTGTCTTGATGGGGGCGTGGCAAGAAAGTACAATAAAAAATCAAAAATTGGGGGCGCGTTGGATACAGCTTCTGATAATATTCTTATATATATTTATATATACAGTATATTTTATTTATTTGAAATTCCCTATGGAAATGCGGCGGCTACTGTGTCAATTTTTGTAAATTTATACGTCATGTATATTTCTGGTTCTTTGGTAGATCATACGAATATGAAGACAGGAAATAATTTATTCAGCAAAATTTATTCATTTTTTATAAACAATAGTTACACTCTATTTATAACTAAAATTTTACTTTTTTATATCGCTATAATTTGAAATCGTGACTCTTGTATCGCCTGTATCGCCTAGTAAATATTTTAAAGTGAGAGCATGACCGGAAAAATTAATCTACCTTTGTTGTAGTTCTCGCAGCATCAGACTGAACAAGGATTTGTTGTCTCGCTGATCGTGGATTTTTCATATATGCCAATATACATTACAATAATTGCGAGCGAGCACTTCGCTGCCAAATACCTATGACTTCACCTTAAACTTTCTTTTGAGCAAAGACTTATCAAAAGAAAATCAAGGAGCATAAGCTTTGAGCGTGCCGCCTGGCCTACCGCTATGTCATCGATCGCCACGGCTTGCTGCTGCCGAAAACCGCCATCACTTGATTATGGCTAGTCATGTATCCCTGTTGCGGGATATCGGGCTTCTGTCGCATGCTCTGGAAGGTCGAGACCTGGCACGCGAACTGATCGCCGCAACCTTGGATCCCGGACCTCTTCGCAACTCCGCCAGTGCCGACAAAGCGATCGAATATCTTTTCGTTGGCCGACCGTGGCTCGCGATCCGGCGTCTTCGAGCGCTCGCTCGGAGCCATCCAGATTTGCCCGACCTGCAGTATATCCTGGCGCTGGCGCTCGACATGTCGGGTGCTCGTCTAATGGCTATTGATCAGTACCGTCACGTCCTTGCGTTATCCCCGAGCCACCCATATGCGCTTTGCCACCTTGGGATGGTCTTAGAGGCAGAGGGAAAATCCGATGAGGCTATTGTCGCCTATCGCCACGCCTTGGCAGTCTTGCCGGGAAGAGTTCGCTTGCGGGCTTATATCGCACAGTTTCTGATCAATGCTCTTGATGGTGACGCCGCGCTAAAGGTATTGGAGCCTGCACTTCCGCAACTGAAGTGCGATCCCGAAATTCAGTTTCTCTGGGGCCAAGCATTGGCGTTAGCTCAGCGCTTCGAAGAATCCGCTATCGCTCTCATTGGTTCCTTAAGGACGCTGATACAGAGCCACGAATACCGCCCGGACATTAGCTATCCCGAAAATAACATTCCAAGAGCTGAATTCCGTGCGGCGCTGATTGCCACGTTAGGCTGTCTGGATCGCGCCGGTCTGGTTGCTAACATCGCCTATGGAACCCTGCTGGGTTTGGTTCGCGATAAAGACTTCATCCCGTATGACACCGATATCGATTTTATGATCGATGCAGCGATTTCACCCGCAGATATTTATGCGGCGTTTGCTGGTGATTCGGACTTCGTTGCTTACTCCTTCAGGGACATGGGACCGCATGCCGAACAACGTGCGGTCATAACTTTCTTCTACCGGTCAATTGCGATTGATTTTTTTAGGTTTTTCCCCGACCTGGACGCCCCGGAATTCCTTTGGTGCGGCATAGCGTCAGGCGGACGATTGTTGCGATTTCAGCATCGGCGATTTGAGCTGGCTCGGGAAATCTTCTGTGGCGCGGAAGTATGGGTTCCGGAAAAACCAGAACAATTTCTTAACGAAGCCTATGGCCCGAACTGGGCGGTTCCAGACCCCTTTTTTCCATTATGGGCGTCGCCAAATCTGATGGGCGATTTTGACACGATTGGCCGAAATTTAGCTATCTCGAGTATTTTTACAGCTATTTATTATAATCAAATTGAAAAGGCGCTCAAATATTGCGCCCACGCTCGGTCAATGTCAGAAAATCATGAATTATTCGACGAAATAGCACAAATCCTTGATGGCAAAATCAATTGAAAAACTTAGCTGGTCCCCGGGGTGGCTAATTCCCCCCATGAACTGGCCCACCTGAAAGTATGTCTTTTGACCTTGAGAAGGAGGGCCGCATGCCAAGGAAGAGACACGCCCCTCAGTAAATCGTCAGCAAGTTACGTCAGGTGGCCATGTTGGCGGCGCAAGGCAGAAGCATTAAAGACGCTGCTCGAGCCCTCGGAGCAAGATCAGATTTGGTATTCGCAGGGTCTGCTACATTCGCTACATCTGCTACATCTCCTGCGAATGCCGTTCACGGGTTTCTACCGTTTGTAGCGGATGTAGCAGGCCTTACTGTTATGAGATCTGCCTTGCCTCAATGGCTCGAACATCGTCTGCAATGCTTCTGTCTTGCGCCGCTAATAAGTCCACTTGCTGCAACTTGCTCGCGCCTGACGCCTATCAATCCACGCCATGTAGGGAACGAGCTTCTTCGACGATGGCAGCTCCCGCCGCCTATAGCCCGCCGTACCAGTCAAAGGCATCGAGACGGGCTAACAGGACCGGTACACTTTTGCGCCGCCATCAAAGGGCGGTCAAAGCTGCTTCAGTGGTACACCGCTCACCGCAGTTTATGCCCGCTCGACGCATAATCAAACGCGGCAAGAAGGATGTTATACGAGGGCAAGTTTACTCCGCTGCCTTAGCCGTCTTTGCATAACGGCTTATGGGGCGACGAAGGCCGAGATTGTCGCGTAGCGTTTGCCCTTCGTATTCCCTTCGGAAGATGCCGCGCTTTTGTAGCTCTGGGATCACCATAGTGACGAAATCTTCAAGGCCGCTCGGATAGACGGATGGCACAAAATTGAAGCCGTCGCAGGCGCCGTTTTCCAGCCAGCGCTGCATCTCGTTTGCGACATCCTCAGGCGTGCCGATGATCGAATAGTGTCCGCGCGAAGCTGCGAAACGCTGGCACAATTCGCGCAGCGTTGGCTCGCCACCCGAGGCGCCTGGCACCTTCGACCACGACTTGATCATGTCCGAGCGGGACGAAATCACCAAATTCTCTGGCAGTGGCGGCAACGGCTTATCAAGTTCATAGTCCATAAGGTCATGACCGATACGAGCAGAGAGCAGGGCGAGGCCAAGGCGCGGGTGCAACAAGTCCTGCAATTGCTGCAGTTTTGCCTGCGCCGCCTCGCTTGTTTCAGCTACGATCACCGAAAGACCCGGCATGATTTTAATGTCGTCCGCCTCGCGTCCGCAGGCTCGCGTGCGTAATTTCATGTCGGCGTAGAAAGCCTGCGCATTCTGGATAGAGTCATGTGCGCAGAAGACGACCTCAGCCGTCTCTGCGGCAAGCTGGCGTCCTTCCTCTGACAAGCCAGCTTCGACGATGACAGGGTGGCCCTGCGGCGAACGCGCAACGTTGAGCGGACCACGGACATCGTAAAACTCGTCATGATGATTGAGCTCGTGCATCTTCGAGCGGTCGAAGAAGATGCCGCTAGCCTTGTCGCGCAGGAAGGCGTCCTCATCCCATGAATCCCACAATCCTTTTACCACTTGCACGAATTCTTTTGCCCTGCGGTAGCGTTCGATCTTTGGCAGATGTGGAACCTTGCTGAAATTCTGGGCCTCTTTCGGATTACCTGAGGTAACGACGTTCCACCCCGCCCGCCCGCCCGAAATCAGATCGAGCGTCGCAAATCGACGAGCGATGTGAAATGGCTGGTCAAAGCTGGTGCTCGCCGTGCAGACGAGGCCGATATTCGTCGTGTGCTGCGACAGTGCGGTGAGCAGCGAATAGGGCTCCATCCAGGCAACGTAATGGACTAGATCGAGTGCGGCTTCCGCCCCGGTGAAGGCCGTGAGGGAATCGGCGGAGAACAGCATGTCGAATTTGCCGCGCTCGGCTGTCTTCGCCATTTCGACAAAATGCGGAAAGTTTACGCCCGCATCCGCTTCTGCGTCAGGATGGCGCCAGGAGGCGATATGATGGCCGCAGGGGCGAATGAAAACGCCAAGCTTGAGCTGCTTCGGTTTTGCGACGGCTGCCATGGTGATGACCATTGTTCTTTTTTAGATTGCGCTTCGAAAAACGATCATCGTCGGCGATTGGCCGCGTGGCAAGCCCTTGTCCAAGTCGTTAAATGGGGATGAGAGTTATTGGCCTCGCATGTCTTTCATACAAAAAGCTGCGCCAACTGCAATCAGGTCTTGGCCTGTCAGCATGTAAAAGGCAGACTGACAGCCTCGGGCTCCGCAAACGGCCTGTAAGACGAGCTGCATCAAGCGGCGACACAGAGGGAGGATCAGCTGATGTCCGTCACTATGCGTCATGCCCTATCCGCAGGCATGATCTTATTGGCATCGGGAGCCGCACAGGCTCCGGCGCTCGCACAAACGCCAGTCGCCGATTTCTACAAAAGCAAGACGGTGGAGATGATCGTCCCCACCTCGCCGGGAGGCGACTACGACTTGCGCGCGCGCCTCGTGTCCCGCCACCTTGGACGGCTAATACCCGGCAATCCGACGATAATCGTCAAGAACATGCCGGGCGGCCTTGGCGTCGCCGCCGCGAATTATATGTACAACGTAGCCCCAAAAGATGGCACGAGCCTGCAGATTATTTTTCAAAACATGCCTATTCTACAGGCGGTCAAACAACCAGGTGTGCAGTTCGATGTGCGCAAATTTGGCTGGCTGGGCAATACGACCAACACCCCGAACATCATCAACTCGTGGCACACCACGGGCATCACCAAAATCGAGGATGTGCTGGAGAAAGAGCTTATCGTAGGCGCCCCCGGCGCAATGTCCACTTCGTACATCTATCCCATTGCACTGAACCAGACCATCGGCACAAAATTCAAGGTTGTTACAGGCTATTCGGGCGGCAACCTCGTCAATCTAGCAATGGAAAAGGGCGAAGTCGGTGGTCGCGGCTCCAATTCATGGGCGTCGTGGAAAAGCGGACACCCACATTGGCTGACGGAAAAGAAAATTCACTTGTTGGTGCAGGTAGGGCTCACACGCGCGGCTGATCTGCCCGACGTGCCGCTATTGCTCGAACTTGCGAGGAACGATGCAGACCGCCAGTTTCTGATGTTCCTATCGGCAGACATGGGTATATCGCGTGCCTTTACTACTACGCCTGACGTGCCTGTGGAGCGCTTGGCGGCGCTGCAGAAGGCTTTCATGGACACAATGCGTGACAAGGAGGTTCTCGCCGACGCCGCCAAGACGAACCTTGAGATCGACCCCAGTGATGGCGATGCCACCCTCAAGATATCCACCATGATGATCAACACGAGCCCGGACGTCCTGGAGCGCTATAAAGCCCTCATCTCCGGGGCGCAGTAAAGAGTGTGGCCACCGCTGAAGCGGTGGTGCTTCCACGAGGACGGAAGGGCGTGGTGCAGCCTGTTCTGCCTCCCAGGCAGAGCGCTCGCGGGTGGGGCGCGCGCTACACGCCGCGTCCCTCTCGCTTTGGGCGCGGGCCCGCGCTATCGATTGTCGACGCCGGAACCAGAGCCCGACGCACGGGACATGAGACGAAACCTATGGAAGATGCAATGCTGCTGACAGCTCGCGCGCCCCTGAATGCGAGGGCACTGGAGCGTAGGCGCCGCTTTTCAACGGCCTTTGATCTGCGCGGGCGGGCGAGCCGACGCATGCCGCGCCTAGCTTTTGAATACATGGATGGCGGCGCCGCCGCCTGCTGATTGCGTGTTGTTCGGCCGCCGCTTCAGCGCGCCGCTTGGCGTGTCGCCCATCGGAGGGCCGGGCACGGCGTTTCCCGGCGCTGAGCTTTATCTTGCGCAAGCCGCACAGGCTGCGCGCATCAGGAAAAGCCTTCGGAATCAAAAATGCCCCTCGTTGGCAGCCATCTTTGCTTCTTTTTCCCGGTCGATTCCCCGCGCAAGAACTAAATAGACGTTTGCACTGACGAGAAGCCCGACAAAGAGTGAATAGTCAACATTTGACAAATTCTTGGCAATAAAACCAACGTAAGGTGTCGTCACAAAGAACGGAACCATCGACAAGAAACCTACAATGTAGGCTGTGTTACCACGCCATCCCCACCGACCATATATTCCGTCTTTATTGAATATCTCACCAATCACATAAACGCCTTTGCGAACATAAAAATAATCAACGAGATTAACTGCAGTCCAGGGTGTGAAAATATATGCCAAGAATATCAGGGCATTTCCATAGAAAGCGTTAAAGCGTTCTTCGCCCACAAACTGGGCAATACTCCATACAGTGAAGCCCATCACTAGCAAGGCCACTAACCGTATTGCCTTTGTTGGATTGACCTTTTTGAACGAGTCTACCATCGAAATCATGGTCAATGAGCCACCATAAGCATTGATGGCCATCACGAGTAATAGGCCAAGCAAAAGAATCATAAGCAGCACTGTTCCCAAGCCAGTAAATATGGAATCTCCAGCAACTTTAACGGCTGTTACGGGTGTGAGCGTTCCGTTGGGGCCTGAGGCAATTGCACCAAGTGCAAAGACCCAGACAGCGGAAAGCCCACTGGCCAAATAGGTTGCCCAGAACGTCGCCCGAATGCTTTCTTCTTTTGGGAGGTAGCGTGAGTAATCGGAAACATAGGGCGCCCACCCGAGCTGAAAGCCAGCAACGATCACAAAGACCGTCATAAATGAAGCCAAGTTGAAATTGCTTAAGTCAAAAGCGCCTGGTGGGAAGTTTCCCTTTACATACACCCCTAAAGTCATCGCGCCGAGCGCGACAATAGAAGGCCAGAACAGTAATTTGTTCAGAAAATGAATCAGGCTGTAGCCATATAATGCTATTATGGTTGCGATGGCTGCCGCGATGAAGAATCCAATTTGTGGCTGAATACCAAATATTTCATGCATTGCCGATCCCGAAAGGATCGCATCAGATGTGTTGTATGTAATGTAATTGGCTAGGGCGAAAACCCAAACTGTCAGGGCTGCGCCAATGTAGCCAAATTGGGCACGTGATTGCACTAATTGCGGTATGCCAAGCTGAGGGCCTTGAGCAGAGTGAAAAGCCATAAAAAAGGTTCCAAACAGCGAACCAAGTACGACCGCTATGACAGTCCAAATCAAATTCGATCCCAGCGACATCGCAACGACGCCCGTTGCCATCGCTGTTAAATTGACATTCCCCACAAACCATATGTTTCCAAGGTCGCGGGATTTTCCAAATCTTTCTGAATGGGGAACCCAGTCAACGCTTCGTGTTTCGACGTCTGACGGTGCAAGAACTTGCTTCACGGAGCCCATTCATTCGCCTCTTTGCTTAAGCGCGTCCTTGCTGCACAATGTTGAATTTTTCAAATAGTTTTAATAGGGGTATCAATCAGTCTAGATCTGACGATTCATTCATATAAGAATATGAAAAATTATTCTGCTGAATGCAATTCTATTCTCAGGTGGTTCTGAATAAATGACAGCCTGAGATGAGCAGCGTTGTCTTATGATTATTGCCGATGCGCGGGCTGAATTTGGGTCGGTTATCCTCGTGTGAATCGTCCCCATATTGTCGTTTGTATAAGATCCTGTCGTATCTTTGCGCATTTTGGGCGTCAGGCGGCGGTCATCATTACGATATAAACTACCTGCACCAGAGAGGATATGTGGCCTGCCTCCTTAAAAGCGCTCCTCCCTGAAGTATGGCTTTTGAGCCTGTGAGGCGATTGGGATTGGTGGTCCCTATCCAGCGTTATTTTTCAGCGGCCTTGAGGCGCTTGGGACTAGTGGCAGCAAGGGCCGCTACATCCGCTGCATTTTGTAAATCTTCTGCGAATACCGCTCGGGGGTTCCGCCATTTGTGGCGAATGTATCAGTCATGTCTGGTTCAAACATCGGAGGTAAAGTGTAGCAATGATGTAGCATTGACCTGACTTTATTAGACGGAGAAGAACTGAACGGGTCATCTGAGTCAGCTTGCGGTACTGACTGCAGTTCCAATTTAGATAAAATAATTTAATATTATATATTAAAAATTTATGGGTTGAGCGCTGACCATCCCAGCAAACAAGCGCCCATCTACAGTCGCCTATCGCATGCGTCTCCACCGCGTCCGCAAGCTAGCCGGTCTGCGCTGTTTGACGCTGGAGGTTCGAGAGACTGAAATTGCCGCTCTTGTCAGGAAGGGGCTGCTCCGCGCAGAGTGCCAGACCGATGACAACGCAGTCCGGGATGCCTTTTATGCGCTTCTGGATCGAAGTCTGAGCAATTGAATGTGACGTGTCACAAGATCAACGGAGGCTGTTATGGTTTTTTAAAGAAAAAACCTTGTCA
>CANJPM010000097.1 GCA_947476075.1 Beijerinckiaceae bacterium
CCCACCCGTCGTATGCCGGACGCCTCTGAGGCGATTGGCGTGAGCGGCAAGGTGAAATGGTTCGATTTGACGAAGGGCTTTGGCTTCATCGCCAGCGATGACGGCGGCAAGGATGTGTTCGTTCACATCTCGACTCTGCGTCCGGCTGGGATCGAAGAGCTGGTCGAAGGTCAGGCAGTCAACATGCAGGTCGTCGAGACGCCGAAGGGCCGTGAGGCTCTCTCGATCTCGCTTCCGTAAGCTGTTCGCCGTAACAAGTTTCAGGGCGCGCTTTTCAGCGCGCCCTTTTTCGTTTGTGGTCGTGTTCATCTGCGCTGTTGGAATCGTTCATGCTGTTGGAATCGTTCATGAAGCCCTCCCGAGACATAGAAACGCTCCTCGCCATCATGGCGCGCCTGCGCACGCCCGTTGAGGGTTGTCCGTGGGATCTTGAGCAGGATTTCGCCAGCATCGCGCCTTGCGCCATAGAAGAGGCTTATGAGGTCGTGGACGCTATTGAGCGTAATGATTTCATCGATCTGCGTGAGGAGCTTGGCGATCTGCTTTTACAAGTCGTCTTCCATGCGCAAATGGCCCAAGAGAAAAGCCTTTTTGATTTTGGAGGCGTGGTCCAGGCAATCACCACCAAACTGATACGTCGTCACCCGCATGTGTTCGGGGATGCACGCGATCTCTCGCCTGACGAGGTTGCCAAAGCCTGGACCGCGATCAAACAGGAGGAGAAGGCCGAGCGGGCCGCAGCGCGCGCCGCTTTGGGGCAGGAAAGCCTTGGGTCTGGGAACAGGGCGCTGGCGCCCTCCTCCTCAACCAGCGTTCTGGCAGGCGTGCCACACGCCCTGCCCGCCCTGACGCGTGCTTTAAAATTGCAGCAGAAAGCATCCAAAGTCGGGTTCGACTGGAACGACGCCCGGCTGGTGCTGGCAAAAATCCGCGAGGAATGCGACGAGCTGGAACGCGAACTGGATGCTGGCGACAACAAAGCTGCCGCAGGCGAGATTGGCGATCTGATCTTCGCCATGGTCAATCTCGCCCGCCATTGCGACGCGGACGCTGAAGAGGCTCTGCGGGGCACAAACGCCAAGTTTGAACGCCGCTTCGGATTTATCGAGTCCGAGCTGGACGCTCAGGGGCGGACGCCCGCGCTGGCAAGCCTTGAAGAAATGGACGCGCTTTGGGATGAGGCCAAGCGGCGGGATCGGGAATAGAAAGAGCCCTCATCCGAGGTTTGTTGACGCAAACGCCACCTTCTTCCGCCTGCGGGAGAAGGTGGTGCGCAAAGGGCGATCAATGAGGGTTCTTATCTTAATATCAAGACCCTAAAGTCAAATTCTCAGAAACCGCGTGAGCTTCCCCGTCGCCGCGCTGTCGAGCGTTCAGGCTCTGATTTCCGTGCATCTGGAAATCTTCGCAGCAAGCGCTCAGTTCGCTCGGGCGCGACGCGCACGGAAAGTTTCATGCCGTCGTCGCTGTCTTCCCGCGAGATAATCTGCGTCTGGGCGTAGAGCCAGCTCAGACCCTCGCCGTCCTCGGGCGGAAGCTCCAGATCGAACGACGTATGACTGGCTGACAGGCGGGCCTCGATGCCATTCAGGAGGTAATTGACCCCCTCGCCCGTCAGCGCCGAGACCACGAACGGACGTTGGCGAACGGGGCCGCGCCGGGCGGCATTGATAAGCGCCATGCGGCGGTCGTCGTCGAGCAGGTCGATCTTGTTCCAGACTTCTACGATGCGCGGATCGTGCGGCTCAATACCCAATTCTTCGAGAATGTGCTCAACGTCGGCGCTCTGGGCCGCTGTGTCCTCGTGCGACAGATCGCGCACGTGCAGCACAACGTCGGCGGAGATCACCTCCTCCAGCGTAGCGCGGAAGGCCGAGACCAGCTGTGTCGGCAGGTCCGAGATGAACCCGACAGTGTCAGACAGCATAATGCGCTCGCCATGGGGCAGGCGCACGGCGCGCAGCGTCGGGTCAAGCGTGGCGAACAGCATGTCCTTGGCCAGCACCTCGGCCTGGGTTAACCGGTTGAAAAGCGTTGATTTCCCGGCGTTCGTATAGCCGACGAGCGCGACCACTGGATAAGGTACGTCCTGCCGCTGCTTGCGGTGCAGGCCGCGCGTCTTTTTTACCGTCTCAAGCTCGCGCTCGATGCGGATTACGCGCTCCTGAATCAGTCGGCGGTCGGTCTCGATCTGGGATTCGCCCGGGCCGCCGAGAAAGCCGAAACCGCCGCGCTGACGTTCCAAATGGGTCCACGAGCGCACGAGCCGCGATTTCTGGTAGCCCAGATGCGCAAGCTCAACCTGCAACGCGCCCTCGCGGGTGCGCGCGCGACGGCCAAAGATTTCCAAAATCAGCCCGGTGCGGTCAATAACCTTCGCGCCAAAGGCCTTTTCAAGATTGCGCTGCTGCACGGGCGAGAGAGCGCAATCGACCATAACGAGGCCGACTTCCTCTTCCCTGACGCGGGCGGCGATATCGTCGACCTTCCCCGTACCCATAAAGGTAGCCGGGCGAATTTGCGTGAGCATGACTGTTTCATGCCCCACCACGTCGAGGTCGATAGCGCGCGCCAGGCCCTCCGCCTCCAGAATGCGCGCCCCGGGATCACGCACAAACTCGCGACCATCGACGCTCTTGCGGGCGATCTGGGCTGCGCGCACGGCCGCGCGTTCGGTGAGGTACGGCCCCACCACGAGGGCTTTGGTGTTTTCCGCCGCCGCCCGCTCGGGGTCGTACCCGGGCGCGGGCTGGACGGCTTTTTGCCTTGTGTCGGCGTCAGTCAAGCGCGCTCCGCATTGCCAGGGTCACGGGAGGAGTTTTTCCCCGCCCTCTTCCGCCGGCTCAAACATCGAGATCGGCGTTCCTGGCATAATTGTGGATATGGCGTGCTTGTATACAAGTTGCGAGTGGCCATCTCGGCGCAACAGCAAACAAAAGTTGTCGAACCAGGTCACGACGCCCTGAAGCTTGACGCCGTTTACAAGGAAGATGGTGAGCGGGACTTTCTGCTTCCGAACATAGTTCAGAAAAGTGTCCTGCAGATTTTGGGCGCGTTCGGCCGCCATTTTATATCCCCTCTAACCCGCTAAAGCCGCTCATTCGGCTTCAACGGCCATTCAGACTTTCGTCGTGTGCGAGACTTCGCATGCAGTCCTTTTCAAGTAAAGGACGCGTCCGACTTATTGACAACCACGTTTAACGAGCATGGCCGTTAGTTCTAATTTCAATGGCTTTCTGCGTATAATTACCGGAGGAATAAGCGACGTTCAGTCAATTGAAAGCGACTTCAGCTTGCGATGCAACGCCGAGCGCTCCATGCCGATGAACTCGGCCGTGCGCGAAATGTTGCCGCCGAAACGGCTTATCTGCGCCACCAGATATTCGCGCTCGAAGACTTCGCGCGCCTCGCGCAGCGGGAGGCTCATCAGCTTTTCGCCCCCTGCTCCATTTGGCGTCGAGGGAACAAGCGCGCCGATCTCGGAGGGCAGCATTTCAGCGGTGATCTCGGCGTCCGGCTCGCCGCTGGCCAAAATCATCAGGCGCTCGACGTTATTGCGCAATTGCCGGATGTTGCCTGGCCAATCATGCGATTGCAGCACCGCCATTGCGTCGGGAGCGATCACCCGGCGGGCCATGCCGGTGGACGCCGCTAATTGCTCCATGAAAAACTCGACCAGCTCGGGAATATCCTCGCGACGCTCCGACAGCGAAGGCGCCCGGATCGGCACCACGGACAACCGGTGAAACAGATCTTCGCGGAAGGCGCCGTCGGCGATGGCAGCAGCGATGTCGCGGCCCGTGGACGAGACAATGCGCACGTCCACATTGACGCGGGTGGCGCCGCCGACGCGCTGGAAGTTCTGGTCGACCAGCACGCGTAGAATCCGGTTCTGGGTCTCGCGCGGCATGTCGCACACTTCATCGAGATAGAGCGTGCCGCCGTGGGCCTCCTCAAGCGCGCCGACCTTGCGGCTGCGTGAATCGCCGGCCTCGACCCCGAACAATTCCACCTCCATGGAATCGGGCGTGATATTGGCGGCGTTCAGCGCCACAAACGGCCCCTGAGCCCGCGGCGACGATTCATGGATAACGCGGGCGATCAGCTCCTTGCCGACGCCGGAGGCGCCCGTGACCATGATGCGAGAATTCGCCGAAGCTACGCGCTCGATCACCTGTCGTAGCTGGTTCATGATCGTTGATTTGCCAACGATGCGATTGGTTGCGCCCGCGCGGGCGCGCAATTCACTGACCTCCCGCTTCAGGCGCGAGGCCTCCAGCGCGCGGTCTGCGACCAGCACTAGCCGGTCAGCCTTGAAGGGCTTCTCTATGAAGTCATAGGCGCCGAATTTGATCGCCGATACGGCGGTTTCAATATTGCCGTGGCCCGAGATCATCACGATTGGCAGCGTCGGGTGCTGCTCCTTGACGATTTGCAGCAATTGCAGCCCGTCAAGCCGGGAGCCCTGCATCCAGATGTCGAGGAAGACAAGGTGAGGCCGACGGGCTTCAATCGCCGCCAGCGCCTCATCGGAGTTTTTCGCGGTCCGCGTGGAATGACCCTCGTCGGAAAGAATCCCGGCGACGCCCTCGCGGATGTCGGCTTCGTCGTCGACGATCAGAATGTCAGCAGCCATGTTTGGTCTCGCATTCTATGCCGGCGCGTCGGCGCGGCTGGCAGGATCTTCAGGAGCAGAAAATTCGGTAGCGGCGCTTTGCGATGGACCGACCGGCTCACCCCGGTCGGGGAAGTGGAGACGTACCCACGCGCCGCGGCCTTCGGGCGCATCAAGCAGCTCAATGCCGCCGCCATGATCCTCAAGAATCTTGGCGACAATGGGCAGACCAAGGCCGGTGCCTTCGGCCCGCGTCGTCATGTAGGGCTCCAGCAAACGCTGGCGGTTTTCTTTCGGGAAGCCCTTCCCGTTGTCGATCACGTCGATGGCGATCTCGCCCTCACCAGAGCGCGAAAGCCGAATGCGGATTCGCGGGGCGCGTTCCTCGCCCGCCTCAAGCTCTTCGCCGGAGATTCCCTCCGCCGCGTTCTTGACGATATTGGTCATGGCCTGCGACAACAGGCGGCGATCAAACAGCGTCATTAGCTGCGGCTCAGGAAGCTCCTCCTCAATTGCAATTTCCGGATGGCCGACGCGCATCAGGAAAGCCACCTGACTGACGCAGGCGCCCAGATCGTCCCGCTCCAGGCGCGCCTTGGGCATCCGTGCAAACGAGGAAAACTCGTCCACCATGCGCTTGATGTCGTCCACCTGCCGCACGATTGTATCGGTGCATTGATCGAAGATCGCGCGATCCTCTGTGATCACCTTGCCGTATTTCCGCTTCAAACGTTCAGCGGAAAGCTGGATTGGCGTTAAGGGGTTCTTGATTTCATGTGCGATTCTTCGCGCAACGTCCGCCCACGCCGACGTGCGCTGCGCGCTCACAAGATCTGTGATGTCATCGAGCGTAATCACCTGATTGCGCTCGTCGCTTTGCGATTGCTCGGTCGTCACGCGCACGTTGAAAATGCGCTCCCGGCCCTTGCGCATCAGGTCCACCTGTCCCTGATAGGAGCGCATATGGCTCGGGCGCGCCTCGGCGAGCGCTGCCCCCAGCTCAGGAATGATCTCCTCTATCGGCCGTCCAACCACCTGCTCGGGATCGACGTCGATGCTCTCGTCCAGCAGCTTGAAGGCGGAAGGGTTGAGTACGTTGACGACGCCGTGGGAATCGACGCCGATGATGGCTGCGGGTACGCCTGAAAGTACGGCCTCCGTAAACACGCGGCGCTCATCGTTAAGACGGCTGGCGGCGATCAGACGGTTTTGTTGCAGGCGCAGTTCAGACGTCATCTTGTTGAACGTCTCGCCCAGATGCGCCAGATCGCCCTCTCGGCGGTTCACCGGCACCTGGACGTAAAGATTGCCCGACGACACCTGATCGGTCGCTGCGATCAATCTGCGGATCGGCTGCACGAGCCTGTTGGCGAACGACAACCCTAGCCACGTCGCCGATAGCAGCATGATCAGGGCGATCAGCGCGAACATTGTTGCGAACGCGATCTGAATGTTGCGGCGATGGCCCTCATAGGCCTCATAAAGCGAAGTCAGATTGCGCACCTGATTGGGAAATTCGGTCGCCAGCGGGTCGATCGGACGCTCGGCGTACATGAAGGTGTCGGCAAAATTGTTCATGCTGCGCAGAGCCACAAAGGTTCGGCCTTCGTCCAGCACGAGACACAGCGGCTCATCCTTCAGAGCATCCTCAAAATCCGACGGCTCCGGCGTCACGATGCGTGAAAACGGCGCGGTGCCATATTCAACGACGCTTCCGTCCCGCTTGATCATCGCCGCCGAAGTAAAGCCCAGAATACGCGACCGGCCCCCGAAATATTCCAGGAACAAAGCGCGATTCGACAGGTGCAATGGGCTGATCCGATCAAGATCGGAGGCGGTGAGCTTGGATTCCTGAAGCAACGCGCGGCATTGCGCCTCCCGGAAAATGCGCGCCACCTCGCCAGTTGTGTAGATGAAGCCGCGCACATCCTGCAAAAAGGCAGGGTTCAGCACGCGGTCCAGCGTCACCGAGCCCACGAGCGCGATCAGGATCGCCGGCACCGCTGCAATCCCGGAGAACAGCGCCACCATGCGAATGTGAATCCGCGCTCCAGCCGCCTGCGCACGCCGCGCTGCAATCAGCCGCCGCGCCTCCGCAATCAGGATGCCGACCAGAAACAGGATGATGAGCGCGTTCATCCCGAAAAGGATCAGCACGACCTGACTGGTGGGCGAAATCGGGGTGTAATCGGCGAAAATAAGCAGCGTCGCCACGGAGCTGAGCAGCGCCAGCGACACAGCGACAGGACCGAGTCGCGACAACCATCGCCGCTCGCTCGGCCCGCCAATTAGCTCACTGGTAGAGACTTCCGTCATAAGAGCCTGTAAATTATCAACAAAATGAGATGCCTCTATTGAGCCCGGACTTGCGACGCCATCTCGACATTATATCCGTTGCATTATGGCAACGGTGTTGCCGGATTGCGACAAGATTTAGGGCTTGGCAGGAAAAAGAACGGGGGAAAGCTATCTGTGCGCGCGTCATCCCGGGATGGCCGGGGCCCAATGCAGGCTTACGAGCGTGCGGCCTGGCGTTGATGGCCGCAGGTGTCGCCATGACGCGTTTGGGGCGATAAGGGACAAGCTGCAAGCGGCCCCTGCTCTAAAGAACATTAGCCAAACGCGCTCGAATGCCTCTTATGGCGACGTATGTTTCAGCGTGCGTTTATGGCTTACTTTAAGTAATAACGGCCTTGCTGACGGGTAGGCGTTAGTGAACGGATTATTCGTCGGCGGCGCCTGTTATTGACGAATCTCATTTAAAAATAAGGTGTTTCTATGCAAAACAAGCTTGCGGCTGAATTTTTCGGCACATTCTGGCTCGTCTTTGGCGGCTGCGGCAGCGCAGTTTTGGCGGCTGCTTTCCCCGGAATCGGCATTGGCCTGACGGGCGTATCGCTCGCCTTTGGCCTTACGGTTCTCACCATGGCCTATGCGGTTGGCCCGATCTCGGGCGGCCATTTCAACCCCGCCGTGTCTGTCGGCCTTATGGTCGCCAAGCGCTTCTCCGCCCGTGAGCTCGGACCCTATGTCATTGCGCAAACGCTCGGCGCCATCGCTGCTGCGGGCGTGCTGTACGTGATTGCGTCTGGCCAGGAAGGGTTTTCGTTATCGGGCGGTTTTGCGGCCAACGGCTATGGCGCGCATTCGCCGGGCAAGTATTCGCTGCTTGCGGGGCTGGTCGCCGAGATCGTGCTGACGGCGTTTTTCCTGATTATCATTCTGGGCGCCACCGCGGCGCGTGCGCCGGTTGGTTTTGCGCCGATCTCGATTGGACTGGCGTTGACGCTGATCCACCTGATTTCGATTCCCGTCACCAACACGTCGGTGAACCCGGCTCGCTCCACGGGCCAGGCCCTGTTCGTTGGCGGATGGGCTATCGAACAATTGTGGCTGTTCTGGGCGGCGCCCATCGCTGGAGCCGTGATCGGTGCGGCGATCTATCGCTTGCTGTTTGCTGAAAGGCGCGAGGCGGCCCTTTAGCCGCCGATCACTTCAAGCCCGCCCATATACTTGCGCAACGCATCCGGCACGACGATTGAGCCGTCGGACTGCTGATAATTCTCCAGCACTGCGACAAGCGCGCGCCCCACTGCGACGCCCGACCCGTTGAGCGTATGCACAAAGCGCGTCTGCTTGGCGTCGGCGGGTCGGTAGCGCGCGTTCATGCGGCGGGCCTGAAAATCGCCGCAGACGGAGCAGGACGAAATCTCGCGATATTTGCCCTGCCCCGGCAGCCAGACCTCGATGTCGTAGGTCTTCTGAGAGGCAAAACCCATGTCGCCGGTGCAGAGCGTAACGACGCGATAATGCAGGCCAAGGCGCTTCAGCACTTCCTCGGCGCAGGCGGTCATGCGCTCGTGCTCTGCAAGCGATTGCTCGGGCGTGGTGATGGAGACCAGTTCCACCTTTTGGAATTGATGCTGGCGGATCATGCCGCGCGTGTCGCGTCCCGCTGATCCTGCTTCTGCGCGAAAGCACGCTGTGCCCGCCGTCATGCGCATGGGAAGCTGCTTCTCGTCGAGAATGCTTTCGCGCACGAGATTAGTCAGCGGCACTTCGGCGGTGGGGATGAGCCAATAGCCGTCACCTGCCGCAAACTGGTCGTCGCGAAACTTCGGCAATTGCGCGGTGCCATACATGGCTTCGTCACGCACCAGCAACGGCGGATCTACTTCCATATAACCGTGCACGTCGGTGTGCAGATCGAGCATGAATTGCATCAGCGCGCGCTCCATGCGGGCGAGCGGGCCTTTCAGCACGACAAAGCGCGCGCCCGACATTTTGGCGGCGACGTCAAAATCCATCAGCCCCAGCGCTTCGCCAAGTTCGAAATGCTCTCTGGGCGTAAAGTCCATCGCGGGCTTGGCGCCCACCACGCGCGTCTCGATATTGTCGTGCTCATCCTTGCCGACCGGCGTTTCGGGCAGCGGAGTGTTGGGCTCTTTCAGCAAGGCTTCTTCCAGCGCCGCCACCGCATTGCGCTCGTCGGCTTCCCAGATCGCCATCTGGTCCTTGAGCGCTGCGACTTCCGCCTTCAGCTCGTCGGCGCGGACGGCATCCTTGTCCTTCATCGCCTGCCCGATGTCTTTCGAGGCAGCGTTGCGCCGCTCCTGCGCCGCCTGGAGCTGGGCAATCGCAGCGCGGCGCACGTCGTCGAGTGCAAACAGCCTGCCCGCCAGCGGCTCCAGCCCGCGCGAGCGACGGCCCGCCTCAAATAGGGCTTCGTTATCGCGGATCCAGCGAATGTCGTACATGCGAGCGTCCTTGCGAGTCGGTGCGTCAAACAGAACGCCTGTTTAGAACGAACGCGTCGCCGCGCCAATTGACGAGGCGCAGCAATGCTGCCGCAAGTCGCATGGCGAGAAGATAAAACGCTGCTCCCAATGCCGTCATCCCGGCGAAGGCCGGGACCCGCGGCAGGCTCCGAGCGTGCGGACTGCCGTCGGTGGGCGCCTTCGCGACCACGACGCGTTTGGGACATGGCGGATGTGGCCGCAATCTGGACCGCACGCCCCGCCATAGCGCGCCCCGTGTGCTAACCTCCGCCAAGCTCAATCGGGATTCGCCGCGTCCATGCCCCTGCTCCGCGCCATCGGCCTTATGTCCGGCACGTCCATGGACGCCGTCGACGTTGCTTTTGTCGAGACTGACGGCGCGTCTGCGCTAAATCTGGGGCCAACGGGCGCACGGCGCTATGTGGAATCGGAACGGGCGCTGCTGCGCGCTGCAGTGGCGCAGGCTGCGCATCTAAACGACCGCGCGGCCCGACCCGGCGCGCTGGCGGACGCCGAGACGCTTGTTACGGACAGGCATGCGGAATGCGTCGAGACGTTTATGCGCGACCATTCCATTGACCGCGCGAGCGTCGATTTCATCGGGTTTCATGGCCAGACCGTGCTGCACAAGCCGCAACGCGGCCTCACTGTGCAGATTGGCGACGGGGCGGCGCTGGCGCGACGGCTGCGCATTCCGGTTGTCGCCGATATGCGCGCAGCAGACGTGGCGGCGGGTGGCGAGGGCGCGCCGCTTGTTCCCGTTTGGCATGAGGCGCTGGCGAAGGCCGCCGGGCTTGAGCTGCCGCTGGCCATCGTCAATCTGGGCGGCGTCGGCAATCTCACCTTCATCGCGCACGATCGCTATCCGATTGCGTTCGACACCGGCCCTGCCAATGCGTTGATCGACGATCTGATGCTGGAGCGAACCGGCGTGGCTTGCGATATTCACGGCGCGCAGGCCGCTCTTGGCGAGACCGACGAAGACGCGCTGGCCGAGCTGCTCACCCATCCCTATTTCCATGCGCCTGCGCCAAAATCACTGGACCGCAATTCTTTCTCGCGCGCAGCCGTCGCGGGGCTGGAGACGAAACACGCAGCCGCTACGCTCACGGCTTTCACGGCGCATTCCATCGCAAAAGCGTTCGCGCTCCTGCCGCAGCGGCCCGGGCGGGCGATCATATGCGGCGGCGGGACGCGCAATCCCACATTAATGCGGGTGCTGGCAGAGGTGTTGCGGATGCCGGTCGCCTCCGCCGACGATCTGGGATGGAGCGCGGATTCTATGGAGGCGCAGGCATTCGCCTATCTGGCTGTGCGCGCGGCCAGAGGCCTGCCGCTCACGTTCCCGACAACCACCGGCGCTCCTGCGCCGATGACGGGAGGCGTCATTCATCGACCGTAAGGCGCCGCCCGCGCGTGAAAGCCGGGCGGCGTCACAATCAGGCTGGCTGCACTGGGCGTTTGATGGCGCGCTGGGGCGTGGGCCGTTTGGTGGGATTGTCAAGGCGACGATCAAGATAGGTCGTCACTTCGCCGATCAGATCGTCGATGCAATTCTCGAAGAAATGATTGGCGCCCTTCACAACGGCGTGTTCGATGAGAATGCCCTTCTGGGTCTTTAGCTTCTCGATAAGGCCCATCACTTCCTTCAGCGGCGCAACGCGATCCTGATCGCCGTGAACGAACAGGCCCGACGATGGGCAAGGGGCCAGGAACGAGAAGTCGAAGCGGTTTGCGGGCGGCGCAATCGAGATGAAGCCCTCGATTTCAGGGCGACGCATGAGCAATTGCATGCCAATCCACGAGCCAAACGAGACGCCGGCGATCCAGCAGGCGCGCGCTTCCGGATTGATCGACTGCACCCAGTCGAGCGCTGCGGCCGCGTCCGACAATTCGCCTGAGCCATGGTCGAAATTGCCCTGACTGCGACCCACGCCCCGGAAGTTGAAACGCAGCACAGAGAAGCCGCGCTCAGCGAAGGCGTAATACATCTGGTAGACGATCTGGTTGTTCATCGTCCCCCCAAATTGCGGGTGGGGATGCAGAATCACCGCAATCGGCGCGCCGCGCGTTTTGGAAGGATGGAACCGGCCTTCAAGGCGGCCAGCAGGTCCAGTGAAGATAACTTCAGGCATCGTGTCTCCAAAAAATGCGCGGCGAAAGCGGAGGGATTGCACAGGCTCGTTTATTGACTTCAACGCTGCGAAAGGCGAAAATATTGTTAGAACAATTCTAAAGAAGCTCCGATGGATGGGCTCCTTTGACGTGCTCTGCGCTTAAAGCGTACTGCGTTTAGAACTCCGCTTTGATCGTTAGCGGCTTTTACCACGCAGGCCGGAGCCAAGTGCAAGCATTTTCGGCAAGGACTTTGAGCAAGCACTTTCGGTAACCCCTTTCCGGCAACCCTTTTTAGTGTGGAACACAAGATGAGGCGCGAGCGCGTCTATCTCGACTGGAACGCCACGGCGCCGCTATTGCCCGCCGCGCGCGACGCGTTTGTGGCCGCGCTCGATTGCATCGGCAACCCCTCCTCCGTCCATCAGGAAGGCCGCCGCGCCCGTGCGCTCGTTGAGCAGGCCCGCGCAGACGTCGCCGCGCTTGTGGGCGCCGCACCGGCTCAGGTCACGTTCACCTCTGGAGGAACAGAGGCTGCTAATCTGGTGCTTGGCCAAGGCTTTATTCCACGCGACAGGCGGGCGCCCGACCTGCTGCTTGTGAGCGCGGGCGAGCACGCCTGTGTGCTGGAGGGGCATCATTTTCCTGCTGAACGGGTCCGCCTGGCTCCACTGAACCAGCAGGGCCAGCTTGATCTGGACGCTCTGGCTGCGCTTCTGGAGGCGGCAGGCGAGGCGCGTGTTATGCTGGCCTTGCAGGCGGCCAATAACGAGACCGGCGTCGTGCAGCCGGTGTGCGAGGCGGCGGCGCTGGTTCATGCGCGGGGCGGGATCGTCGTCTGCGACATCGTGCAGGCGGCGGGGCGAATCGCTTGCGGTTTTGAGGCGCTGGACGCCGACGCGCTCATATTGTCCGCCCACAAGATCGGCGGCGCCAAAGGCGTCGGCGCCCTTGTGTTGCGCGATCCGCAGGCCAATATCGAAGCCATGCTTTTGCGTGGCGGCGGTCAGGAGCGCGGCCTTCGTGCCGGGACAGAGAATGTGGCCGGGATCGCGGCTTTTGGGATCGCCGCCCGTCACGTTCGGGAACAGGATTCCGCCGGGCAAGCTCGCC
>CANJPM010000098.1 GCA_947476075.1 Beijerinckiaceae bacterium
AGCTTGCGGACCTTATCGCTCTTCAGGCTCCTTTACTCCTTCCGCCACCGGTTATAGGCGACCTCGTTCGTCCCGATGGCTCGAACAGCATCTGTAATGCTTCTGCCTTACGCCGCCAACATATCCACTTGGCGCAACTTGCTGACGTTTTTCTCAGGGTGGGTCTTTTCCCTGGCATTCTGTCCTCCTGCTTAATCGCAAAAGACACACTTTCACGGGGACCAGCTCAAGGGGGCACATAATGACCGTATTACCTCATGTGGGCTGGCCAGTCGTTCCAGCCGCAGTATTTCTTGATCGTCGATGACTAATAGTGTTCCTTTAGGGAGATCAACAAAATTCCTTGTTTTACATAATGTTATTAATCGGAAATCTCGGGTACGGCTTGTCAGAAGTCTGAGGAGGGTGTTTACTCTCAAAAAAATATAGGGGTGAAACATGCGAATGCATAATTGGCCGAGATTAGTTTGCTCAGCGGTTGTTTTTAGCGTGATGGCTTCAGCCGCCAGTGCCCAAACGAATTTGGAGCATTTTTATAAAAACGTTCAGACCAAAATTATTATTTCAGGGGCCGTTAGTTCAGACTACGACATGTATGCACGCCTCATCACGCGTGCGATGACGAAATATATTCCGGGCAATCCATCGTTTACTCCGCAGAACATGCCCGGAGCGGGACATCTGACCGCGACTAATTGGCTATATTCCGCAGCCCCGCAGGATGGTTCTGTGATAGGGATGGTCGCTCGAAATATTCCACATCTTGCGCTCTTGAAGGACCCTAACGCTCGCTATGACCCAACAAAGTTCCATTGGCTTGGAAATCCGGAAGTGTCTCCGCAGATTTGCGCTGTGATCGCTGGTGTTGCCGTTCAGAAAGCGGAAGATTTATTTGACAAGGAATTGCTCATTGGAGGTGCGGGCGCAGCGTCCACGCCCAGCGAGACCTCCAATCTCCTGTCGCGATTACTGGGGATGAAGTTTAAATTAGTAGAAGGCTACAAAAGCGTCCCAGAGGTGTCTCTGGCTATGATGCGTGGAGAAGTTCACGCTGTCTGCCAATCGCTATTCGCATTGCAAGGCGGAAATCTGGCGGGTCGTATCGAAGATGGGCGGCTGAAGGTGCTTTTTAATTTCGAGAAGCAACGCGTTCCCGGGTTGAATGCGCCGTCTCTGTTCGAGTTTGCAAAGTCCGATGAAGAGCGACGTATTCTGGAGTTTTTCACCTCCGGTGGGCAGTTGGGCCGTCCGATGCTTACGCCTCCCAACGTGCCAACGGAGCGTGTAGCGGCGCTTCGAAAAGCGTTCGCAATGGCGGTCAACGAGCCGCAGCTTCAGGAAGAAGTTCGCAGAGTTGGCGGTAAGGTAACCTTGATTGAGGGCGAGGTTCTTCAGAAAATAGTGGACAGCATTATGGCGACCCCCATCGATCTCGCCCAGAAAGTGCAGACTCTCTCAAGCGGAAAGTATTAATACGTGAAAATTTTGAGGTTTAATGACGACCGTATCGGTATTCTGCAAGGCGAAGATATCGTCGATATCAGCGACTTAATTTCGAACCGCTTGTATCGCGGCGCGCAGGGCGCTATGGAGGATTTGATATCAGGGTTTGAAGCGTACAAGCCAAAGATAGAAGTCCTAGTAGCGCAGGGACTTCGAACTCCGCTGGCAAGTGCGACATTACGATCGCCGCTGGCGCGACCTAGTCGGGTTCTTGCGGCGTTCGTCAATTACTGGAATAGCGATCAGCGGGGTGAGCGCAAGCCCATCGAATTTTTCCACAAGTCACCGCACCTTGTTGGTCCAGACGCGCCAATTGAATTGCCCGATATCGAGGCGGTCGTCGAATATCAGCCGGAGGCCGAACTGGGGTTCGTGATCGGCGCTAATGCCCGCCGCGTCAGCGAGAAGGACGCGTTGAGTTACGTATTCGGTTATATTCCTTACGTCGACGTGTCAGCGCGCGGGATGACGCGCCGCAGTCAGTTTCTTCCAAAAGGACAAGACGGCTTCTCGGCTTGCGGCCCATGGATCACCACGAGCGATGAAGTCGTTGACCCTCATAAACTCACCGTCATGTCATGGCTAAATGGTGAAGCAAGACAGAATTTCAGTACTTCGTTGATGGTGTACAATATCAACGAACAGCTTGCATGGCTAAGCCGCTTTGTTGAATTGCGGCCCGGTGACCTGGTGGCAACTGGAGGTTTCCATGAAGGACTTCGGGCCTTCAATGTAGGCGACAAATTTGATATCGAAATCACAGGACTCGGCAGGGCGTCGTTCGATGTTGCCGGCGACAGTCCGCGCAAGATAGCAAATTTCAAACCTGGTGGCGGCGGCGGATTGAATATGACACGTGTCTAGGGATTTGGATGCGCAGCAAAAGAAAAACATCGAAGGCGGGATCTGATGGTCGAATAGAATCTCATGGATCCGCTTGCTTTTGTTAGGCTGCGGTCAGCGTCTTTATAACGATTCATAGCGGACGTTGATTTCCCGCAGGAGAAGATAATCCGTATATACAATCGAACAAAGAAAATACTCGGGAGTTCAAAATGTCCTATGTCGTTGCCGTCGATATCGGCGGCACTTTTACGGATCTTGTGGCTTATGATTACGATGCGCGTCGCGCAATCTACACCAAGAGTCCAACGACCTATGAAAATTTTGTCGATGGCATTCTCGAATGTTTCGAAAAAGCGAATATCTCACCAGATAAAACCAAATTCCTGAATCATGGCACGACACTTGTAATTAATTCCCTAATCCAACGGCGCGGCTCAAACGCGGCTCTTATCACAACCAAAGGATTCAGAGACGTTCTCGAAATTGCCCGTGGCAATCGCCCCGATCCTTTTGATTTGCATTATCGTCGCGATGCGCCAGTCATTCCGCGCCAAATGCGCTTCGAAGTACAGGAACGGATTGGATCGCATGGCGAGATAGTCATTCCTCTTGATGTGTTGGCTTTGCGGGAGTTGGCAAGCAGTCTACGCACTAAGCATGTGGATTCAATTGCGGTCTTTTTTATGAACTCGTATGCAAATGCGGTTCATGAGCTCGAAGCAGCGAATGTGCTGCGTGATTTGTTGCCGGGTGTCTACGTTACCACGAGTACGGAACTTACCCGTGAATGGTATGAATACGAGCGCTCTTCGACCGTTGCGGCTAACGCTTTTGTTGGGCCGCAAGTCAACACCTACATCCGACGGCTCGAGAAAGACCTTAGCGATAAAGGCTTCTGCGGCTCTCTCTTCATGATGGGATCAAATGGCGGTCTATTGTCTGTAGAGCGCACTTGCCGCCAGCCAATCGCGCTTGTCGAATCCGGGCCTATTGGAGGCTGCATCGGGGCGGGGGCCTATGCGGAAGCGCTTGGGCTTAAGAATTTAATAGCATTTGATATGGGTGGGACCACGGCTAAATGCGCTTTAGTGGAAAATGGCCAGTTTACGGTCGAGTCAACCTATTATGTTGGCGGTTACACTAACGGATTTCCCATTCGTTCTCCGGTGATCGATATCGTTGAAGTAGGGTCCGGCGGCGGGTCCATCGCGTGGCTTGATGGCCAGAACCGTCTGCATGTTGGTCCACAAAGCGCGGGTTCCACCCCGGGGCCGGTTTGTTATGGGCGCGGTGGCGACAAGGCAACTGTAACGGACGCAAATCTGATACTTGGTCGTTTGAACCCCGAACGGTTTCTGGGTGGAGAGCTGACGCTCGATCAGGCTGGCGCCTCAGAGGCGATCAGAAAAATCTCTGCGCCACTTGGCTTTTCGGGGGCTGATGCCACGGTGCAAATGGCCAACGGCATCCTGTCGATTGCTACTGTCATCATGGCAGGGGCCATAAAGCAAATCTCCGTTCAGCATGGGCTAGATCCGCGCGATTTCGCCTTGTTTTCCTACGGTGGTGGAGGCCCGCTTCATGCTAGCGCGCTCGCTCGAGAATTATCTATTCCAACTGTCATCATCCCGCCTGAGCCTGGAAATTTTTCAGCAGTGGGGATGTTGCTGGCAGATGCTCGTATCGACTTGGCGGAAGTCTACAGCGCTAATCTGGATGCGTCAGCTGTTGATTGTTGCGCGGAAATTTTTGCTCGCCTCGAAGATGAAGCGCGCATTGCGTTGGAACATGAGTTCGGCGCCGCCGAAATCTTTTTCGATAGACGTGCGGAGATGCGATATGTCGGCCAGCGTCACAATATCAAGGTGCCTATTTCAGGTCTGAAGGACGACACGCAAATTCGTAGCGCATTTGAGAATGATTACGAGCGCCGATATGGACACGCTGATAAGCGCGCCCAAGTGGAATTCCAGACCGCGCATCTGTCCGCTTTCGCTCGGCAGAGGCGCCCGGATCTGTCCCATCTACCTCGCCCGCAGGAGCCATTCACAGCGCCTCTGTACCGGAAGGTATATTTCGAAGTCGGCGCTTATCCGTTGGAGACTGCCGTCTACAATCGCACGTCTCTTCCCCCCGGCTTCATCGCGACAGGTCCGGCTTTAATTGAGGAATATGGCTCCACGACTGTTGTATGGCCTGGCGACAGTTTTGAAATCGGGTCGCTGTACGAGATTCGCGTCACAGTGAAGGGAGCACAATCATGATTGAGGCAAATCAGCGTGTGAAGGCCGATAGCGTCGATGCTATCTCGCTTGAAGTGATACGTCATGGCTTGATTTCCATCACAAATCAGATCGACGCGAATATCAAGCGAACGGCGTTCTCGCCCTATATTTATGAATACAATGATTTCGCTGTTGGACTCACAGATCCAGATGGGCAGCTTGTTGCGCAATGCACTGGTGGAATGCCGCCGTTCGTTGCTGATTCGGTTGGGATGGCGGTACGCGACGGTCTTCAGATCTACGGACGCGACCGCCTGCATCATGGTGATGTCGTTTTATGTAATCATGCTGCTGTGCAAGGACAGCATCTGAACAATACGGTTATGTATACGCCTGTATTCGGAGGAGTTGACCAGAGCCTCTTAATTGGTTTTTTCGCTATCAATGTCCACTGGATCGATATTGGTGGTTCGGTTCCGCGCTCAACCGACATCTTCATGGAAGGGCTTCAGCTTCGTACTATTAAATTATGGTCGAAAGGGGAACCTATTGAGGAAGTCTATCGCATTATTGAAAATAACAGCCGGATGCCAACAGAACTAATGGGCGACATATCTGCGCAGCTGGCTGGTTGCCTTCTTGGGCGCGATCTCACGCGCGATCTCGCTAGCCGTTATGGAACGGCCACCTTCTTTAAGGCAATTGAAATTATTCTTGATCAGTCGGAAGCAGCTGCTCGTGCAATTATTCGCGCAATGCCAGACGGCGTGTATGTCGCTGAGACCTACCTGGATAATGATCGCACCAGCGATAATCCTCTGCTCATCAGAGTAAAGGTAATCATTGTAGATGATGAAATGACGGTTGACTATACCGAGATTGCAGATCAAGTCGCAGGTCCCATTAATTCCGGTTATTTTGGAGGCGGTCAAACCACTGCGCGTGTGGCGTTCAAATATCTTTTAGGTGCCGACGAGATGGCAAATGAGGGCACCTTTCGTCCCCTGAAATTGGTGCTGCCTAAAGGAAAGATCTTGAGTGCTGAGCCGACCGCGCCAATGGGAAATTATTCCACACCTTTTCCAACCGTGATCGATGTCGTGGTCAGAGCGCTTGAAAACGCTTTGCCGGATCGTGTACCTGGAGGCCATTTCGCTACCCATTCTGGAGTTCGCTTTCATGGGCGTCGCCCCGACGGCAGCTTTTTTGATAGTCATGATAGCGGACACGGTGGCTGGGGAGGTTGCGCCACCCATGACGGCTCTGGTCCGTTTCGTACTATGGCGCACGGCGATACGCGCATTATTCCGCTTGAGTTGCAGGAAGCTTCATTGCCGATGCGCATTGAAGAGTTCACGTTGCGCGAAGATTCGTGCGGCGCTGGGAAGTTCCGGGGAGGACTCGGGTTCCGCAAGAAGTACAAAATTTTGCAATCCTGTCTTTTGCAGACGAACCTTGATCGCACGAAGTTTCCCCCATGGGGCGTTCAGGGCGGACGCGCTGCTCTGCCAGGGCGCTTCATTCTTGAGCGCGCGGGAGAGCCCGCCCGTGACATCAGCAAGGAAAAGGGGATCACTCTGCAAGCAGGTGACGTCGTATGCGTGGAGACTGGAGGCGGGGGCGGGTATGGTCTGCCGCGAGATCGTTCGCTGGAGCTTATTCAGAGCGACCTGGATGCTGGCTATATTTCTGTTGAATGCGCCAAGCGCGATTACGAGATTAGTTTGGGTCTTGACGGGAAGGTGCGACGCGTATCTGAGATTTGAGGCGCGCTCATAAAGACGAGGGAGCTTATCATGAAAACCGTTTCAACCATGTGGCACACTTCCAAATATTTTTACCTTGTTGTTAGCCTGTCAATGGTTCCGGCCTTTGCCGCCAACGCGCAAGTTGCCCCCGAATTCTTTCGCGGCAAGACTATCATGATGTACATAGGCACTGGAGAAAGTGCGGGGGCCGTTGGCGCTTACCCACGCGCTATCTCGCAGGTCATCCGCAAGTATATACCCGGCAATCCAAACGTCGTTGTGTCAAATATGCCAGGCGCAGGTGGTATTAAGCTGGCCAATTTCATACAATCACAAAGCCTACAGGATGGCCTGCAATGGGCATTCATAACCCGCGGATTTATGCTCGCGCCTCTACTGAAGGTACCTGGAGCGCAGTTTGAGCCAACAAAGTTTAACTGGATTGGCAGCCCCGCACGTACGGTTTCAGTGGGCGCAGTTTGGACGGCAAATACGAAAATTCGGACAATTGAAGAGGCGATGAAGGAAGAGGTTGTCCTTGGCGCTACTGCTCCGAATCAAGACACTGCAATTTTTCCGAACGCCCTCAATCGACTGACTGGAACCAAGTTTCGGATTGTTACAGGTTACAGTAGTGTCGGACAGGTTGATATCGCCATGCAGCGTGGTGAAATCGACGGTAAGGTGGGCTTTACATGGGGGTCGCTGATGAGCGGCAGTAGCGCCAACTGGGTCCGCGACGGGAAGGTCAAAGTGCTCGTGCAACTGGGCATGTCCAAGTCACGAGATATTCCTATCGACGTCCCGTTGGCGCTCGATCTTGCGAAAACTCCTGAAGATAGGCAGGTTCTTGAAATATTGTGTGGACCTTCGGCGACTGGTTATCCTTCTTTCATGGGACCTAACGTGCCGAAGGATCGTGTAGCGATTATTCGCGCCGCCTATGAGGCGACGATGAAAGATCCCGAGTTCATTGACATCTTGCAAAAGCAGCAACTAGAGCTTGATCCGATAGATGGCGTAGAGCTTGAGGCGATTGTGCGGGATCTTTACGCGAAGCCTGCGTCGGCAGTAGAGCGCACTAAAGCAATCGTGCCGCAGGGGTAACACGGAGACGTGTCATGAGTGGGAGTTCACGAGTTAGATTTCGTTCCTCTAATGCCTCAAGCGCTATTGCCATTGTGTTGTCCGGGCTTATGGCGCTCGTGTGCGTCAGTTCTGTAGCCGCACAAGATAGCGTGGCGAGCTTCTACAGGGGCAAAACTATATCCTTGCTTGTCGGATATCCGCCGGGTGGTGGGTATGACGTGTACGCCCGGGTTATGCAGCGCTATTTCATGAAATACATTCCGGGTAACCCTAACGTTATTGTTCGTAATGTGCCAGGCGCAGCGAGCCTTGCGCTTGTAAATCAGCTTTACTCAGTTGATGCTCGCGACGGTTCTGTATTTGGTATGTTTGCTCGCAGCGTCGCTATGGATCGTCTGATGGGGCGACAGGGCGCGAATTTTGATCCGACAAAATTAAGCTGGATAGGCAGTGCAAACAATGAGGTGAGTATCTGCACAATCAGCGGTGCGCTTGGCGTCGATACTGTGCGAGATTTTATGACACGACCGATTACTTTTGGCGCAAACGCTCCAGGATCGGAGTCGCACATGTATCCAAATATCCTCAACAATTTGCTCGGCGCTAATTTCAGGGTTGTAACTGGTTATCCTTCATCCAACGATCTTATGCTCGCGATGGAGCGCGGCGAGACGGAAGGTCGATGTGGTTGGACCATATCTGCCGCCAAGACGAGTCATTCAGAATGGTTGCGGCAGGGAAAGCTTTTTGTCGCAATTCAGTTCGCGATGGAGAAGCATGCGGAGCTGCCGGACGTACCGCTTGTGTTGGATCTCGCGCGCGATGAGCAGCAACGGCAAGCCCTCGAGCTCATTTTGTCAATGCAGGCAATGGGACGTCCTTTTGCTGCGCCGCCTGATATTCCCCGAGATCGACTGAATGCGTTGCGACGAGCGCTCGACGCAATATTGGCGGATGACTTGTTCCTTGCCGAGGCCGAGAAGCAGCGGCTCGAGATTCGGCCTGTGTCCGGCGAGAGCCTTGAGGAATTGATTAGCTCGATGTTCAAGGCTTCGCCGGCTGTAGTTGCGGCAGCGCGCAGGGCTATTGCCCAATAGGTCATCGGGCGCTGCAGTTGTTATTTGAGCAGTGTGCCTATCAAATCTGCGGGTGTGCGTTTTTGGCCGCGAAGCCGCCGCGCGTTGGAAGTGGACGCGCTCATGGGGCAGGCGCAAGATTTTTCGCGACAGCATGGGGGCTGACCAAATGTGGTTTTGTTTAAACTGACTAGGTGCATATCCCACCTGGCGCGTAACCTCCGATCCCTCACGCATTCACAATGCTTTTTGACCGACCCCACTTGAATTGGTTCCTCCCTGGGCATTGCACTTTCCTCCATCAGGCTCAAAGGCCATAATTCAGGGAGGATCACTTTTTAGGAGGCGGACCAGATCTTGGCAACAAATCGCCGGCAGAGTATTTTTTACAGGCAATCCCTTCGCCGTCGACGCAGGGTAAAAAGTCGCCTGAAAACTAATATTCAATCTAGACTATTTTACCAATGTAGCCTGATATATTTCGTCTCCGCTATTGACAGGTGAATTCTCAGTGCGAGTCTCAACTAAAGGCTTGTAATCCGGTTCCAGACGTTTTTGAAACTGGTATACAGCTACTCGGACAGGCACCGCTGTGGGAATCATATCAAATGTTCGGGACAAGTATTGAAACGCTGTCACATGAACTTGCCTCGGCAACATCGATCGAGATAGCCGCGCCGCAACTCGAGCAAGCATCGCTTTTGTTACTCGATACAATCGGTTGCGCAATTGCCGGACGCCAGGATCACGGGGCTGCTGCGGTTGTGTCAACTGTGACCAGTTGGGGCGGCGCACAAGACTGCCAGATTATAGGTTTTCAAACGCGTACAAGCGCCGCAAACGCGATACTCGCAAATGGGGCATTGCTCCGGGCGCTGGACCTCAATGACTATGTATTCCGAATTGAGGGATCACAGACGAGGCTGGGAGGACACCCCAGTGACAATATTCCAGTTGCGCTTGCTTTCGCCGAGCTTGCCAAAACGTCAGGGCGCGCATTGCTCGAGGCCATCGTGATTGGCTACGAGATGTTTGGTCGCGCCAAGGCGTTTGCTGTTGACGCGGGAGAGTGGGACGGCGTGTCTTATTCCGGTCTTGTGGTTCCGGCAATCGCTTGCCGGCTGCTCCAGATGAGCGAAAAGCAAACCGCAGACGCAATGGCGGTTAGCCTCGCGCGATGCGCCACTTCGGCCATGGTCCGAACGGGGCATATCAGTTCAGCAAAATCAATTGCCAATGCACTCGTTGCAAGGAGCAGTGCCGAAGCGGTTTTGCTTGCTGCAGGGGGCGTATCTGGTCCTATGGGCGTGATCGATCACAAACGCGGAATGCGGTCTCTATTTGCAGACGTCGAAGCCCGTGAAGCGTTGGTGCAGCCAATCAAGAACCCCTCCTACATCATGAGCGCCCGTATCAAGCCATTTCCCTGTGTGGGCACAGGCCAATGCGCTGTTGAGGCTGCGATTCAACTTAACCGGAAACTGAATGGCGACCTCTCTGGCGTACGCCAACTACGCCTCGAAATGGGCGATCATCCGACGGTCATCCGCCATCTCGCTGATGCAGAACGCGCCAATCCCACATCAAGGGAAGCGGCAGACCACAGTATTCCGTTCCTCATCGCAGTCGCCGCTCTTGACGGCGAGTTGGGCATGAGACAGTTTTCCAACGACCGATGGAACGATCCACGTGTACGCGACCTCATGGCGAAAATCGTAACGCGCACTGACGAGGTCCTCAGACACAAGTCACCCGAAAATTTTGCTTGCCGGATCGAAGCCTTCACAGACGCTGGAAGCTGTTCGAGCGAAGTTCTCGCCCCTCCTGGATGGTCACGGGAAGGCATCGTCAAGGAGGCGGTGCTCTCTAAGTTCCATCGTATCACGCTCGACGCGCTTCCCGAGGCAACCCGAGGAAACATTGTACAAGCTGCTCTCAACCTTGCAGATGCTAAGGACGTTACACAACTGGCTGCTTTATTGGCGACTCAAGTTTTGGACGTGAAATCATCATAGCTAATGTTGGCGCGGGGATATGAAATCTCACTCTGCGTCATGCCAAAACGAACACAGGCTTCAGCAAAACGTATACTGATCGCCTTAGTATTCAGGACCTGAACGCCAGTCGCTTTTGCGAGATCATCCGGATTGACTATGTAAGGGATAAGCGCTCCGCCAAGAGGAACGATAATCTCTGCACCCTTTTGATCAACCAATCCGCGAATGAGTTTGACCGTCGTTTCAAAGATCTCAGCCTTGCGCTGGTTTGCGTTCTTATACACGCCTATTGGCAGAACGTCAGCTACCACGCGGTCGAGACCATGCGAACGAAGAATTCGCTTCGTATAGGGAACATGCGTAGGTAGCGGAACAGTGATGCCTACCCTGTCAGCTAGGGTCGCGGCCCAATTTACGCTTGTACGAAGCGGACCAATAACGGGAATTTTCACAGCTAACCGTCCGCCGTCGACGCCCGGATCAAACGTATTGGACGAGATCACGCCGTCGTAACCGTTTTGCTCCGCCCAGAATATTTTCTTGATGATGGATGGCGTCTCCAGCATGTGATGGAGACCATTAAGGGCGCTTTGTTGGCCGATCGTGTCGTGAAGTTGCGATCCCTCGTATTGATCAGGAAATGCGACCTCGATCTTCGTGCCCGGAGAAGCATAGCTATTCAGAAGCGCCTCGATCCTTGCGACATCATAAGAGGCGCGAGGGGCCTGATTGAGAAACATGAGACGCATCTTTACAACTTCCCTGATCGCTAATGTTAATTCTAACCACCGGATGGCATTTTTCCGTCTAGCGCCTTTTTATAGCGTTCAACGACCGAAGGCGGCGCAGTCGTGATAGCCTCCACGAGATTGGAGACCGTCGCTCCGTCCATCGGCGTAAGCTCCAACTTCTGCTTTTTGCCATCAGCAAGATACTGCTCATCCAAAACAACTTTTGAAAATGCAGCTCGGAGCATTTCAAGGCGGTCCTTTGGCACCCCCGGCGGCGCAGCGAACGGACGCGCAATCAGCAGGGGAAGCTCGGCAAATTCAATCAGCGCTCGATCTTCAGGATTGGTTGTAAGCTCACGCGCGGTGGGAACATCCGGTAATGCGGCAAGCCGGTCTCTTCGACCAAACTGAATCATGGGCCTGATGAAGCCGGTTTTGATCCAGTCTGCATGGCGCGATTGAATCGACGTCCATCCACTCGTGTGCGCATCGACCTCGCCCCGCTCAAATGCGATCTCAAGGTCGTCGCTGCCCTTATAGCCTGCAACCACCTTGAAATTAAGGCCAAGGGCTTCTCTGAGAATGGCGGGCACGTCCGTTCCCGAATTCCCAAGATGGACCGGCATCTGGAGATTTCGAAGATCGGCAATCGTTCTGTGTGGCAGCGCCGAGCGGATCACAAGGAGATAAGCATTGTCATTATAACTGGCCGTTGTTCCGATCCATCCAAATTTGTCAGGATCGAACTTTGCCTGCTTGCTTCCCAGAAGGCCTAGCAAAACAACATAGCGGTTGAATGTTCCAAAGACGGTTCCGTCCTTGTCCGCAAGATTATACACGTGGTTGGCGGCGATAATGCCATCAGCGCCTGGCACGTTAACGACGACGGCAGTCGGCTGCCCGGGAATGTACTTGTTCATATACCTAGCAAGCAGACGCGCATAACTGTCGTAACCGCCGCCAGCTGTCGATCCAACGATGATCTTGATCGTCTTTCCGGCATAGAAATCCTGCGCGCTGGCCGAAGCAGAAAGCAACAATCCTGCACTAGTCGCGAAAAGAAATCGAAGCATGCTTATGCGCTTCATCACCTTCTCCCTATTGCCGCAAGACCATGTCGACGGCAATTGACTGCTGCATCGTACTATCGGTCCGCGAACTTAAGAACGTCTCCGCCGATTACATCGTACGCTGAATCGCGAAAGATGGAAGAGGCCTGTTTAAACTGGAGCCTAAAATACCCCCCCCCCGCTCCAGCGCCGAAATTAGCCCGCCACAGTAACGTCGACGCATCAAAAAATGAGCGGCTCCGTGCACAGACAGGAAGCCATG
>CANJPM010000099.1 GCA_947476075.1 Beijerinckiaceae bacterium
ACCATAAGCCTGCGCCCCCGGTATCGCGCCGCTACATGCCGCCCAGATGATCGGCGACGTTGAAGATGTCCTTGTCGCCGCGTCCGCACAGGTTCATCACCATAATGTGATCCTGCGGCTTTTGCGGCGCCAGTTCAACGATCTTGGCCAAAGCATGGGCGGGCTCAAGCGCCGGAATGATGCCCTCGAGCTTGCAGCAGAGCTGGAACGCGTCGAGCGCTTCCTTGTCGGTCGCCGAGATATATTTCACGCGGCCCATTTCCTTCAGCCACGCATGCTCAGGCCCGATGCCAGGATAATCGAGGCCGGCTGAAATCGAATGGCCTTCGCTGATCTGGCCGTCTTCATCCTGCAACAGATAGGTGCGATTGCCATGCAGCACGCCGGGCTTGCCGCCCGCCAGCGAGGCGCAATGGCCATCGGGCACGTCGATACCATGGCCGGCGGCCTCAACGCCGTAAATCTCGACGGAGGGATCGTCGAGGAAGGGATGGAACAGGCCGATGGCGTTGGAGCCGCCGCCGATGCACGCCACCAGCGAATCGGGCAGGCGCCCTTCGGCGGCCTGCATTTGCGTGCGCACCTCGTCGCCGATCACGCACTGGAAATCGCGCACCATGGCCGGATAGGGATGGGGGCCAGCCGCCGTGCCGATGCAATAGAAGGTGTCTGCAACATTGGTGACCCAATCGCGCAAAGCCTCGTTCATCGCATCCTTCAGCGTGCGCGCCCCCGATTGCACAGGCACGATCTTGGCGCCGAGCATATTCATGCGAAACACGTTGGGCTTCTGGCGCTCAACGTCGACCGCGCCCATGTAGACGACGCATTCGAGGCCATATTTGGCGCAGGCGGTCGCGGTGGCCACGCCATGCTGGCCGGCGCCGGTTTCGGCGATAATGCGCTTCTTGCCCATGCGCATGGCGAGCAAAATCTGGCCCAGCACGTTGTTGATCTTGTGCGCGCCGGTATGGTTCAGCTCGTCGCGCTTGAAATAGATCTTGGCGCCGCCGGAGCCGCCGTTAGCCCGCGCGATGGCGCGCGCGTGCTCGGTCATGCGCTCTGCATAGTAAAGCGGGCTTGGCCGGCCCACGTAATGGGTCGCCAGATGAGCGAGTTCGGCCTTGAAGGCCGGGTCCGCCTTGGCGGAATTATACGCCTTCTCAAGGTCAAGGATCAGCGGCATCAGGGTTTCGGCCACGAAGCGGCCGCCAAAAATGCCAAAATGCCCGGTGTCGTCGGGGCCGCTGCGGAAGGAATTCGGGTTGGCGTGCTGCACGCGTCGCTCCTGTGTTGCAGGATGTTTACGCGGTCCCCGCGCCAGAACCAAGACCCAAGCGCGCATAAGCGCTGCGAGATTGCGCGACAAAACGCGCGATCAGGTCCACTTCCTTGACGCCCGGCGCGCTCTCGACGCCTGACGAGACGTCCAGCCCATGGGCGCGGGTGACGGCAAGCGCCTCCTCGACATTGTGGAGCCCGAGCCCGCCCGACAGCATCCACGGCGTTTTGGTCTCGACGTGCTCAAGGATCGTCCAGTCGAACGCCGCGCCGTTGCCGCCTGGCAAAACTGCGCCTTTGGGCGGGCGGGCGTCGAAGATCAGCCGGTCGGCGGCGCCCTCATAAAGCCCGCAAGCGGCCAGATCGTGCGCGCCTGACACATGAATCGCCTTGATGACCGGCAGGCCGGTGCGGGCCTTTAGAGCGCGCACACGCTCTGGCGTCTCCTGCCCGTGCAGCTGGAGCAGGTCGGGCCGCGCAGCCTCAACCATCGCGTCGATCAGGGAATCGTCCGCATCGACGCTGAGCGCGACTTTCAGCGTTTTGCCCTGCGCCTGCACGCCCAGGGCGTGCGCCTGCTCCATGGAAAGATTGCGCGGGCTGGGCGGGAAAAAAACAAAGCCCACCATGTCGGCGCCGGCGTCAATCGCGGTGGCCAGAGTATAGGGCGTCGAGAGGCCGCAGATTTTGATGAGGAGGGTCATGGTTTGGCGACACTCGTTTCAATACGCTTCGTCAATTCATCAAGCATGCGCACCAAAGCTGGCAGGTCGCTGTGCGCCAAGCGCAGGATCACACATGGCCTGATCTGCCAATAACCATGAACGATGTGCTTGCGCACGACTTTGATTGCGGCCCATTTCATCTCCTGCGCAAGGCTGCGGACTTCCGCGGCCACGTAGCCCAGCGCTTCGCCGATGATTGCGATGTTAAACAAGGCCGCACAATAACGGGTCAGATCGGCGGCGCTTTCAATCGCCATCATCGCGCACGCGCGCGCATCCTGAAGCCTCTCCAGGTCGCTTCTGATCATATGGCGGCGGCGAGGCTTGCAAGCCTTGCAGCCTCGTCGCTCTTCAGGCCGCCATGGAGAACGATTCCAACGCTGCGGCCCAGACGCCTGCCCAGTTCAATCTCGGCTTTGCAGAGGTCGAGAAGAGACAGCCCCTGAAGATCGTCAGCTAAAAACTCCAGCGCGCGCTCGTCCGCCTCGTCCACATGCCCCACGCTCCCCATCGGCAGCATGCCGATGAAGCGAAGCGGGAACATACCTTCAACAGCCGCAATATGCAGCTTGAGGATGTCGCGTGGGATGACGTGCGCATTCATGACTTCAATATAGCGCTGCCCGCCATGCTTGCACAGCGGTCGGCCTAAACCCGCGCGAATTTCAGCAAAAACCTGTCGCTCTCGCCGATGGCCTCGTATTTGGCGCGGTCCTTGTCGCCGCTGCGGTAATTGGGCGGCAACGACCACACGCCGTCTGCATGGTCCTTGGTGTCTTTGGGATTGGCCTTGACCTCGGAGGACGCCAGCAGCTTGAAGCCGCCCTTCTCCAGCAGAGCGATCGCAAAATCCTGCCGCATATAGCCGGTGCGCTTCTGCTCTTCCTGGGTGACGTCTGTGCGGCCGCGATGATCGGCCACGCCCAGAATTGCGCCGGGCTTCAGCGCTTTGTGAAACGCGCGCAGGGCGCCGTCGATCTCGTTGCGGTCGATCCAATTGTGCATGTTGCGGAAGGTCAGCACAAAATCCATCGAGCCTTCGGGAGCGATCTCGAACTTGTCGGCGAGAAATTCAGTAACCTGAACGCGGTCGTAGCGGGCGGGATCAGCAGCCAGTTTGGCCAGCAGACGCTGATGGTCTGCGAGGTAACTGGCGCCGGCCGAAGCGTCCCGGCTGGCGGCGATATAAAGCCCGCGCTCGCGCAGATAAGGCGCCAGAAACTCCAGCCAATAAGCGCCGCTGCCCGGCAAGATCTCGACGACTTTATGATGAGGCTCAACGCCCAGAAAAGCGATTGTCTCAAACGGCTTGCGGAATGCGTCGCGGGCGCGGTTGCCGGGGCTTCGATGGTTGCTGGTGATGTTGTCGGCCAGAACCGCATGGCTTCCCGCCTGCAAGGCGAAGGCAGCGCCGGGCGCGCATGCAAACGCCGCCGCCGATGCGATCAATGTGCGACGCGAGAGTTTTACGGAATTGGGAATGAAGGTTTTCATGGCGGCTCCCCCTGATTTGGGACAAGCCTAGATCACGCGCGGCGCGTACGCCAGCGGGCGCTCAGGCGGCGCGGCGATCAGCGTCGGGTTGCGGGCGCGACAGCGCCACCAGCGAAGATTTCTGGGCGCGCAGGAGATCGCCCTCAGCGTTCAGACGACGCGCCTCCGAGCGCGCCTGCCGCGCAGCGCTGCGATAGCGGCCCTGACGCAGCCAAACTCCGACGCCGCCGATGACGACGCCGATCATGAGGGCGGCGAAGACAATGATGAACAGCGGCGCGCTGATGCGCAGATCTGGCGCGCCGAAGGGATCGAACGCCAGCTCAACAGGATGGCGATTGGCGATAGCAAGCATAACCGAGACAATGGCGACGGGCAGAAGGAAAATCCATTTCAGCAGAGCCGCCATCATCTGGCCTCCCATCACTTGGCCTCACATGACCTGGCCTCACATGACCTGGCCTCACATGACCTGGCCTCACATGACCTGGCCTCACATGACCTGGCCGCCAACAGGTCAGGACGTCGGCTTGACGTTGAGGCGCTCGCGCATTTCCTTGCCGGTCTTGAAGAACGGCACGAATTTCTGGTTCACCTCGACGTGCTGGCCGGTGCGCGGGTTGCGTCCTACGCGGGCGTCGCGCTGCTTCACGGAAAACGCGCCAAAGCCGCGCAGCTCAACGCGATCTCCGCGCGAGAGCGCGTTGCTGATCTCTCCGAGGATGGCGTTGACGATGTTCTCGACGTCACGCTGGTAGAGGTGGGGGTTCTTGTCGGCGATCCGCTGCACAAGTTCAGATTTAATCACGAGGCAATCCCTTGAAAGTAGGTGTCGGCGACGGGCGCGATGGAACAAACGCAATTCAATTTCTTGCTTGACCATGCCAAACGGCCACAAGGCCGTCAAGCGCGCGGACCTGGCTCTGGCTCTCAAAACCTTCCAGCAGCGCACCGGCCTCGCCCCATCCCAGGGCGCGCGCGGCCCAAGCCATTGCGCTGAAGATCCCAAAACGGCTTGCCACGCTTGGGGGGCGCCAATCCCTGACGCGCAGCCCTTTCTCTACGCCCTTCTCCGTCTCAAGCCATGCAATCGCCTCGCGCTCGCCGCCCAGTTGATCGACGAGTTTGAGACTGATGGATTGGCGCCCGGTGAAGACGCGCCCGTCCGCCACATGAGCGAGCTCCTGATCGTTCAGGCTGCGGCGCTCGCGCACAAGACCACGAAACCAGTCGTAGGAATCGCTCACCAGAGCCGCCATTGCCGCACGGGCTTCAGGGCTCGCAGGCTCAAACGGGTTTGGCGCAGCCTTCAGGGGCGACGACTTCACCTCCTCCATTTTGACGCCGACGGTGTCGAGCAGGCGCGTCATGTTGGGATATTGGAACAAGACGCCGATGGAGCCGACCAGCGAATTGCCGTGCGCAAAAATGCGCTCCGCCCCAAGCGCCGCAATATAGGCGCCCGACGCCCCGGTTGAGCCGATCACCGCTGCGACCGGCTTTTTTTCGGCAAGCCGGCGCAAGTCTTCGTAGATTTTTTCAGCGCCCGTCGTCGTGCCGCCCGGACTCTCGATGGTCACCAGAACGCCCGCCGCCGACGACTTGCCGATATCGTCAATCAGCTTCAGCGTTTCACGGTCGCCGGTGACAAGCCCCGAGATCGACAGGCGCGCAATGTGCTTGCCAGCCGTTTTCGGCGCAGCAAAGAAAACAGTCGCGCCATAACCGACCATGCCCAGCAGCACGAGAACGGCGGACACGCGCCAGAACCGCAGCTTGCGACGCAGGCGCTGGCGGTCGATCACGTTTTCAGCCGCGCTGGCGGCCACGTTCTCAATCGCGATTGCTGCGGCGGCTTTATTGGCGTCGTGATCGGTCATGAAGTCACCAGGTCTGTATCATCAGGTCTGTAAAAGCTCACGCTCAGGTAATATCGAACAGGCTCGCAGACAAGGCGGCTCGCGTAAACGAAAAAACCCGCGCAGTTTCCTGCGCGGGTTTACCTTCAGAGCGCCGTGAAGCGCGCCTGGTTACTTCTTGTCTTCGCGTGCCTTCAGAGCGGCGCCGAGAATGTCGCCAAGCGAAGCGCCGGAATCGGCGGAGCCGAACTGGGCGATTGCTTCCTTCTCTTCAGCCATTTCGAGCGCCTTGATCGACACCGAGACCTTGCGGGCCTTGCGGTCGAACAAGGTGATGCGGCCGTCGACCTTTTCGCCGACGGCGAAACGCTCGGGACGCTGATCGGCGCGGTCGCGGGCCAGCTCGTTGCGCTTGATGAAGGCGTTGAGATCGGAGCCCACAATCTGGACTTCGAGGCCTCCTTCCTTCACTTCGAGCACTTCGCAGGTAACCACGAGGCCCTTGCGCAATTCGCCCGGAGCGCCCTCTTCGCCGGCCTTGGCCTGGAAGGGATCAGCGCCGTTGAGCTGCTTGACGCCGAGCGAGATACGCTCCTTCTCAACGTCCACGTCGAGCACCTGGGCGCGAACCATGTCGCCCTTCTTGTACTCTTCGATCACCTGCTCGCCCGGACGCTTCCAGTCGAGATCGGAAAGATGGACCATGCCGTCCACATCGCCTTCGAGGCCGATGAACAGACCAAATTCAGTCTTGTTCTTGACCTCGCCCTCAACTTCAGTGCCGGCAGGATATTTCTGCGCGAACGCTTCCCACGGATTCTGCAGGGTCTGCTTGAGGCCCAGCGAGATGCGGCGCTTGACGGGATCGACTTCGAGCACCTGAACGTCGACTTCCTGGCTCGTCGAAACGATCTTGCCGGGATGAACGTTCTTCTTGGTCCATGACATTTCGGAAACGTGGATCAGGCCTTCGATGCCCGGCTCCAGCTCCACGAACGCGCCGTAATCGGTGATGTTGGTCACGCGGCCATGGAAGCGGGCTTCCATCGGATATTTGGCCTCGATGCCCTGCCACGGATCTTCCAGCAATTGCTTCATGCCCAGCGAGATGCGATGCGTCTCGTGGTTGATCTTGATGATCTTCACGCGCACCGACTGGCCGATATTGAGCACTTCGGTCGGGTGGTTCACGCGACGCCATGCGATGTCGGTGACATGGAGCAGGCCGTCGATGCCGCCCAGATCCACAAACGCGCCGTAATCGGTGATGTTCTTGACGGTGCCGTCGATGACCTGGCCCTCTTCGAGCTTGCCAACGATTTCGTGGCGCTGCTCGGCGCGGCTCTCTTCAAGAACCGTGCGACGCGAGACAACGATATTGCCGCGGCGGCGATCCATCTTGAGGATTTCGAACGGCTGCGGCACGCCCATGAGCGGGGTGACGTCGCGGATCGGACGAATGTCGACCTGCGAGCGCGGCAGGAAGGCCACGGCGCCGTCAAGATCGACGGTGAAGCCGCCCTTGACCTGATTGAAGATGACGCCGTCAACCTTTTCCTTGGCCTCGAAGGCCTTCTCAAGCTTGACCCAGCTCTCTTCGCGACGAGCCTTGTCGCGCGAGATCACCGCTTCGCCGAGGGCGTTTTCGATGCGCTCAAGGTAGACTTCGACGGTGTCGCCGACTTTGAGAACCTGGTCGCGGCCAGGACCCATGAATTCTTTCATTGCGACGCGGCCTTCGGTCTTCAGACCGATGTCGATAACCGCCATATCCTTTTCGATCGCGACGACAATGCCTTTAACGACGGCGCCTTCCATGGCCTCGTTTTCGTTGAAGGTCTCGTCCAGCATCGCTTCGAAGTCCGCGCGCGAGGGCGCGAAATTTGTCTGGGTGTTTGCCATTTGGTCTCCTGGGGGTCGCGATCGCGTCTGCGGTCGGGACCGAGTGCGCCGGCGGGGTTAGAGTGCGTGCGCCCGCTTTTTCCGGTGGTCCGTCTTGGTGACGGGACTCATCGCTTTCCTGACAAGGCTTCTTGACAAAAAAGCGGACCGGCACGGCGCCGGATCCAGCGAACAGAGATTGCCGCAGTTTCCTGCGGAGCGTTTCCTTATCAGCGTGCGCGGGCGGCGACAAGAGCAGGAAGCCCGGCAAGGCCTGCTTGTGGCGCGCTCCGTTTGCCGTTACGACCGCGCAACCTGATTTGAGGAAACACCCATGCGTCCATCCAAACGCGCCGCCGACGAAATGCGGGCTGTCTCGCTCGAGCGCAACGTTGCGCGGTATGCGGAAGGCTCCTGCCTTGTAAAATTCGGCGAGACCCATGTGCTTTGCACCGCCTCGCTCGAAGACAAGCCGCCGCAATGGCTGCGCGGACAGGGCCGTGGCTGGGTGACGGCGGAATATTCCATGCTGCCGCGCGCCACGCAGACGCGCACGCGCCGCGAGTCGACGTCAGGCAAGCAATCGGGCCGCACGCAGGAAATCCAGCGCCTGATCGGGCGCTCGCTGCGCTCCGTGGTCGATCTGCAAGCCATTGGCGAGCGCCAGATCGTGGTCGATTGCGACGTCTTGCAGGCCGATGGCGGCACCCGCACCGCCGCCATCACCGGCGGCTGGGTTGCCCTGCACGAATGCCTGAAATGGATGCGCAGCCGCTCGATGATCCGCGACATGCCGCTGCGCGACCATGTAGCAGCCGTCTCCTGCGGCATTGGCGTCAACGGCTCGATCCTTGATCTTGATTACATCGAGGATTCGTCCGCCCACACCGACGCCAATTTCGTGCTCACGGGCGCGGGCAATCTGGTCGAAGTTCAGGCCACCGCCGAAGGCGCCACCTTCAGCGAAGAGCAGCTCGGTGAAATGCTCAAGCTCGCCCGCAAAGGCATCGGCGAGCTGGTGGCGCTGCAGAAGCTCACCATCGCTTGAAAACAGCGCTCCATCTGGAGAATGACATGAACGACGCGCATCGCAAATTGTCCGGCCGCGTGGTGATCGCCACCCATAATCCCGGCAAGCTGCGCGAAATGCGCGAGCTGCTGGCGCCCTATGGAATCGAGGCCGTGTCGGCGGGCGATCTGGGGTTGATTGAGCCCGACGAGACGGGGCTGACGTTTCTGGCCAATGCGGAGCTGAAGGCGCGGGCTGCGGCGCAAGTCTCCGGCCTGCCTTCGTTTGCCGACGATTCCGGCCTTTGCGTCGATGCGCTGGGTGGCGATCCGGGCATTTATTCGGCGCGCTGGGCCAAAGAGGCGGGCGATTTTGCCGCCGCCATGGCCCATGTGCATGCGCTGATGCAAGCAAAGGGAGCGCCCACGCCGCGCGCCCATTTCGTGTCGGCGCTCGCCATCGTCTGGCCCGACGGGCATCTGGAGCAATTCGAGGGCAAAGTCTTTGGCGACATCGTCTGGCCGCCGCGCGGGGAGAAGGGCTTTGGCTATGATCCCTTCTTCCAGCCCGACGATCACAAGCGCACGTTTGGCGAAATGTCGTCGGACGAGAAGCACGGCATCCCCGCCGACGGCTCGCAGGCGCTTTCGCATCGCGCCCGCGCATTTCAGGATTTGTCGCAGGCCTGTCTTGAGTAAAGACTGTCTGGAATAGATCAGCGCGCCAGAAACTCGGTCGATCCAAAGATCGCGGCGAAGGGCACGCCCTTGTCGGCGTAAAATTCCTTCGCCCCGTCCTCGCGGTCGACGATGGTCACGACCATGACGACTTTTGCGCCCTCCTCGACGCAAGCCTGCGCGGCTTTCCACGCCGATTCGCCCGTCGTCGTCACGTCTTCCACGATGATGATGGACTTGCCCGCCAGCGTTTCGCCTCTGGGCAGACCTTCCACCAGCTTCTTGGCGCCGTGACCCTTGGGCTGCTTGCGCACGAAAAAGCCAAACAGCGGCTCGCCCGCCTGAAACGAATGCTGGCACAAAGCGCCGGTGATCGGCACCGCGCCCATTTCCAGCCCGCCGACGTGAGTGGCGCCGGAGCCGCGCACTTTTGCCAGCACCGCTTTGGCGATCAGCGCCGCGCCCTCGGGGTGAAGCATCGAGGGCTTCATGTCGAAATAGAAATCGCTCTCTTTGCCCGACGCCAGCATCACCTTGCCGCGCCCGAAAGAGCGTTCAAAAATAATGTCAGCGAGGCGAGCTCGCTCGGGTGCGGTCAGTTCTGCGCTCATGATTGGAAAACCTCATTAATGTGGGCGTACTCAACAGAAGCGCGCCCGCGCGGTCAATCGGGAAGCGTGCCGTTTTCCCGCAAAACGTCGCCCGCCAGATAGAGCGAACCAGCGATCAGAATGCGCGGCGGTATGGGCCAGCGCCTTGCAGCCAGGGATTCAAGCGCGCTGGAGACGCTGCTGCCGGCGGTCGCGGGCAGACCCTGCGTGCGGGCGATGGCCGCCACGTCATCGGCGCTGCGGGAGGCGTGCTCGCCGGGGATCGGCACGGTCAAAACCTCCTGCGCCAGCCCTGCGAAGGCTTGCAGGAACCCGCCGGTGTCCTTGCTGGCGAGCCCGCCGCTTATCAGAATGAACGGCCGAGGATCGCGCTCATGCCGCCCGGCCATGGCCTGCGCGACCACGAGCCCGCCGGCGGGATTATGGCCGCCGTCGAGCCAGAGCTCGGCGCCCTCGGGCGCCCGCTCAAACAGCGCCCCGCGGATCAGCTTTTGCAGGCGGGCGGGCCATTGCACGCTTCGCAAGCCCTCCTCGAACGCGCTGGCGGGGAAATCAGAATAGAGCAGCCGCAGCGTCGCAATCGCCGTCGCCGCATTTTCAAACTGGTGGCGTCCCGCCAGACGCGGCGCAGGCATATCGAGCAGGCCCTGTTCATCCTCATAGATGAGGCGCCCGCGCTCTTCGCTCACATGATAATCGCGATTGGCGCGCACCATCGGCCTAGCGCCGACGCGTCGGGCCTGACGCTCGATCACGTCCATCGCCTCATCTGCCTGGGGGGCAACGACAACCGGCGCGTTTTTCTTCAGGATGCCTGCTTTCTCGAACGCTATTTTGGCGAGCGTGTTCCCCAGAAAATCCATATGGTCCATGGAGACCGGCGTGATGATGGTCGCCAGCGGGTTCTCGATCACATTGGTGGAGTCAAAGCGCCCGCCAAGGCCCACTTCCAGCAGCAATATGTCGGCGGGGACTTCCGCAAACAGATGAAAGGCGGCGGCCGTGGTGATTTCAAACAAAGTGATCGGCGCGCCTGCGTTCACACGCTCGCAGGTCTCGAAGGCGGCGATCAGGCGCTCTTCCTCGACCAGCTTTCCGGCAAGACGAATGCGCTCGTGAAAGCGCACCAGATGGGGCGAGGTGTAGACATGGACGCGGCGGCCCGAGGCCTCAAGCATCGCGCGCAAAAACGCCGTCGTCGAGCCTTTGCCGTTGGTGCCCGCCACATGGATGACCGGCGGGAGCGCCTTGTGCGGATCTCCCAAAGCACGCAGCAGATCGAGCGTGCGCCCCAGCGACAGGTCTATCTTTTTGGGATGGAGCGCGAGAAATCGCTCCAGAAACGCGCCTGAACTGGGCGCCATATTCGCGCTCAGGCCGCTGTTTTCTGGTTCATCAACAGCGAGCACAGGCGCGCCAGCGTATCACGCTGTTCGCTGCGCGGCGTCACCATGTCGACCATGCCGTGGGAACGCAGATATTCAGCGCGCTGGAAGCCGTCCGGCAATTTCTCGCGGATGGTTTGTTCGATCACGCGCGCGCCTGCAAAGCCGATCACTGCGCCCGGTTCTGCAATGTGAATGTCGCCCAGCATGGCGTAGGAAGCGGTGACGCCCCCGGTCGTGGGGTTGGTCATCACGACGATATAAGGCAGGCGCGCCTCGCGCAGACGGCGCACGGCGACGGTGGTGCGCGGCATCTGCATCAACGAGAACATGCCTTCCTGCATGCGCGCGCCGCCGGACGCCGTGAACATGATGAACGGCGTGCGACGTTCAATCGCCGCCTCCATGCCCGCAATGATCGCCTCGCCTGCGGCCATGCCCAGCGAGCCGCCGATGAAGTCGAAATCCTGAACCGCGATGGTGACGGGAATGGTCTTGAGATTGCCAACGCTCAGGCGCACGCAATCCATGCGCTCGGTCTTGGCGCGATAATCCTTCAGCCGGTCAGTGTAACGCTTCACGTCGCGGAACTTCAGCGGATCGAGCTGCACGTCGGGCGTGGGCAGATCTTCCCATTTGGAATTGTCGAACAACATTTGCAGGCGCGCCACCACAGGCATACGCATATGGAAGCCAGAGCCCGGCACCACCCAAAGGTTCTGCTCAACTTCCTTGTGGAAAACGAGCTGGCCGCTCTCGGGGCATTTCACCCAAAGGTTTTCGGGCGTCTCGCGCTTCAGGAAAGAGCGAATCTGCGGCGGCAGCGCTTCGGTGATCCAGTTCATGCTCTGCTCCAGCTATTGCGGGGCGATCAGGCGCCGGGGCGGGCGCGGCGCACGCCCTTGGCAATTTCAGCAACGAGGCCCGTCACCGCATCCACGGTTTTGGCAGTGGCGCGGTTGTCGGAATCAAGGCTGTTCTTCAAGGCGTCAATAAGGGCCGAGCCCACGACCACGCCGTCTGCGTGCGCGGCGATCTCGGCGGCCGATTGTGCGTTCTTGACGCCAAAACCAACCGCCACAGGCAGATTGGTGTGGGATTTGATGCGCGCTACAGCCGCAGCAACTTGAGAATAATCAGGGGTCGCCGAGCCGGTTATGCCCGCGATCGAGACGTAATAAACAAAGCCCGACGTATTGGTCAGCACCTTTGGCAGGCGCTTCTCGTCCGTGGTCGGAGTCGCCAGGCGCACGAAATTGAGCCCGGCCTTGAGGGCTGGCAGGCACAATTCGGCATCCTCTTCCGGCGGCAGATCGACGACGATCAGGCCGTCAACGCCGGCTTTCTTGGCGTCGGCCAGAAAGCGTTCGACGCCATAGACGTAGATAGGGTTGTAATAGCCCATCAGCACGATCGGCGTGTCAGGATCGCCGGCGCGGAAATCGGCCACGACCTGAATGGTCTTCTTCAGCGAGGCGCCCGCATGGAGCGCGCGCAGGCCGGCGGCCTGAATGGTGGGACCGTCCGCCATCGGATCGGTGAAGGGCATGCCGATTTCCAACACGTCGGCGCC
>CANJPM010000100.1 GCA_947476075.1 Beijerinckiaceae bacterium
CAAGTGAGCGCTTAAGTGAAGCCTGCGCGTTGATCGCTGCCGCGCGATAGGCTAGAAAGCAGAGCCGACGCGGAAACGCGCCGATCCGCACCCGTAGCTCAGCTGGATAGAGCGTTGCCCTCCGAAGGCAAAGGCCACACGTTCGAATCGTGTCGGGTGCGCCAACTATTTCAATGGCTTATGAAGATGCCTGCCATGTCGCGATAAGTGCAGGGAAGATAGAGGGAAGATAAAATCTAGGCGACGCCCTCGATTGCTAATCTTCCAAGCGCCGCCTCGCACACCCCCCGCCCCTATGGACAGGCCCCACCCCTCCCCACCCCGGGTATTTCCAGGGACCCGTCTATTTTATAGCCTAAAAAATCTACATAGTTGTCAAGTCCAAGCAGGTTGTCCAGCCGCTGCCAGTGCCGCGCCGAGCGTGCGTTGAGTTAATCGAGCCAAGACGCGGGCAGCGCGTAGCTGGCGTCCTGTGACAAGGTTTTTGCTTTGCAGTGCCACGAGAGCCTCCGTTGATTTTGTGAAGCGTCACATTCAATTGCTCAGACTTGGATCCAGAAGCGCATAAAAGGCATCCCGGACGGCACTATCATCATTCTGGCTATCAGAGCGTAGCAGCCCCCTCCTGAACAGAGCGGCAATTTCAGTCTCTCGACCCTCCAGCGTCAGACAACGCAGACCAGCGAGCTTCCGGGCGCGGTGGAGACGCATGCGATGGGCGACTGTGAATGGACGCTTGGCTGCTGAGGGGATCATCATTCAATCCAAACATTATTGGTATCTAATATATACTGATTTCATCTAAATTGGAACTGCAGTCAGTGCCGCAAGCTGGCTGAGATGACCCGTTCAGTTCTTCTCAACCGTCTAAAGACGGGTCAATGCTGTTTCATTGGTACACTTTGCCTACGATGTTTGAACCAAACCTGACCGCTACATTCGCTACAAATGCTGCAAACCCGTGTGTGGCATCATCGAAAAATGTAGCGGATGTAGCAGACCCTGCCGCGGCGAAATCTGACCTTGCTACGAGGACTCGAGCAGCGTCTTTAATGCTTCTGCCTTGCGCGACCAACACGGCCACCTGACGTAACTTACTGACGATTTCCTCAGGCTGGGTCTCTTCCTTGGCATCCTGTCCTCCTTCTCAATGTCAAAAGACATACTTTCAGGGTGACCCGTTCAAGGGGGCAGATCACCCGCCAAACCCGGCGCTTAGACAGTTTCAGCTGGGATCGAACATGATCAATGCAGGCGCAGCGGCGCGCGGGGCTTAGAAGTTTTGCTGACGCAGACCTTCGATTCCTGAGGCGGCATCTTTCAGGATTATCTTGTCCAGCGTCAGGTCCGAGACCGCACGCCTAAGCCGGGCATGCTCGGCCTTAAGGCCCTTCATTTTCCGAACGTGATCACTCTTCAGGCCGCCATACTCCTAGTGCCAGCGATAGTACGTTACCTCGGTTACCCCAATCGCCCTAACTGCATCCGCGACTTATTGGCCCTGTGAGCTAAATACATCGACGTGCCGCAACTTGGCGATGATCTTCTCCGGCTTGTGGGGTTTTCTCGGCATTTTGGTCCTCCTGTCTGCTTAAAGACGTACCTCAGGGTGGACCAATTCAATGGGTGTGGATCAATTCCGACATAGGTCACATCTCGGTGCAAAGACTACGCGTCCCGGGTCAGTACATTTCGAAATCAGCATTCAGACCAAGGAGCCACTTATCCACGGCCTCTGTCCCGGAGGTGTTCGCATGAAGCTATTACCTCTAGTCGTAACCATCTGTTGCCGGGATTCGACGCGCGAACGGCGCTCCAGGCTATTGTGATCTCGACCGGCATGTGGATGAAGTTAATCGGGAGACAAGTCACGTTTTTCTGGTCGAGCTGCTCAGCAACACTCTTCAACATACAGGCAATTAAATCCGTCTCGTTCAAAATAGACGGAACGGCGATAAACTGGTTCACATTCATGGCAACGTCACGCCTGTAGCCCAGCTCTCGAAGAGTAAGTTCAATCTGGCTCGACCGGTCAATTGAGGGCCTTACTGCGAGGTGTTTGGCGGACGAAAATATATCCGCGTCAATTTCAGACATCACAGACAGCGGATGGTCCTTCCGCATTACAGCTACATAATTGTCTTCAAATAAGACCGCGCGGCCGAATCTCTTCGGCAGATTTGGGATGATACCAATCGCTAAATCGACAGTTGCCGTGTCGAGATGATCCTGAACGGTTGAATTCCACTTCGTTTCGATATTCAGCCTAATTCCAGGCGCCCTTCCCTTGAGCCTTCCCAAGAGACTTGGCAACACCACCTGAACGGCCTGATCAGAGAAGGCGAGGGTAAAAACACCCTCGGGTTTTTCAGGTTTAAATGACTTATAGTTCAGCGCTCCCTGTATTTTCTCCAAGCCTTCTCGGATAGGGGCGGAGAGCTCGATCGCTTTAGGTGTCGGCGCCATTCCCGTAACAGTACGAAAGAATAACTGATCTGCCAGAGAAGCCCGCAGGCGATTCAAGGAGTTGCTGGTGGCCGCTTGCGAAAGCCCTAGCGTCTGGGCTGCCCTAGATACGCTCCGCTCACGCATAATAGCATCAAATACAATCAACAAGCGGATGTCACAAGGCTGCATATTCACCTTCATTATAACCACCTTTGATTTATGAATTTGACATCATCCTATTCAAGAATAATGATCTCACAGAATCTGTTCAAGAATAAGGTTCTTGCACAAATCAATCAGATCAGTTCAAATTTCGGGAGGACTTCGTGTCTAAAATAAAGCACATTGCAATCATTTGCATGGATCCGCCCCGGATGGCTGAGTTCTATTGCACCGTGTTCGATATGAAAGTAATTGAGCGCAAAGGCGACAAGGCGGTGTTCTTAACAGATGGCTATCTAAACTTGGCGCTTCTCAGTCAAAAAGCGGAAGGAAAACCGAATGGCCTGAACCATTTCGGATTCCACGTTGAAAATATGGAAGATGTAAGTGCGCGTCTCAAAAAGTGGAAAGTTGTTGGGCCTGAACAGAGACCGGCTGATCGCACATATGCGGAGCTGAGAGCCACCGACCCCGAAGGAAATAATTTCGACCTCACCGAACAGGGTTATCAACGAAACAAAAACAAGTGAGGAATTTATCCGAAGCAAACGGGCGTTGAAAGAAGGAGCAGCCATGAAGCGTTATCTTTTTATCATCGCATCGATTACCTATCTTGGGTCCGCTCCTGTTCTTGCGCAAGCACCTTTTGAACCAAAGCAAATACGTCTCGTCCTGGGCGCTGCGGCGGGGCAGGATTATGACGTCTGGGCGCGCCTGATCGGGCGACACATTCAGCGACGCCTACCTTCCAACCCACCCGTCGTCACTGTAAATATGCCCGGTGCCGGGCATCTTATAGCGACAAACTGGCTATACAACGCTGCTCCCCGCGACGGTTCCGTTTGGGGCATGGTGAGCAGAAACGCTCCAAGTCAAGCGTTTCTGAAAGCACCAGCAGCAAAATTCGATCCGTTACGATTCATTTGGATTGGTAGCCCTGAACTGACGAACCGCGGCTGTTTCGCAATGACAAGCTCAGGAGTGACACAAGCAAAGCAATTATTTTCGCAAGAATTAGTAGTAGGGGGAACGGGAGCAGGATCAGCTGTGAGCCAAACACCCGCCCTGTTGAATGGACTACTTGGAATGAAATTTAAGACGATTGAGGGTTATCAGAAGCCTCAGGATATCGTGCGCGCAATGGAGAGCGGAGAAATTTCGGCAATCTGCCAAACAGTGCAATCGTTCATGCGTGAGAGGCCCCACTGGTTCACGACAGGATTAGCAAAGCTTCTTTTCACGCTTGAGCGAAAACCAGTTACAGGGCTGGGTGTTCCAACAATTTATGAATTTGCGGAGACTGAAGATCAGCGAAAAGTCCTAGACTTCTATTCGGCCAGCATCGAACTGGGGCGGCCCATATTCCTACCACCGGAGGTGCCAGAGGATCGTGTCGATATAATAAGAAAGGCGTTTGCCGCAACGATGGACGATAAAGAATTTCGTGACGAGGCAGAACGGCTGAAGCTAGACGTAACGCCACGATCAGGTGAAGAACTACAAGAATTAATATACGCTGCTTCTACAACAGAAAAAAGAATCATGGAATTGACGGCAAAACTGACGGGCGGATCCATTAATTGAGTCTTGACTTCGAGCACAAATCGCAATGCGGCATCGCGATGGATTGAAAAGCTCATCTGGAATATTCAATCGCATTTTTTTCCCGAGGCGATTGCTAATCAGATCTTCGATGATTCCAAATTAAGCATCGATTGGTTGTCACCGTTTGCTGGGGGTAGGATCGCTAAACACTCGCCGGCTTCAAAACTTCCCATGGAAAAAAGCTCGACGCATGCCTACCCCCGGCTAAGGTACGCTATTCGGAATAGCCAACTACAAATCGCGGTTCCGAATAACAGTCGTTATAGATTAAGCTAATTCATGCGGACTCCTTTAGAGGCCAGCTAGCAATATCTTCCTTTCCGGAGAATGCATTATCAGATCCGCCCTTGAACAGGATATTGCTTGTGATCTCGCGGGTTGAGCGGCATCCGACATAGGCCATGGTTCTCCGCATTTCATTCTTTAATATAGTGAGCGCTTTGGCTGCTCCCTTTTCACCTCCCGCCGCCACACCATAAAGAGTTGCGCGCCCCGTTAGGACGGCGTCGGCTCCCAAGGCTAGACATTTAACGATGTCGCTTCCGCGCCGAACCCCTGAATCCACAATAACAGGAATTCGGCCATCGACGGCGCGCAGGATGTCGGGCAATACCTCCAGCGTGCCGGGAGCGCTATCAAGATTTCGACCACCGTGGTTTGAAACGATGATCGCGTCGACACCGCGCGCGACGGCCTCCACCGCATCGTCGGCACGCATGATCCCTTTGAGGATCAGCTTCCTCGGCCATATCTCTCTCAGCCGATCCACATCGTCCCATCCTACAAGATCCGCGCGCAAAGCTTTCGCTTCAGTCGCCGTACCGGTAAATTTCTGCTGATATTGTGGCGGAAAATTTACATGCGAGGGCATTCCTTTCGCCAAGTAACGACCCATCACTGAAAACAACCATCGGGGATGACGAAGAGCATCAATAGCGCTGCGCATATTCAATCGATAAGGAACGCTGAACCCATTACGCTGGTTATGCTCGCGATTGGCGCCTTGCCCAATGTCGACCGTCCAGACAAGCGCCTCGAAATTCGCACGCGCCGCTCGTTGAACAAGCTCGTAGGAAAGTTGTTTCTCACGCCACATATATAGTTGAAACCACAAACGCCCACCAGCCTCCGCGGCCATCTGTTCAATCGACGTACTCGATCCTGTAGCAAGGATGAACGGAACGCCAGCTTTCGCCGCAGCTTTCGCCAATTCAAGTTCGCCCTTGTACCAGCATATCCCTGCGACGCCTGTCGGCGCTATCACAAGAGGCATCGCGCTTTCGCCACCAAGAATATCGGCCTTCAGAGAGATATCCGAAACGTCCACAAGCACGCGGTTTAGCATCTTCACTTGCTCGAATGCGCGAAGATTGCTGTTAAACGCAAGCTGATCTTCACTGCCCTTGTCAACGTATTCAAAAACTCCCTTTGGCAACCTGCTTCGTGCGGCGTTCCGCAAGTCCCAAATATTGAAACAACGCTTAATAGAAGTCATTCACAGATCCTCCGAAAGGCCGCTATCCTGCGCCTTCACATTTGCGCTATCTATTCAGCGATGCCTTGTAATTGTATCAATCAGGGCGGGCTTTCCCTGCTTCACCTGTTCAATGGCGCGCAACAAAGCAGGGCGAACGTCTGCCGGATTTTCAATCGGGCCTTCGGACCAGACGCCCATTGATTTCGCCATCGTCGCAAAATCGGGAGCGGGGTCGTAGAGGTCCATTCCAATGTGCGCTTTGTCGAGGTCTGTGCCTCGCAAGCGCGCCATTTTGATCTGATGATCCCAATCGTTGTAATAGGCACGATTGTTATACATAACCATTAACATTGGAATTTTGTGCTTGGCGGCCACCCAGAGGGCGCCCGCATCGTAAAGCAGATCCCCGTCGGGCTGAAAATCAATGATTAGCCTGTCCTTGCCCCGATGCGCCAGGGCGACGCCAAGCGATATGCCAATCTGTGTTGAGGTCCCAATATCGCATCCTGGATGACGATAGGGCTTATCGAAGTCCCAAAGCTTTCGAACCCAAGTTTTAAGGGTGTTCGCGGTCAGTACCCAGTCTTCGTCTTTGACGACGTCCCACACTTCAAGTGCAAGCCTGGCAGGTGTCATCGGCGCGGAATCCCAGTCGCGACGTGCTTCTGTCTGCCATTTATCCCACACTTGATTATGCCGGGTGCCGATCCGCTCTTTCCGGCTCGCGATCTTTGCTTGCAGCTCGGGCTTTTGCGAAATTATTGCGCTACAAATATCTGTCACCGCCGGAATGCTGAGAGAGGTGTCCCCGAGAGCCCGTATCGAACAAGGCTGCGCCTTTCCGTAATCAGTCGCCCATTTACTGATCCCTATTTCCGCCATTCCCATTTCGATCCAATTACAATCGGGCCGAACGAGAGGCTTCATCTCGTGTCTATGCTCGTCATAATCGAAGGTCGGCCTGTGCCAGTCACGAACGTCGAGTCCAAGTACCAGATCGACATCTGAAAGGGCGCCCTTGTCCATGCTGACGCAAAGGGGGTGCTTATTTGGAAAATTAAGCGAGCTATTAACGTCCCACACCGCCGCGCCAACAGTTTCCGACAGACGTACCATGCTCTCGAATCCGCCTGCCTTGCGTCCAACAAATTCAGGTAGCAGCAATGGAAAGTCCGCCTCCAGAAGCGTATGGGCAACGGCCTTAAGTGTGTCGGGGTCCGGCATCATTTTGGATGGAACTGCAGCAACTTTGGGTGAAGGAAGCGCTATTTCCCGATCTATCCGGCTTTCCTGCATACCTGCGTCAAAACATAGATAAACAGGTCCACACGGCTCCGTGTTCATTATTGAATATGCGCGAGCAAATGCATCCGGAACTCCGTCAACGCTGAAGGGCTGATAATCCCATTTCACGTAATCACGAATAGCGTTTCCCTGCACAAGAGCCGTGTGCGTCCAGTCGATGTGCGGGCGCCGTTTTCCTTCGTCCATCGGACCGGTGGCCCCCATGATAAAGATGGGAACGCGATCAATAAAAGCGTAGTAAATTGGCATTGTCGCATGAAGCAGGCCAACGAGATTATGCAAAATGACAGCAAGCGGCTTGCCGCATGCTTTTGCATAGCCATGAGCCATCTGGACCGCAATTTCCTCATGCTGGCACACGAGCATAGGGGGATCATTCTTGCCGTAGTTAATGAGAGAGTCGTGCAGACCACGGAAGCTCGCGCCTGGGTTCAGCGTGATATATTCAAATCCATAATGCTGAATAAGGTCGACTATGATGTCCGACTGCCAAGCTCGAAGGGTTTGATCTGTACGTTCCATTATTCACGGTCTCCGGGTTTAATTTTAAACTGTCTGGGTTTTTATTTAGGGCTCATCGCTTCGTTTGCAGCCTGCAGCACTGGCTTTTCTATTCTATAGAGCCCCTCGATCAACTCGGCCATTCTAGGGCCGGTCATTGGATTATTGATCTCGATGTTCAACCTCTCAGCCTCAGCCAGGACCCGCTCATCGTGCATCATTTTATCAAACGCCGCTCGCAAAGCTTTGAGGCGGGCGTCCGGAATGCCTGGAGGGCCGAAAATTGCTCGATGCATTTCGGACGATGCGAGGACCAACTGCAACGTATTCTTCTGCTCTTCAGTTTTTGCGTAATCAAATACCGTAGGAATATTCGGAAGATCGCGATGTCTTGTTGAGGATAGCTGCACAAGAATGTTCACCTTCTTATCGCGCAGCCAATCAGGTTTGGAGGCTTTTAGTGAGCTGTAACCCCACCCGCCAACACCCTGGGTTTCACCACGTTCCATCGCAAGCGAAGAGCCGGCGCTACCCCCATAGCCGCTAATTATTTTTAGCTTAGCGCCGAGGACGTTCTTGAGAACGGCCGGATAAACTATACTGACGTCGGTCACGCCGGCTCCCCCGACGACAAGTTCAGTGGTCAGCAAATCTGCGAAGGTTTTTACTGGCGCATCATGCCAGGCGATTGAAACGCCTACTTCTGCATTCATGCTGCCAATCCACGATAGCTTGCGCGCATCATAGCGCGCCCCAGGCCCACCAATGAGGGGAGCAGTCGCGACGGAGCCGGGCGCAAGTCCTATCACCGTTCCATCATTTGACTGCTGCGAGGCAATGCTGTTCGCCATAATAACACCAGCGGCTCCAGGCATGTTCTGTGGAACGACATTAGGAGCTCCCTGCAGATACGAAGATAAATGCTTGGCGAAGAACCGCGCATAGATATCATATCCTCCCCCTGCCGGATGACTGATTAGAATGCGGATATCCCTACCTTTATAAAATTCTGAGGCGGTTTGTGCTTGTACGGCGGCGCTAAACGCAACCGCGACCAACGCGACAATTGTGAATGCAGGCCATGACCTATTCAGCATTGTTTTTTCCTCGCGTATTAGACCGCCCCGTCAAATGACGCAGGGTTATCTTTCAGTTGCTACAACTATCTTGTCTCCTCACGCTTCCAAACGGGCGCGTGCGAACCTGTTTTCCGGCTTCGGCAGACCAAGGTGCTCCCGCAAAGTGGTCCCCTCATACTCCTTTCGAAACAGACCGCGTCTCTGCAATTCCGGAATAACTAGATCGATGAAATCATCGAAGGCCTCGGGGAAATGCGCGGGCAGCAGGACGAACCCGTCCATAGCGCCGGCCTCGAACCACTCTTGCATCAGGTTGGCGACCGTCGTTGGGCTGCCGCAGGCGAGAAGATAGCCCCTCGCAATCGCGATCTCGTTGTAAATGTCTCGAAGTTTGTAACCCAGCCTTTTCGCCTTGGCGGAAGCGACCGTGCTGTAACCTTGCTTGAGATTGGAGACCGGCAGGTCTGGAACGGGACCATCAAGCGGATATTTGGACATGTCATGGCCAAAGCGACGAGACATGGTCCGCATTGCGCTCGTCGAGTCCACATAGGTCATGAGGTGCGCCAGTTTAGCTTGCGCCTCTTCGTCCGTTCGGCCGACGATTGGGACCATGCCGGGCAGGATATTGCAATGTTCGGGACGACGGCCAGCCGCGACAGCGTGCTTTTTTATGTTGTCATAATATTCACGGGCTACATCCAGTTCGAGCTGGACGGTGAAGACCACTTCGGCAATGCGCCCTGCAAGCGCCTGGCCACTCGATGAGGAGCCGGCCTGTACGATGACGGGTCGCCCCTGAGGCGTACGTGTCAAGTTCAGCGGACCCTTCACAGAATAGAATTGTCCCTTATGGTCGAGTTCATGAACTTTACTCAGGTCGTAGTATTGTCCAGTTTCCTTGTTTTCAATGCGGGCGCCGTCTTCCCAGCTGTCCCACAAACCCTGAACAACATCGACAAATTCGCCGGCGATTTCATAACGGCGATCGTGATCGACCATCTCGCGCCCAAAATTTTCAGCAGCCTCGGGCAACGTCGACGTGACGACGTTCCAGCCCGCGCGGCCGTCGCTGAGATGATCGAGCGACGCAAACTGCCGTGCGATGTTGAAGGGTTCACTATAAGTGGTAGAGGCGGTGCCAATAAGTCCGATGTGCGTCGTTGTGCTGGAGAGTGCTGAGAGGAGCGTCGTCGGCTCGAAGCGCGTAACCTGCCCGGGATGTCCCTCGGGCAGAAATGCAAGGTTGTCTCCCACGAAGATGAAGTCTAGCTTTCCCCTTTCACAGGAGGCTGCGATCATTTTAAAGACTTCAATATTCTCGCCGCTTGTCGTGGCGCCCGGATAACGCCAGCCGGCGATGTGGTTGCCGGTTCCGACCGCATATACGCCTAGGTGCATCTGCCGCTGACTCATGGTCTGCCCTTTCTTACTATCGTTATTTGACCTCTGTCAGCTCTATCGCACGATCGATGACGGAACGTTCTGCGGAAGAAAATTCGGATTGCAGCAATGTGACGGCCCATATGTCGCGACAACAACCTCGCGGTCGAGTCATAAGTGCCGCCGACGGCATAGCCGATCATAACCGTGACATTCCTCCCCGCGAAGAAATCAGCATCTTGGGACAGCGCGCTTTGGCGCTTACGACCAAAGCGAAAGCACAAAGTGTCAGCCAATACTCTGATCATGCAGATTGCCCTTCTTACGAGTCTAGTCGCTCGTCAGCTCCTAAATGGCTTGATATCGAGACTAACAGCTGAACAGCCTCGACGGAGGTCAGGGACAGGGGACTCCACTCAGGCATCTAGGAGATCACGCGATGCGCACAGCGGCGGTTTGGACGATTCTGAGCAAGCCTTAGCTGGGTGAAAAGAGCTTGCCTTGAGCATAGACGCGCTTTTTAGCCGTCTCGCCGTTCTTGGCGAGGGAACCGTCCTTAACGTACCCATCGCCGAATGTCGTTTGCTGGACAACATCCTTCGGCGTGCCAAATGGCGTCAGGTGCTCCAGCCCCTTGACGGCGCGTTCACCGCCACCCACGCGCAACAGGACAAGGTTCTCCGCTTCATCAGCTTCGAACTTGTACTGCACGTTTTTGGGGATCATGACCCCTTGATGAGTTGAGACGACCTGTGTCGCTCCGTCTGCGAAAGTGAATGTCGCTTTGCCCTGAAGCACGATGAATGCATGATCTTCGCCGCCATGGGAATGAAGAGCGTTTTCGCCCCCGCTCGCATAGACCTTCACAGCCGCCCAAAGATTTTCGGCCGTCGCCAATGGATCATAGGTCGTGCCTTGCTCGAGCAAGGGAAGATTGCGCATTGAGAAAACAGTCGCGTGATCGATTGCGGCAATCGGACGCCGCTCTACAAGCTTACCACCATCCACGGGCCGCCTCCCTCTGACACTATTTTTATTCAAAATGCTGGTTCGCCTGAACCTTGTCAATCCACCTCCCGTTGAGGTGGCCGTTCCCGCAGTGCTGGCTATTGCGAGTACGCGGCGATCACACCCGTCTGAGTAGGAAGTCTTCGCTGCCCCGACAGACGTGGAGAACCGCGAGCCGCGCTGCTATCAACTGTTCCCCGTCAGCACCTCTGTCCCAGATTTGAGGTTGTGATTTAAGGAGAGTTTTGGTCACGTCGTCATGACGAAGGAACCAAGACGAGCCCTAGATACTCAAGCGCCAAAAAGCCTGACGAGCAGGTGATGAAGGACATAAGCCGGGCTACGCGGCGACATTTTTCAGTCGAAGACAAGATCCGCATCGTGCTGGACTGTTTGCGCCACCCTCGGTCCCATCGAAAGATCCGCGACGGTGGTGCGCTTGCACCACTTCTGGACGGTTGTCGGACTGATCCCGTGGCGTTTGGCTAGCACCCTTTCACTCTCTTCACTGCGCTGTCCCGACCTTCAATTATGTTGATTTACTCAAGATATTGTTGCGCCAAGCTAGTGACACAATGGTTGTGCATCGCCATGTAAGGTTCTCCGTGCAATCCTGATCGCGACGCCATTGTCATAGGGCACCAAAAGTTCAATAATCCCGGTCAACAACGGGAGGCGCAGCCATGGATAGCCAGAATCAGATGCTCGGTTTCGATCGTAGGCTCTTTCTGGCCGGCGTCGGCTCGCTATCACTTCTCGGCGGAAGAAGCGCCGCAGCGCAAACACCCTCGCCCGGCAAGGAACTCCGCCAGTTGTTGGCGGAATTCGTCGTTGCCTTCGACGTCAGAAAAGTACCTGCGGATGTGATCGAGCTCGCACGGCTCGCCTTCGTCGATTCTATTGGCGTCGCTTTAGCTGGCAGCCACGAAAAGGTCGCCCACATCGCTGCTGATATGGTGAGACTTGAAGGCGCGACGCAACAATGCACTATAATTGGACAATCCCTGCGCACATCACCGCAGCTCGCGGCATTCGCGAACGGCGTCAGCGCCCATTCGATGGACTATGACTTCACCTACATGAGCGGCCAGTCTGTGGCGCCGGTCTTGCCTGCGCTGCTCGCCATCGCAGAAAGCACAGGCGCAACGCCTCTGGATGTCATTGGTGCCTTCATTATTGGCTGCGAGGTTTCCGCACGCATCGGGCGCTCCGTGCCGCAACTTGGCAACAACGGCGGCTGGCACATCACCGGTATCGTTGGGGGCGTTTGTGCGGCTGCAGCCTGCGCGAAACTGCTGAAGCTTCCCGCCGAACAGGTGGCACACGCGCTTGGCGCGAGTGTCTCGATGTCAGCTGGCATAGCGGTGAACTACGGCACTATGACAAAACC
>CANJPM010000101.1 GCA_947476075.1 Beijerinckiaceae bacterium
CCGCCGAGCTGTACTCTCGCGATGACATCCCGGGCGCGCCGTCGGGCTTCGTCGGGATCCATCGCCTCGGTCGAGCCCAGGCTGACCCTGCGCTGTTTGGCCCCCACGCGGTATTGGGCGATCCACGTTCTCTTCCCACCCGCGCGAAGGCGGATCCCAAAGCCCGGCAACAGGCTATCGAAGACGATCAGCTCAGACTTGCCGTCGGGCAGTTTGAGGGCGCTGACGGTTGGTTTTGTGAGCCGCATGGTTGACCTTCTGGGAAGCATATGGGAAGCAACCTCGCGACCCGATACGATCTCTTATGTTTCCATAGTCAGAAGGTCTAAGAATTTGGCACTGATAATCAACAATAAATAATCCAAATTTTCCCCAAAGATCTTCTATGTTCTCTAGCAGCACCAGATTGTGGATCTGGGGGTCCCCCGTTCAAGCCGGGGAGGCGGTACCATCTTCTTCACGCGACGGTTGCAGCTATAGGCCCAATGCTTCAGCTGCTGTTTGTGCTGATCGTCGCCCGCCCCGTCTCGGGGACTTTGAAAATCACCAGAAACGCGACCATGAGCGCCGCTGCGGCGGTGAACAGGAAGGCGGAGCTGTAATTCACCTGATCGACCACAATGGCGAAGATGATTGGGCTGAGAGCTGCGCCGCCCTGTCCCGTGAAGCGCCACATGCCAAGAAAACGACCGCGCCCGTCAGCTGGTGCGACGTCTGCCCCAATCGTCTGAATAGACCCGCCCGTGAGCGCCTGCATGGCGACGGCAAAGAAGAAGATGGCCACAAACCATGGGTAGGGCAATTGCGCGACTGCCGACGCCGCCATCAGGATCATCGATATTCCGACGCCACCGAATCCGGGAATCATCGTGCGCTTGCGGCCGAAGCGATCCATCATCCATCCTGCCAGGAAGCCGATGGGCCATGCGATAAACGCTGCGCCGGTGGCCAGATAGCCAATCTGGGCCGGGCCGAGATCGTAGGCGAATGCGGCGTAAAGATATAGCAGCCCGGCGCTGATGGGGCCGCGCGTCAGTCCCGCGAACAGGGCGATTCCAAAAAACGCCAATCGCGGCGCAACGATCTGTTTGACCGTAAGCGCTGTTGACGGGCCAGATTTTGCGCGCGCCAAAGGCGCCGGTTGAGGGCCCTTGTCGGGGAAGAGCAGCGTCGGCGCCAGCGCGCAAAGCGAGATTATCGCATAGGCGAGAAATGGCGCTGACGCTCCCCACGCGCTGGCGATCAACCCGCCAACCAGCGGTCCTGCCAACATGCCGGTGTTGTCCATGCCAAACATCCAGCTGACCTGTCGGCCGCGCTGTTGGGGCGAGGCGCCTTGAGAAATGGCGGCAAGTCGTCCCATGAGCCACATTTGCGACGCCCAGCCGCCGATGAAGCGCAGCACCAGCAATTCCGTGAACGAACTTGCAAGCCACACCAGCAAGGCCGCCAGCGCCGTCAACAGCGGGCCGGCGATCATCACTGAACGACGCCCAAACCGGTCGATAAGCCAGCCTGTGGGCAGCGTTCCGGCGAGATTTCCCAGCAAATGCGCGGTCACGACGCCGCTGGCTACGCCAAAGCTGACGTCGAAAGATTTCGCCAGCGTTGGGACGGCTGGCAGCGCAATACCGGCGCCAAGGCCAAGGACAAGCGCTGGAAGATAGATAATCAGCAGCGCCTTAAGTGACAGGGCATCCGGCTCAAGCCTGTCTGCGGGAACGGAGGCGGCTGCTTTTTCTGGGGAATCACGTTCACTCATGCGCCAACATCGGCTGTTTTCTCAATCGCGCAAGTGGGCAGTCAGTCGGGCGAGCAAACAGGCGCCCGCATCGCGCATTGGCTGAACATTTGCCTATCCTCCGCGTTTTTACGGGAGGGAGAACATTATGGCAAAACATCGTGCGCCGCCGCCCGCTGGAGGGGCCGCAAAAGACCCGATCCGCAAGGATACGGACGTCAATACGCCGGGCGCTTCCGACCCCACAAAGGACGTGGTGACGGAGGGCTCCGAAGAATCATTCCCCGCCAGCGATCCGCCCTCGTTCATGGGGTGCGGCTCAATCGCCGGTTCGCCGCCCTCCAGCGCCGCGGAAATCACCCGCGCGACTGGCCGGAAAGACGACAAGGCGCCCTGAAAAGGCGGCGCGCGCCTTCAGGGGTCAGGTGCGTTTGACGAGCTCTTGATGCAGCCGTTCGACATCCTCGCATCGGCACATTTGCGTGCCCGGCGTCAGCACTGCTGCGGCGCCGGCCGCCATGCCCCACAAGAACGCTGACCGGGCTGACGCGCCCCGCGCCAGCCACAAGGTCATCGCCGCCACGAAACTGTCTCCCGCGCCCACCGCGCTGCGAGCGATCACATTGAGCGCAGGCATCCGCATCTCGCCGGCCTCGTCAATCAGGACGGCGCCGTCCTGGCCGAGCGTCACTGCGAGCAAGTGGACGCCGCCGCCTGCTGTGAATTCGCGCCCCGCATCCTTCAGCGCGCCGGGCGCTTTCAAGTCCCGGCCCATCAATGCCTCAAATTCGCCAAGGCTGGGCTTCACCAATTGCAGCCCGCCTTCCTCCACGGCCGCCTTTAGCGCCTCCCCCGAGGTGTCGAGCGCCATGCGGGCTCCGCGCTTGCGCACAATGGCGCTGACGCGGGCGTAGAAATCCACAGGCGCTCCGCGCGGCAGGCTGCCGCTGGCCACCAGATATTCAAAATCAGCGGCCTCTATGGCGGCCAGAAAGGAGCGCCATTCTGGTTCGCTGACTTCCGGGCCCTCAGGCACAAAACGATATTCGAGATTTGTGGACGTCTCGAACACCGTCAGGCTGATGCGGGTGTCGCCTGCGATGTCAATGCGGCGCGCGGGTATTTCACACTGGCGCAGCAGCGCGTCGAGTACGCCGCCGGTGGCTCCGCCCGCCATGTAGAGCGCAAACGCTGCGCCGCCGAGTTCGTTGACCACACGCGCTACATTGACGCCGCCGCCGCCTGGATCAAACCGTTCATTGCGCGTGCGCACCTTGTGAATCGGGCGCACCTGTTCGGCTTCGCTTGCGCCGTCGATGGTCGGGTTGAGAGTCAATGTGACGATCGGCTTCATGGCGATTCCCAACAAGCGAGACTGAGAAACAGAATTCTGTTGTGCGCAGGGTACGCGCTCATGGTATTTGGGCAAGCGGGCTGCACGCCTAAAACCGCTTTCGCTCAGGTTCGCTTTTGGGTAGTGAAACAAATCGCGCCTGCGCTGCGTTGGGTCTCCCTCAGGAAATTGCAAAATGGAAAAGCCACACGGTACCGGCCAATTACGACCCTTGCCATATATTATCTTCGGCTCGCGCTGGTTGCAGCTCCCGCTTTATCTTGGTCTCATTGCTGCGCAGGGCGTGTACGTCATCCTCTTTCTCAAGGAATTGTGGCACCTGGTGACGCATGCGATCAGCTTCACCGAACAGCAGATCATGCTGATGGTGCTCGGTCTGATCGACGTGGTGATGATCTCGAACCTGCTCGTAATGGTGATCGTCGGCGGCTACGAGACCTTCGTCTCGCGGCTTGGACTGCGGGGACATCCCGACGAGCCCGAATGGCTGAGCCATGTCAACGCAGGCGTGTTGAAAGTAAAACTCGCCATGGCGATCATTGGCATCTCGTCGATCCATTTGCTGCGCACTTTTATCGAGGCGAGTAATCTGGGAACGGCGCGCGCCAGCTCCACTGAGACTGCGATCATGTGGCAGACGATCATCCACACCATCTTTATTTTTTCAGCGATCGGCATCGCCTACGTCGATCGCCTTTTGCAGACGCCTGGATCAGGGAAGTCTCAAGGGCATTGAGCGTGTCGCGGGCGGGGGTGGTTAGCTTCACCTCCGCTCGTCTGCATGGTCCAGCGCCGTGTATGGTTCGTGAGGACGCCTGTAGCTAAAATCGTTTGCGCACATCACGCTGGCGCCGTCATGCGGCATCTTTCCCACAACGCGGCAGAACTTCGATTATATCTGGCGAAGGTTCAGGGCGGTCGCCCAGCCTGGAGCTTTCTGGCGTCAGCTGACTATCAGGCCAATCGCTAAAAGGGTTGCTCCTGCCGTCAGCGCCAGGACCTTCAGGCCAATATCAAGAGCTTTGAGCATGGCGGTTCTCCGCATGTCTCCCCCCAACAGGGAAAGACTTGCATGAAAACCGCCATTTGTCTTTTTATGATTTGGCGAGGGCAGGGTCGCTTTTGCGCGCTTTCGCCAGCTCATAAAGCTTGGGTCCGGCTACGGCGATAAACGCAAGCAGGAGAATGCTCGCAGACAGGGGGCGCGTGAAGAACACGGTCCAGTCGCCAGCGGAGATCGTCATCGCCTGCCGGAAGTTCTGCTCCGCCAACGGCCCAAGGATCATGCCGATGATCACGGGAGCGGTTGGGAAATCATACCGGCGCATCAGATAGCCGACAGCCCCGATGAGATAGAGCAGGATCAGGTCGATCGGCGATTGCGAAATGCCGTAAGTGCCGATGGTCGCAAACACCAGAATGCCAGCGTAGAGAATTGGCGCCGGTATTTGCAGCATCTTCACCCAGATTGCGATCATCGGCAGGTTCAGCGCCAGCAGCATCACATTGCCGATCAGCAGCGAAGCAATGAGCCCCCAGACAAGCTGCGGCTGGGTCGTCAGCAACATCGGACCAGGATTGATGCCGTAGCTTTGAAACGCCGACAGCATGATTGCCGCCGTGGCCGACGTAGGCAGGCCCAATGTCAACATGGGAACCAGAACGCCTGCGGCAGAAGCGTTATTGGCAGCTTCCGGCCCGGCTACGCCTTCAATGGCGCCATGACCGAATTCTTCCGGCTTTTTCGAGAATTTCTTCTCAATGAAATAGCTGAGGAAGGTTGGGATTTCGGCGCCGCCGGCTGGCATCGCGCCGATGGGAAAGCCGAGCGCCGTGCCGCGCAGCCATGGCTTCCACGAACGGCTCCATTCTTCCTTCGTCATCCAGAGCGAGCCGCGCAGGGGAATGATTTCATCGCCGCCCGACAGACGACGCGACGCCATGTAGAGCGTCTCGCCGACGGCGAACAGGCCCACAGCCACGACAATGACGTTCACGCCGTCGAGCAATTCCTGCAAGCCAAAGGTGAAACGCGCCTGGCCGGTTTGCAGATCGACGCCGATCAGGCCCAGCCAGATTCCAAAGAACAAAGCCGACAAGCCGCGCACAGCCGAGGAGCCAAGGACTGCGGAAACAGTCACGAAGGCGAGGATCATTAACGAGAAATAATCCGCAGGCCCGAACTTCAGAGCGATGTCCACGACGACGGGTGCGACAAAGGCGATCCCCAGCGTGCCGATAGTGCCGGCCACAAAAGAGCCGATGGCTGACGTGGCCAACGCCGCGCCTGCGCGTCCGCCGCGCGCCATCTTGTTGCCTTCGAGCGCAGTGACGATCGTGGCGCTTTCGCCCGGCGTGTTGAGCAGGATCGACGTTGTCGAGCCGCCATACATCGCGCCGTAATAAATGCCGGCAAACAAGATAAACGCCGCCGTCGGCTCGACCTTGAAAGTGATGGGCAGAAGCAGCGCAATCGTGAGCGCGGGCCCAAGCCCCGGAAGCACGCCGATGGCCGTGCCCAAAGTGCAGCCTATAAGGCACCACATCAGATTGATGGGCGTGAGCGCGACGGCGAAGCCGCTCGCCAGATGCTGGAGCGAATCCATCACAGCCGATCCATTAAATTAACTTGAAAAGGGATTCGAGCCCACGCTCGAGCGGGCCAGCGCCGATGTTGATGCCTAGCGCCCTGGCAAACCCGATATAGGCGGACAATGAAAAGGCGAAACCAATCGCCGCGTCGCGGGCGATCCGCAACGAGCCAAAGGCGCGCGCAGCCAGCGTGAACATTATGACGGACGCGACAGTGAAGCCGGCTGGCTCAATCAACAGAATGTTGGCGAGCATACCGACGACAAGCCAGCTCAAAGCCACGCGATCCGGCGTGTATTCCTTTTCCTCGTCGGTCTGCCAACCGCCGCGCACAGCCGAAACCAGCAGCAACAATGACAGCGCGCCGAGACCGCAGGCCGTAATCATCGGAATGATGGTCGGACCCACGCGGGCGTAGATTGGAGACACAGGAATTTCCAGGGTCTGCCACAACACGACTGATGACAGGCAGAGCATGCCGAGCGCCAACGCAATCTCGCCGCGCGCAGCCCCGCCCATCCGTGAAGGATGGGCGGGAACGTTAGTCTCAAGCAAGACCGAGGTCCTTGAGGATGGCGCCGATGCGTGTGGTCTCGGACGCGATATATTTGGCGTAATCATCGCCAACCAGAGTGATCTGGGTCCAGTCCTGCTTCTTGCAGATATCTGCCCATTCCGTGGAAGCGGCCATTTTCTGCACGATGTCCGTCATGGCCTTGCGCTGTTCGTCGCTAACGCCGGGAGGGGCGAAAACGCCGCGCCAGTTGAACAATTCAACGTCGATGCCCGATTCCTTCAGGGTCGGCACGTCGATTCCGGTCTGTCGCTTGTCGGCGGAGATCGCCAGCGCGCGCAGCTTGCCGGCCTTGATCTGTTCGCCGAACTCGCCGTAGCCGGAAATGCCTGCCGCAACCTGCGAGCCGAGCAGGGCCGCCGTGGCCGGGCCGCCGCCGGAGAAGGCGACATAGCTGACCTTCGGCGCGGGAACGCCAACAGCCTTGGCGATCATGCCGAGCAGAATATGGTCTGAACCGCCAGCCGAACCGCCGGCGACCGGCACCTTGGTGGGATCAGCCTTCAGCGCGTCGGCGAAATCCTTGATCGTCTTGAACGGCGAATCTGCCGGCACGACGATAGCCTGGAACTCGCCAGTGAGGCGGGCGATCGGCGTCACCTGGGCGAGGCTGAGCGCACTTTTGTTGGCGATCAGCGAACCGACCATCACCATGCCGGCGACCATGAGCGAATTGCCCTGACCCTTCCACTGGTTGATGAATTGCGGCAGGCCGACGGCGCCGCCTGCGCCCGGTACGTTGGTGATCTGCGCTCCGCCGATGAGCTTGGCGCCGCGCATGGCGTTCTCAATCATACGGGCGGTCTGGTCCCAGCCGCCGCCCGGCGCTGCCGGCACAAAAATCTTCAAAAGATCTACAGTTTGCGCCTGGGCGCCCTGGAAACCAAAAGATGCAGCGGCGCCGACTGCTGCGGCCCCCGCCAAAAGATCGCGTTTCGTGATCATCAGGAATAATCCTCCCTCACCGCCCTCCGCGGCGAGTTTTTGTAGCGCCGGTCAAGCCCTTACGCAAGACCTTGCGGCATGTGGACATGAAATTGTCACATTATCGGGTGTTTACGCTGGGGATTAAGCAAATGGAGCAATTCGCCCGATTGACCCGCGCCGACGTGCGGCTATGGTCCCGGCGGCCCCGAGGTTAGAGAAAAGGGCGGCCAAGCAAGGGACGCGACATCAGATGAAACTGACGGGATTCTTCAGGAGCGGCGCATCCTATCGCGTCCGGATCGGCCTCAACCTCAAGGGGCTCAGCGTCGAGCACGCTTTCAAACATCTGCGCAAGGGCGAGCATAAGGCGCCCGATTATCTGGAGATGAACCCTCAGGGGCTTGTTCCAAGCTTCGAGATTGATTCCGGCGACGTGCTGACGCAATCGCTGGCGATTCTCGATTGGCTCGACGAGAGCTATCCCGAACCTGCTTTCCTGCCCAGTGACCCCATCAAACGCGCCCGCGTGCGCGCTTTCGCGCTGGCCATCGCCTGCGACGTGCATCCTGTGCAAAACCTTGGCGTGCTTAACAAGCTCAAGGCCTATGGGCTCGACGAGGCCAAGGCGAACCAATGGGCGAAAGAGACCAATTACGACGGGCTTGCAGCCTGCGAGAAGCTTATCGCCAATGAGCCCGGCCCGTTTTGTTTTGGCGCCTCGCCGACGCTGGCCGACATCTGCCTGATCCCGCAGCTGGCCAACGCGCATCGCTTTGGCGCCGATCTGTCCGGCTTCAAGCGCATTCTGGAAGTTGAGGCCGCCTGCAAGGCGCACCCCGCGTTCGCAGCGGCTGCGCCCGAGAAGCAGCCCGACGCGGAATAGGCCGCTACAAGCCTGTGCGCTGCTGACCGCTCTTCGCCCAGAGCGCGCATCACCAGGCGATGCGTTCGCCCTTGTGGTCGAAGAACCCGCCCGTTTGTTCGGGCGTCAGTCCTTCGATCACGGCAAGCACGTCAGCGGCGGCGACCTCGGGCTCGCGCACATCGAGCCCGTTCTTCACGAACGGCGTGGATAGCTTCGTGTTCACGGTGCCAGGATGCAGCGCCGCGACAATGGCCTCCTTGCGCGTGCGCCCAAGTTCAATAGCCGCCGTGCGCAGATATTGGTTGAGCGCGGATTTGGCTGCGCGATAGCTGTGCCAGCCGCCCAGATGATTGTCGCCGATGGAGCCCACGCGCGCCGACAGGGCGGCGAACACAAACCGCCCCTCGCGCGGGCATAAAGGCAGGAAATGCTTGAGCGCCAAAGCAGGGCCGATGGCGTTTAGCGCAAACGACAGCGCCATATGGGCCGGATCAAGCTGCTTCAGGCTTTTCTCGGGCGAGAATTGCTCATTGTGCAAAAAGCCCGTCGCCACGATTACGAGCCGCACCTCGCCGAGCGACCCGGCATAGGCGGCCGCTTCTGCGATGCTGGCCTCATTCGTCAGGTCGAGGGCAGGCTTGCTGGTGCGGCTCAGGCCCAGCACTTGCCCATAACCAGAGTCTTCCAGCGCGGCGACGAGCTGGCCGCCCACGCCCCCGTTCGCGCCGATGACGACAGCTATTCCCTTGTCCATGCAAAGCTCCTGTTTCCCCAAGTTTACGCAAGCGCGTAGGCATCAGATTGCAGGCGCCTTTTCGCGCCCGCCCTAATTATGCTATGCGCGGACATCGGTTTGTCGGCGCCGCAAGCGCTGGCCTGAAACAAAGACGGAGAGGAACACCCCATGAAATTCTGCATAAGCGGCAACGGCGCGATGGCCAACGCCCACGCAAAGGCGCTCAAGGCCATTCCGGGCGCGGAAATCACTGTCGTCCAGACCCGCACGCCTGAGGGCGCGCAGAAGTTTGCGGGCGAGTACAACATCCCCAACGCGGTCACAGATTTCACCGCCGCCGTCAGCCGTCCGGACGTCGACGCCGTCATCATCACCGGCCCGACGCAGATCCACGCCGATCAGGCCGAGATCGCCATGCGCGCCGGCAAGCATGTGCTGATCGAAATTCCGATGTGCGACAGCGTGGCGGACGCGCAGCGCATCGTGGCGGTGCAGAAGGAAACCGGCGTCACCGCAATGGCTGGCCACGTGCGCCGCTTCAACCCGAGCCACCAATATCTGACGAAGAAATTCCGCGCTGGCGAAATCAAACTGCAGCAGATGCAGGCGCACACGCACTTCTTCCGCCGCACCAACATGAACGCTTTGGGCCAGGCGCGTTCGTGGGTCGATCACCTGCTCTGGCACCACGCCTGCCACACGGTGGACCTGTTCTCCTACCAGACCGGCGAGCAAATTTCCGAAGCCTACGCCGTACAAGGCCCCTACGATCCCAACCTCAAGATCGCGATGGACATGGGCATCGTGATGAAGACCCCGTCGGGCGCCGTCTGCGTGTTGTCGCTGTCCTTCAACGACAACGGCCCCATCGGCTCGCCCTATCGCTACATGTGCGACAACGGCACGTGGGTCTCGTTCTACGACGACCTGACCGACGGCTTCGGCGCCAAGATTGATCTGGCGGGCATTGCGCCCTCCATGAACGGCTTTGAAAACCAGGACCGCGAATTCATCGCCGCCATTGAGGGCAAACGCGCCCCCAATTGCTCGGTGGCCGACGCGCTGGCGACGATGCAAGTGCTCGGCAAACTGGAAGACATGCTGATCGCGTCAAGCGGGCTGCCGAAATAGGGTTGATTGAGCGACGAAACCTGAAGCCGCTGCGGGGGACCGCAGCGGCTTTTTTTGTTGCCTGATGTATCATAGCGTGATACAGTTCTTTTGTTTTGATTAAGAGCTTTCGCGACCGGCGCACAGCGGCTGTTTTTCTCGGCCAAAGACCTAAGGGGTTTCCCTCTGACGTTGCAGCGGCGGCGCTCCGCAAGCTCGAACAATTGAACGCCACGCCGACCCTCCACGACTTGCGCCGCCCGCCCGGGAACAGGCTGGAATTGCTGAGGGGCAGTCGCGCTGGCCAATATTCGATCCGCATCAACGATCAATGGCGCCTTTGCTTTAACTGGACAGATGGACATGCGTAGGACGTGGAAATCATCGACTATCACCGGTGACGAGGATCTCAATTCCCCGTTCGAAACCGATGGATTGATCGAGCCGGTCCACCCGGGAGAAACGCTAAAGCTGGATTTCCTCGAACCGCTGGGATTGTCGCCAATCACGGTCGCGAAAGCTTGCGGCGTGCCGCGCACCCGCATCGAGCGGCTGGTGCGCGGCGAAACGGCGGTGACGGCGGACACCGCTTTGCGTCTGGCTCGCTATTTCGCCATGAGCCCCGCATTCTGGCTGAACCTGCAAGCCAGCTACGACCTGCGATGCGCCGCCGCCAACGCCCGCGACGAAATCGCGAAGATCGAGCCGCTAAATAGGGATGCGGCGGAATAGGGCTTTATCACGCCGCGCGCGGCTTGATCTTCCGGTAATCGTTTCCCGCTTCCGCCTTTGAAAGATCATGCGCGACTTGCATGTTCAGCCAGAATTGCGGGGCTGTTTTGAAATAGCGTCCAAGCCTGATCGCGGTGTCGGCGCTGACGTCGCGGCGGCCGCGGATGATTTCCGTCAAGCGGTTGGCGGGCACGCCCAAATCTGCGGCCAGCGCACGGGCGCTCAGCTCCAGCGGCTCCAGAAATTCGGCTCTTAATATCTCGCCGGGATGGGTGCGAATACGGGGCATGGTGCGCCTCAATGATAATCGAGGATTTCAACGTCCGAAGGCCCATCATCGGTCCATCGAAAGCAAATCCGCCATTGGCTATTGATCCTGATGCTCCAAAACCCCTTGCGGTCGCCCTTCAACGCCTCAAGCCGGTTGCCCGGCGGCGAACGTAGATCGTCGAGCGCTGTCGCTGCCGCCAACATATCCAGTTTGTATGTGGCGGAGCGTTCGAAGGAGCGCCAGCGCGCTGGACAAACGCCTTCCCTGAAGAAGCGCTCGGTCGCGCGATTGGCGAAGCCTCGGATCATGCCGACAGGATATGATACGTAACGCGTATCGTCAACCCCGCTGCAAGATGAGCCCCCATCCTGGACCGCGCGCGTCCTGGCGCGCATCTTTGCGTGCTCCGATGGGCGTTTTGCATGGCCTCCGGCGCTACCCCTCATCCGCCACGCTACGCGCGGCGCCTTCTCCCGCCTGCGGGAGAAGGAAGGCGCGCGCATGGCTGAGGTCTATCAAACCAGCCGGCTCTGCTCCTTCGCCGCCGCGATAAAGCTGGCGAACAGCGGGTGCGGTTCAAACGGGCGGGACTTCAGCTCGGGGTGGTATTGCACGCCGATGAACCAGGGGTGATCGACGATCTCCACGGTTTCGGGCAGCAGGCCGTCGGGCGACATGCCGGCGAAAAGGAGGCCCGTGGCTTCCAGCGCGTCCTTGTAGCGCGCGTTGACCTCATAGCGATGGCGGTGGCGTTCCTCGATCTGCGCAGAGCCGTAGATCTGCGCAATGCGCGAGCCGGGCTTCAAAGCAGCCTTGAAGGCGCCAAGGCGCATGGTGCCGCCAAGATCGCCGCCAGCGCGCCGGGTTTCCAGCTCGTTGCCGCGCATCCATTCGGTCATCAGGCCAACGAGGGGTTCCTTGCAGGGGCCAAACTCGGTCGAGCCCGCGCCCTCAATGCCCGCCAGCGAACGGGCGGCTTCGATCACCGCCATTTGCATGCCAAAGCAAATGCCAAAATACGGCACCTTGCGTTCGCGCGCGAAACGGGCTGCCAAAATCTTGCCCTCGGCGCCGCGTTCGCCAAAGCCGCCGGGCACCATGATGCCGTGGACGTTTTCCAGATATGGCGCAGGATCTTCAGCCTCGAAGACTTCCGATTCAATCCATTCCAGATTGACCTTCACCCGGTTGGCGATGCCGCCATGGGCGAGCGCCTCGATGAGGGATTTGTAGGCGTCCTTGAGGCCGGTGTACTTGCCCACCACCGCAATGGTCACTTCGCCTTCGGGATTGTGGATGCGCTCGGAGACAGCGTTCCAGCGCGCCATATCGGGCTTGGGCGCGGGCTCGATGCCGAAGGCTGACAGCACTTCGCGGTCAAGCCCGGCCTCGTGATAGGCCTGCGGCACATCGTAAATCGAGCCGACGTCGCG
>CANJPM010000102.1 GCA_947476075.1 Beijerinckiaceae bacterium
CGTGATCAAGGTGGCGGTGCTCGATGATTATCTTGGCGTGGTTCCCCAATATGGCGATTGGGCGAGCCTTGGGCCGCAGGTAGAGACCGTTTTCTTCCGCAAGAACATGGCTGACATCGACGAGGCTGTAGCGGCGTTGCAGCCGTTTCATGTCCTGAGCCTGATGCGTGAGCGTATGGCGCTGCCCAAGGCGCTTATCGATCGCCTGCCCAATCTGAAGCTCGTCGTCACCACCGGCGGCAAAAACCGCTCTATCGACATAGAGGCCTGTGCGGCGAACGGAATTGTGGTTTGCGGCACCCGCAGCGCCGATCCGGCCCCAACCATCGATATAGCCTGGGGGCTGATCCTGTCGGCGGCGAGAAATCTCAATCGCGAGGATGCGTTGATGCGCGTGGGGGGCTGGCAGGAGCGGCTTGGCTTCACCCTGCACGGCAAGGTTCTGGGCGTCATCGGTCTTGGAAATCTGGGCAAGCGCATGGCGGTCGTTGGCCGCGCGTTCGGCATGGACGTTATTGCATGGAGCCAGAATCTCACCGCTGAGCGCGCTGCGGAGGTCGGCGTTCTGCGGGTCGAAAAAGACGAATTGCTGGCGCGCTCTGACGTGATGACGATCCATCTGGTGCTTGGCGAGCGAACACGCGGCCTGCTGGGGGAGCGAGAGTTTGGCTTGATGAAGCCCACGGCCATCCTCGTCAACACCTCGCGCGGCCCCATCGTTGACGAGGCCGCCATGCTTGAGGCTTTGCGGCAGCGGCGCATTCATGCAGCCGCGCTCGACGTGTTCAACGTTGAGCCTCTGCCAGTGGATCATCCGTTGCGGAGCATGGACAACGTGGTCCTCTCGCCACATCTTGGCTACGCGACGCAGGGTAATTTTGGTTCCTATTTCGCTGATACAATCGAGGCTATCGGCGCCTGGCGGGAGGGGCGCGAGATACCCCGACGAATCGATTAAGCCCGCCGCCGCGGGCGTTCCCGGCCCTGTCGGGCCCTAAAAGCCCATGGGGAGGACGTTTGCCGAATGAGTTAAATCCATGTTTTTACGTCATGATGAGCTAAAATGCCTGCAAACAGGGGTTTTCTTTCATCGGGGCGCTTTTCAGACGCGCGCTTTGGGTTATGATTGCGACGCTGATTCGATTATTCCGGAGATTACACATGGCTAAGAAAGCAGCGGCGGCTCCCGTGAAAGCGGCGAAGGCGGCCAAGAAGCCCGCAGCGAAGAAGGCCGCCAAGGCGGTTGCTAAGGCTCCCGCAAAGGCTGGCGCGACGAAGGCTGCGGCCACCGTCACCCTGAAGCACATCGCCGCCGAACTGGCGACAGAGCACGAAGTGTCCAAGAAGCAGGCCGAAGGCATGCTGACAGGCATGATCGACCTCGTCGTGAAGAACCTCAAGAAGGGCCAGCGCGTCCGTCTCGTGGGTCTGGGCATCTTGCAGGTCAAGAAGCGCGCCGCCCGCATGGGCCGCAACCCCGCCACCGGCGAGCAGATCAAGATCAAGGCGAGCAAGAAGGTCGCCTTCCGCGCCGCCAAGGAGCTCAAGGAAGCCGTCTGAGACGGGCCTTTCTTTTTCCGATCAGCCCCGCAGCTTGCTGCGGGGCTTTTTTTTGGGCGCTATCTGGACCGTGCGCGCCCTCGCACGCTTTTTGGCGCGGTTGAAAGATGCGCAGCTCCACATGCAAGCTGGCGTTGCGCGGATCGCCCGCTCCTGCCAGAAAGGGCGCAGGATCCAAGAAACTTCTGGAGGACGAATGCGTCTCTTTTCATGCGGCTGCGCCTGCGGCTACGGCTCTTCCTTGGCAGCCTATGCGGCCGCTGAAGCTGGCGGCGCTTCAGCTCCGACGCCAAAGTCGGGCGGTCCCGCGTCGCGCTCGATGCTTGAGGATCTGGCTGCGGCCAGCCGCATTCTTGCCGATCAGGGCGTGGTCGATGGCTTTGGTCATGTCACCATGCGCCATCCCAATGAGCCGGAGCGCTTCTTTATGTCGCGCTCGCTGGCCCCTGCGCTGGTCACCGCCGACGACATCATGGAATTCACGCTCGACAGTGTCGCTTGCGAGGACAAGGGCCGCGCTGGTTTTCTGGAGCGCTTCATTCACGGCCAGATTTTCAAGGCCCGTCCCGACGTCATGGCTGTGGTGCACAGCCATTCGCCGTCCGTAATTCCCTTCAGCCTTGTGGCGACGCCGATGCGGGCGATGTTCCACAACGCCGCTTTCCTGAGCGAGGGCGTGCCGGTGTTCGATATTTCGAAGGACTTCGGCGCAACAGACATGCTGGTCGGCAATAACGAAAAGGGCGTCGCGCTGGCCAAATGTCTGGGTCATCATCCCGTCGCGCTCATGCGCGCCCACGGCAGCGTCGCGGTTGGTCCAAGCCTGCCGATGGCGGTGTTTCGCGCCGTTTATACGGAAGTGAATGCGCGGGTGCAGACAGCGGCCATCATGGTGGGCGGCGGCGGCCCCATCGCCGGGCTCAATGCGCAGGAAGCGGAACTGGCGGATGCCGTGAATCTGGGCGCCGGCTCGCGCGCATGGGATTTATGGAAGAAGCGCGTGGGCGCGGTTTAAACCAGCCCGACATTCAGGAGGACAATATGACAAACCCGCTGAGCGGACTCGGCCTGCCCGAGCAAACCGATATCGACGCCCTGAAGCGGCAGCTTGCCGATTGCATCCGCATGCTGGAGAAGGCCGACATTATCGACTTCAACGGCCATTGCAGCATTCGCATTGGCGATGATCGCATTTTGATTAACCAGGGCAATTGTCAGCGCAACAAGATCACCGCCGCCGACATCGTCACCATCGACATGCAGGGCAAGCTTATCGAGGGCGTCGGCAATCCGCCGCTCGAGTTTCATCTTCACACGGGTATTTATAGGGCGCGCAAGGACGTGCGGGCCGTCGTGCACGCCCATCCCAAATGGTCCACCTATCTGACCATGGTCGGGCGCGCCTATGAGCCGGTGTTTGCGCAAGGCGTGCTGCCCGGGGAGGCGCCGGTGCTGGATACGCCGACTTCGATCAACAACGTCGAGATGGCGGATCGTTTGTCGGCTGTGCTCGGCGATCGACCCGCCGCGCTGATGAAATCGCATGGCGCCGTGACGGTCGGCGCCAGCATCGTGGAAGCGTTCGTACTGGCGGTTTATCTGGAGGAGAACGCCCAGCGCCAATATATGGCGTTGCAGATCGGTCAGCCTTACGTGTTCGACGGGCAGGACCGGGCGATGGCTAAGGAAAAACTCTGGTCCGCGAGCCTGTTCCAGCGGACCTGGGATCATTACATGGCGAAGGTGACGGGCTAGGGCGCATAGAAAAGCCCCGATCCGGGGGGCGTGGATCGGGGCTTTATGGATGCAGCGAGCGAAATGTCACTGCATCAACGATAGCTCAACGCAGCCCCCCATGGGGGGTTCCGCGCGTTTGCGATAAATTGTCCTGATGCGTTTGAGATGGTTAAAATGCGCGCAGGGCTGGCGGCGCAGCGTTAAAGGCTCGCCTCTATAATCGCGCGCAATCGCGGCGTAACTGCCGGTTCAATCCCAAACCATGATTTCCACGCCGGACGGCCCTGATGCAGCAGCATGCCAAGCCCGTTCAGCGTGCGATTGCCGCGCAGACGCGCCTCGCGCAGCAGCAGCGTCTCCAGCGGCGTGTAGATAATGTCGGCCACGAGCGCGCTTGCAGGCAAATGCTGAAGCGTCAAATCAAGCGGCTCCATGCCCACCATGCCCTGGCTGGTCGTATTCACCAGCAGGCAGGCTCCCTCCAGCGCTTCATGACGTTGAGCCCATTCGATGGCGCGCACGGGGGCGCCGAAATCGTCGGTGATGCGCTGGGCGCGCGAAAGCGTGCGGTTTACGAGGCGTATCTCTTTGGCGCCGCGTTGCGCCAGCGCCCAAACCACAGCGCGGGCGCCGCCGCCGGCGCCCATCACCACCACAGGGCCAGCGTCGAAGCGGAAGGTCGGCTCGGCCTCAAGCACGTTCTCGATGAAGCCATAGCAATCGTTATTGGTGCCGTGCAACGAGCCGTCTGCGCGCACGGTGACGCAAGAAATGGCGCCGATGCGCCGCGCAGTCTCGTCGATCTCGTCGACGATGGCCAAAGCGTCCTGCTTGTGGGGAATGGTGAGATTGCAACCCGCAAACTTCAGCGGATGCAAAGCGCGCAAAGCCGGGCCAAGTGCGCCAGGCTCAATGGCCAGCGGCACATAGGCGCCCTCAAGCCCGTGCTCGGCCAGCCAATGATTGTGCATCATCGGCGAGCGCGAATGCATAACGGGCCAGCCCATGACGGCTGCGAGCAGGAAACGATCTGTGTGGGCCATGTTTTTTCATTTTGCCGACGTCAATGCGCGGCTTTCTGGAGCTTTCGGCCCCGCTTTGCAAGCGGAGCCGCCTATCTTCACGCTTTGAAGCCGGGGCGCATATCGGGCGCGGTGTTGACGACGGCGTGCAGGTTGCGCGCAAACAACACCGCCTTTTCGATGTCGATCGCGGTGGCGCCGTGGGCGTAATGCTTGACGGCGGCCATTGCGGAGGGCGGAGCTTTCATCAATCGCTCAATCAGCGCATTGGCGACGGCGTCCAGCTCATCGTCGGGTGCAATGTCGCTGACGGCGCCGATTGTCATGGCGTGGCGTGAATCGATGACTTTTCCAGACCACACCAGATGCATCAGCGCCTTCAGCGGTATGCGGTCGACCAGCGACGACATGACGATGGTGGGCATGATGTTATGGCTGAATTCGTTGATGGCGAAGGTGGCGCTCTGCGCTGCTATTGTGATGTCGGTCACGCACGCCAGGGCAAAGCCAAAGCCGACAGATTGTCCCCGCACGACCGAGATCACCGGCGCTCTGGATTTGCGAACGGCGCCGTAGACGCGAAACACGGCGTCATGGGCGTTGCGCAGGTGCATCGCCTCGGGGCCGGCAAGAGGGATGCGGCCAGTTTTGGCGCGACCGGTGCAGAAATCGGGACCGTTGGCGCGCAATACGATCAGGCGCACCTTGTCATGCTCAGCTTCCAGAAGGTCGCCAAGCTGGAGAATCTGGGCGTCTTCCATGCCATTGCCGCGTTCGGGGCAATCCAGCGTGATTTCCAGAAGTCCGTCGGCTTTGGCGACGATGATGCCCTCGGTCATGATTTCCCCCTCAGCTGATTTTAATTGGGGCCGAAACTAGCTGTGGGGCAGGGCGGATGCAATGCGGGCTCTTGTGTCATCGCGCAGGCTCCGGTTTAACAGGCTGACAAAAGACACAAGAGGGAGACGTTCATGAGCAAGTCGGGCGCTGGCGCGCAATCGCAAGTCGGAACCGCGCGTTTTGAAGGCAAGGACCCGCTGGCCAAGCCCGCCAATGGCGAACTCGCCTGGGCGTCTGACGCCATGGCGGAAACGCTGCGTCGGCTTGATCTGCGCTATATCGCGCTGACGCCGGGCGCCAGCTATCGCGGCTTGCACGATTCGCTCGTGAACTATCTGGGCAATCGCGATCCGCAGATGATGGTCTGCCTGCATGAGGAACATGCGGTGGGCATTGCGCAGGGCTATTCCAAAGTCACCGAGCGTCCGATGGCGGTCGCGCTGCATTCAAACGTAGGCTTGATGCACGCGACGATGGCGATCTTCAACGCCTGGTGCGCACGCAACCCGGTGGTCATCATCGGAGCCACCGGTCCCGGCGACGCCGACGTGCGCCGTCCGTGGATCGACTGGATTCACACCTCCAAGGATCAGGGCGCCCTGATCCGCGATTACACGAAATGGGACGACGAGCCGCGCTCGGCGCCCGCAGCGGTGGAATCGCTGATGCGCGCCTACCAGATTTCGGCGACTCATCCCTTTGGGCCGACCTATGTTTGCCTTGACGTGGGCTTGCAGGAATCAAAGCTCGACAAGCCAATCAATTTCCCCGACATGGCCCGCTTCAAGCCGGGCGTGGCGCCAGCGCCCTCGCAGGAGGCCGTCGAGGAAGCCGCGAAAATGCTGCTCGCCGCCAAGAAGCCCGTCATTCTCATGGGTCGCGTTTCGCGCGCCATGGCCGATTGGGACTTGCGCATCGAGCTGGCCGAGGTTCTGGGCGCCGCCGTGCTCACTGATAGCAAGACTGCGGCCGCTTTCCCGACCGAGCATCCCTTGCACGTCTGCGAGCCCCGCTTCCGCCCCTCGCCGGGCACGTCGGCGATCACCAAGGAAGCCGACGTCATTCTGTCGCTCGACTGGATGGACCTGAAGGGTCATTTCATCCAGACGCTGGGTAAGGACGTGGAAGTCGCCTCCAGGGTCATTCATTGCAGCGTCGACGATTACCTGCACAACGGCTGGAGCATGGATTATTTCGGCCTGCCGCCGGCGGATCTGAAGATTCTGGCCTCGCCCGATCAGTTGATTCGCCCCCTGTTGGAGGCTGTGCGTCGCCTGCGCGGGACAAGCGCCAAGGCAGAGCCGAAATTCCCGGTGCGCAACGTGCCGGCGCTGAAGCCGCCGCGCACGGAAGGCATGATGGGCCTGCGCGATCTGGCTCTGGTGGTGCGCGAATTCTGCGACGGCCGCGACGTCACCATGGCCGGCTTTGCGCTGGGCTGGCCGTCCGACACGGTCAACTTCAAGCATCCGCTCGATTACGTGGGCTTTGACGGCGGCGGCGGGGTGGGTTCTGGCCCCTCGAACGCCATTGGAACCGCGCTGGCCGTGAAGGGGTCTGACCGGTTTCCGATGACGGTGCTCGGCGACGGCGATTTCACCATGGGCTGTAACGCGCTGTGGACGGCGACCCACATGGGCATCCCGCTGCTGATCGTGATCGCCAACAACCAAGTGTATTACAATGACGTGGCGCATCAGGAGCGGATGGCGGTCGTGCGCGACCGGCCGGTCGAGAACAAGTTCGTGGGCCAGGAAATGGTGAACCCGACGATCGATCTCATAGGTCTGGCCAAGGCGCAGGGCGCGCAGGGCGAAGGCCCGGTGATGAACGCCGCCGATTTCCGGGAAGCGCTCAAGCGCGGCGAAGCGGCGGTGCGGGCAGGGGCGGTCTATGTCATTGACGCCCGCGTGGACGTCGGTGCGCCGGGCGAGGGCAATCGCGGGCACACTTCAGGGCGCAAGGATTAGTCTGAACTCCACGTCTGAGCTGTACACGTCATGGTCGCGAAAGCGGCCATCCCCGGCAGGCCGCGCACTCGAGGCCTGCCGTGGGTCCTGGCCTTCGCCGGGATGACGGGTGCCCGGATTTGCTGCTCAGACCGGCGCTAATCAACCAGGCGCAAACTCATCGCGCCAATCAGACTGGCGCGGTCGGCCTCGGTCTGCGCGATCGCCGCCCTCGTTTCTTCAAGCGTGCTGGCGTTCGAGCCCATCGCCACGATTCCGCCGAGTGCGAGCGTGATTGAGGCCACCATTTGCACCGGATCAAAGCGCACGACGCCCGCAAACAGCGCGAGCGCCCAAAAGATCCCCGCTATCGAGGCCACGCGTGCAATGACGACGATCTTGCGGCAAGCCAAAGCCTTCTCCGCGAGCGCCTCGATGCGGGCTTCGAGCTTTTCTATTTCATGCACGCTGGAAAGATCGGTCAAAGGCGCGGGCCGCAATTTCTGAACACTTTGTCCTGTTCCAGATAATCCGACAGCCGCATTTCCTCAAGCCGCACCAGAACGCGACCTGAGCGGGTATAGGTGGCGTAGAAAGCCCGAATCTTTTCGCCATCCCGGGTCCGCTCTGCGACCTCGCCGCAAACCCGGCCGCTGTCGCCCCGGTGCGGCGGAAAGTGCAGCATCGGCTCCACGCGGGCATTGGCCGAATCGAGAATCTGGGCGCGCACGCCTTCAAGCACGGCGGCTTGCAGCATTTGCGACAGGGGCGCCTTTTCGATGTCGCCTGAGGCTTGGGCGTTTGCTGGCCCCACGGGCGTAAAAGTCAAGCACAGGGCCGCAATCATCGCCTTGGAATCGCGCGTCAACATCGACCTCGTTTGGTGAAAGAGACGAAAATGCGCCTCCTCTGAGCCAGCTATATAGCACAGCCGGGGTGGGTGTTGATGGAATCAGGCGAGACTCAGGCGAGCAGGAGGCGCGCCTTAATTCCACGGATTGCTGGAATTAACCAAGCCATGCGCGGCAAACAGGCTGTTTATGAGCAAAAATCTTGAACTTAAGCGATAAATTAGCAACTGCGGCCTTCGAATGCCGCAGCTTTGGGCTATGTAACCGCTACGGCAATGTTCCCGAGGGTATTCCCGATCATCCCCAATCGCTGGCCCAACGGCTGGCGACTCAGAGGGATAAGCACAGCTTATGTCTCTGATGAGACTAGGGGCTTCTGGAGGTACTAAAATGAATTTCACCAAGGGAATCCTGCTCGGCTCAGCCGCGTCGCTTCTGTCGTTCGCTGCCGCTCAGGCTGCTGATCTGCCCAGCAAGAAGTCGGCTCCTGTTGAATACGTGAAGGTTTGCTCGGCTTACGGCGCCGGCTTCTTCTTCATCCCCGGCACCGACACCTGCCTGAAAATCGGCGGCCGTGTTCGCGCTGACTATGCTTACGTCACCGCCAAGGACGTCGTTAACGCCGCTGGCGCTGTCACGACCTCCAAGAAGGCCGTGAACACCCTCGGCTGGGAAGCTCGTGGCCGCATCGAGTTTGACGCCCGCACCAACACTGCCTGGGGCACCGTTCAGAGCACCGCTGGCCTCCGTTTTGCCCGCGTGACCGGCGTTCTCGACCAGGCTTCGTCGGCTTCGTCGTCGTCTGCTTCGCCGACCCTCGAATACGCTTACGTCCGCTTCGCCGGCTTCACGTTCGGCGCTGCTCGCGACAATTTTGCGTTCATGCCCAGCCTGACCTACGGCGCTGGCCATTGGGGTTCGTTCGCCAACGGCGCCAAGCAGATCGCCTACACCGCCACATTCGGCGGCGGCGTTTCCGCTACCATCGCCGTGCAGGACATGGTCGACACCTCAATCCGGCAGACTGCTGTTTCCAGCTACTCTGCTTATAACGTTGCTCCGCAGGTTAACGCCAACGTCCGTATCGACCAGTCCTGGGGTGCTATCCAGCTGATGGGCGCTTACGGCTCCATCTCGGAAGTGACCGCGACCAATTCCTATAACGACACTGAGGGCGTTTACGCCATCGGCGCTGGCGCCAAGATCAACCTGCCGATGTTGGCCAAGGGCGACGCTCTGTACCTGACCGCTGCCTACGCAGACGGCATGACCGAGTACACCACCAACTGGACCTCGTTCAAGTCGTCCGCCTACAAGCGCGACGTCGGTGGTACTGTTATGAACCACCCGAGCTATGTTGCTTACGGCACCGGCATCGAGACTGTGAAGTCTTGGGGCATCGCCGCCTTGCTCGAGCATTACTGGACCCCCCAGTACCGTTCGGTCGTGTTCGGCACCTACGGCCAGCTTGACGCCCCGGCTTCCGCCAAGGCTTCTACCTGGAACGGCACCACCGCGTTCGGCGACGCCACTGTGTGGAACGTTGGCACGAACTTCGCCTGGCTGCCCACCAAGGGCCTGGAAGTCGGCGTTGAGGTCATCTACGCTCGCGTGAACCAGGACGTTCGCAGCTCGGCGACCGTCGTCACCGGCCGTTCGGACAGCAACGTGACCGGCCGCTTCCGCGTCGAGCGCACGTTCTAATCCAAACTTTCGATCCGGTACGTCCGGGTTGAGAATTTGAGGGGGCGGCCTTTGGGCCGTCCCCTTTTTTATTTCAGTCCTGATTTTCGACTTGAGTGCTGCTTTTTCCCCGGGCTGCTTCATAACGGGAGATAGACATGAGCACCGTCTCCGTACGCATCAACGAGGATCTGGTCAGGGCTGCGCGCACTGCGGCCAAGTCCGAGTTCTGTACTGTTCAGGGGCAAGTCGAGTTCTGGGCCAAGGTCGGTCGTGCGGCGTTGGACAATCCGGACCTGCCAGCCTGTTTTGTTGCGGAGAGCTTGATCAGTATGGCTGAGCCTCGTGAGGATAGCGTGCCCTTCGTTCCGCGCCCGGCGGCCAAAGCGTGAGCTGGAATATCCCTCAAACTCGAAGATTTATCCGTATTTACAAGAGCCTCCAGGATAATGTCGCTATCGGCGTCGATATGGCGGTCGTCGAAATCGCCCGAAACCCGGACATAGGCGAGAAGAAGAAGGCGACCTCGCCAGTCTGTGGATCTACAAGTTTCGCTGTCTGGGCCAGCTCTATCTGCCGGGGTACACCCGCGACGACAGCGTCCGCCTCGTCTATCTCGAAGCCTTGGGCCCTCACGAAAACTTTTACCGCGATGTGAAGCGTTAAAATGTTCAGATGCTCCATCTCTATTGACTGAGCTGGGGCTGGCCTGAAAATCTGGATTTCGCCAAGCCTGCCAATGCGAGCGCGATTTCAGCCAATGCCGCCGCCAGCCTTTTCGCAAACAGGCTCAAAAACTTGCGCTCCCGCCGAAAAAGCCAGCGTCGCGATTTACTTGTGCAGGGCGCCCGATTAAGACTGAGCCCCTAAGTATAAAGGCGTTTGAGGGGGAATCGGCGTCTCATGACCGATGCAATCTGGACCGGGCTCATAAACCTGATTGGCAATCCGCAGACGATGGGCTTGATGCTCATCGCTGTGATGATCGGCATTATTGTCGGCGCGACGCCGGGCATCGGCGGGCGATTGTCGATTGCGCTCGCCATCCCCTTCGTGTTCGGCATGGACATGACGCAGGGCGCTGTCTTTCTTCTGACGATGCATGCGGTCAATGGCACCAGCGGCCAGATTTCCAGCATCATGTTCGGCGTTCCCGGAGATGGCGACGACGCGGCCACCACCATCGACGGCTATCCGATGGCCAAGAAGGGCGAGGCGGGCCGTGCGCTTGGCGCCAGCATCACCGCTTCAGGCGTTGGCGGCATCATTGGCGCGGGCGTGTTCGCAGTGATGATTCCGCTGCTTGAGCCCGTCGTACTGGCGTTCAGCCCGGCTGAATTCTTCCTCCTCGCCATACTCGGCATCACCTTCATCGCGTTTCTTGCGGGCAAGGGGCAGATCTTCAAGGGCATCATTGTTGGCCTGTTCGGCATGATGCTGGCCACTGTGGGTATGGACCCGCAAACGGGCACTGCTCGCTATGCCGGCGATTACCTGTTCCTGTGGGACGGCCTGAGCCTTGTTACTTGCGTGCTGGCGGTGTTCGCTGTGCCGGAAATGATTGCGCTGGCCTCGCGCGGCGGCTCGATCTCGTCGCTGTCTCCTGAACTGGCGCGCTTCTCTTACAAGCAATTGTTTCAGGGCGTCATGGAAGTTCCGCGCCATTGGTTCCTGGCGCTGCGCACGTCCATTATCGGCGCGATGATCGGCATGATTCCCGGCCTTGGCGGCTCGGCTGCTGCATGGATGTGCTACGGCCACGCGATCCAGACGTCGAAGACGCCCGAGCGTTTCGGCAAGGGCGCAGTTGAGGGCGTTATCGCTCCCGAGACAGCCAGCAACGCCAAGGAAGGCGGCTCGCTGCTTCCCACGCTGTTCTTCGGCATTCCCGGCTCGTCGGGCATGGCGGTTCTCATGGGCGCGTTCCTGATTCTGGGAATTCAGCCTGGCCCCGCAATGATGACGCAAAACCTTGATCTTGTTTGGACGTTGATCTGGGCGCTGGTCGTGGGCAATCTGATTGCGGTCAGCTTCCTGCTGTTCATCACGCGCTGGGTCGCGCTGCTGACATTCGTCAACGGCGCCGTCATCGTTCCCTTCATCCTCGTTCTTGTGACGGTGGGCGCCTACGCCAACGAAGGTCAGTGGGAAAACCTCGTCATCCTGATGGGAATCAGCGTCATTGGCTGGGGCTTGATGCGTTGGGATTGGCCGCGTGCGCCGTTCGTGATCGGCCTCGTGCTCGGCAAGATTGCGGAAGAATCCCTTCACAAGGCGCTGGGGCTCTGGGGCATGAGCTTCTTCACCCGGCCGCTGTCTCTGGTGCTGATCGGCATGATCGCACTGACCATCGGCTTCGCGCTCTACAGCAATCTGCGCGGCAAGAACAACATGCCAGTCGGCGCGGGAGCATGAACATGGCCAGACTAGCTCAAAACCCGATGACGTTCTTCATGCTCGCAGTGTTTGTGACCATGCTTTACGTCGCCTCCGGTTATCCCGAAGGCGCGCGGTTCATGCCGTTCGTCGTTGGAATTCCGGCGCTGCTGCTCTGCCTGATCCAGCTCGTCCTGGATCTGCGCGAACCTCTCGGAAAGGTGCGCGACGACCGCA
>CANJPM010000103.1 GCA_947476075.1 Beijerinckiaceae bacterium
GCTCCAGGGTTGATGAGCGCAAGAATTGCTGCGCAGACACCAGCGGCTCTTCAGCGCGGGCGGAGAATTTCGCGACCAGTTCAACGTCATGGCGCGCAAACAGCGCAATGCGCTCTATTCCTGAGCGTGAGAACGTCGCGCTTTCATTGCTGACCAGCGCCGCAATGATGTCGGGCTCTCGCCGCATGATGAGCGCTTCGGTGATTTCGCCGCTGACGCCTTTGCGCCGCGCCACCGCAAGCACGCATTGAAGATCGCGATGTCGTGCGCCACCGATCTGGTCGGCGAGCGACAAGTTGAGCGCGTGTTCGTAAATGAGCAGCGCGCAAGTGCGATCCGCGCGGATGAGACTGGACAATACGGCCGGCGGCGCATGGGCGTGGCGCGCAAGCTTTGAGGCGACGTAGATTTTCGTGGAATCGTTGGCTTCCGGCAAGATTCGTAAAGCCAATTCGCTAAAGCGCAAAATTTCTTCGTCGCTTGGTTCTGGCCTGAGACAGAAGAGGTCGGTCAACGCCCGCAACACAGTAGTCTTGCCCGTTAAGCCTTCGCCCGAACGGTTGCCCTGCGCGTTTTCGGAGTGTGAAATTTGCGACATCGAATGGATCATGGCTGAAAAACGCCCACGTGAAACGAGAAATCAAGGTTAGCGCAACTTTGTTGACGTTCTCTTAACCATGTTGTCCGGTAATGCGGTCTAGGTCACGCTGGAGATTTCGCGGGAGAAGAAGCATGAATCCAATTTTGCAATTTCCAAAACGAGGCCGCCTGTTGCGGCGGTCGGTCGCCCGTCGCGGCCCGCCTGCGAAAATCCTGTTTTTCACTGGCGTGCGTTACGAACGGCAGGCCCAAATGCAAGGTCAGGGCAGCACGGAGGCGACTTCCGTTGAGTCTTTCGCGCTTGTGCGCGAAGGAGCCTCGACGCGCCGGAGTCGGCCGCGCGGCAAGAAGTCAGCCTGAAGGATCGCTCTAGCGGCGCGGGCTTTCGCGTCCGCAAGATAGCAGCGCAAGACGTTTGCGCGCTGCATCGAGATCTCCGGCGTCAAGCGCAAGGCTTCCCGCCAGAACGAAACCTTCATGCGTCGGCGCCATCAGCCGCAATTCTTGCGGCGTCTCGTCTTCCAGATCGAGCGCTTCCAGGGCGGTCATTTGGTCGCGGGTAAGCAGCATGACGTCTATGCCTCCGCGCAGGGCGCCGCGATCAGTGGTGGCGTAGAAGCTGCCGCCGCGTCGGTCATGGAACGAGAGCGTCAACATCCCCTCAAGTCCCCTTACGTCAGCGCGCACGCGCACGGGCCCCGCGCTCAAATCGAAGCGGCAGGCGCTGCGCGCCAGCGCCGGATCTTGCATCGGCAGCAGCTCGGCGCCGGTGCGTGCGTCAGGCAGGGGGGTGAAACGATTGATCGGCGCCACGCTTGCAATGCGTGCGTAAGAATCGCGTGAAGCGACGCGCGGCAGGATCAGGATCGTGACGATATGCACGAGGCCTGCGATTATCAAAGCCGCCAACAGATGGATGGTCCAACCCAATTTGCGATCGCTCATGAGCAGCGCTCTTTGCGCAATGTCGGTAATTGGCCTGCGCTCATGGCTGAGGCCAGCGAGCTTGCCGGCGTATCGTAAAGCCGCAGCGCCAGAGTGAAAGCAGGCTCGGAGGGTAGCGCCAGCCAATTGCCGGGGCGCGCATGCCTGGCGGCTAAGATCTCGAATCGTCCCGATGAATCGCGCACAATCTCCGCCGACGTGAGTCCAGTTCCGCCATTTGCCGTCGTCGCCAGCGCGCCTTTGTCCGTGAGGGGGGTCAAAGTCCAGAAGCGCGCCGCCGGGATGGGGCTGGCGATAATGTAATCGCACCGGGTGACGAGCGGCGCGCCGGTCTCGTCGGTTTCGGCGGTGAACGTCAATCCCTCGCCGGGGCTGAGCGGAACCTGTCCGCTGCGCGCCAGCGCGGCGCGTGTGTAGGGATCTGCCGTCACAAATGCAGCCTTCGGCGTCGAGCGCCACGGGCCAGCCCGCACAACGTCGAACGCTGTTTCACGCTCTAGGGCGGCCCAGGCGGTCCACAGCCCAAGCCCTGCGCCAACAAGCGCGGCCATGATTGATTTCAGAAGACTCAGCAAAATTGCAGTCCGTCAGGGATCAGGGCGTTACGAATCGCATTCCCTGCGCGCTTGCGCAAGCGCGCGACTTTAAAACGCGGGAACGTGACGGCAGGCTCTTGGCCGCGACCTCTGCACAGCCTAATGTCGCCGCAAACGAGGGGAGAGAGACATGAGCATTACACACAAGGTCCGTATGTTCGCCGGCGCCGTCGCCGCCGCTGCGACATTCGCTTTTGGCGCAAGTCCACTCCTGGCGCAGGACGCAGCCGGTTTCTACAAGGGCAAGACCGTGCGCTTTGTCGTCGGCGTTGGCGTCGGCGGCGGCTTTGACGCCTATGCCCGCATGATCGCGCCCTATCTGGGCAAAGCGCTTGACGCCACCGTCGTGGTGGAAAACCAGCTTGGCGCCGGCGGCCTTGTCGCGCTCAATCGCATATCGACAGCCCAGCCCGACGGGCTCAACCTGATGATCGTGAACGGCACGCCCGCCGCTCTTGGCCAATTGCTCGATCAGCAAAACGTGCGTTACGACCTCACCAAGCTCGAACATCTTGGCGTGATCGCCGCCTATCCGTGGATATGGCTGGTGGGCAAGCATTCGCCAGTGACGACACTTGCCGATGCGCAGAAGCCTGATTCAAAATTGCGCTGGGGCGGCGTTGGCCCCACCGATGGTCCCGCCGACGGCGCCGCTATCACCTGCCATGCGCTGAATCTTAATTGCCAGATCGTGCTGGGCTACAAGGGCAGCGCCGATATTGCGCTGGCGATGGAGCGCGGAGAAATGGACGCGCTCTATGTGTCCGACAGTTCGGCGGCTCAATATGTGAAGAGCGGCGCGGCGCGCGCAATTGCGGCCATGGGCGACAAACGCTCGAAATTGTTGCCTGACGTTCCAACGGTTTTCGAACAGAGCAAGCTCGACGACGACCAGCGCTGGTGGCTTGAGTTTCGCATGAGCATCAATGATCTTGGTCGCATTCTCGTGACCACGCCCGGCGTCCCGGCCGATCGCCTCGCCTTCCTGCGCGCAGCCGTCAAGACCGCGCTCACCGATCCGGCGCTGATTGCGGAAGGCGCCAGGAGCGAGCGCTTCGTTGATTTTCAGGAGCCCGAAGTCGCTCGCGCTCTGGCGACGAAAGCGCTTGGCGGAGCGACGCCGGACCTGCGTGAAAAGGTTCGCAAGATCGTATTGCCGAACCAATAGCGTCGTGGCCTTGGACAGCGGCGTGACCGCTTGCATGCAATGCTGCTTTGGACTGTATTGCTCGCAGCTTTATTCGCGGCGCTCTCTCAAGGCGTCGCGCGCAAGTCGGCCAGAAAATCCTGCGGCAATGCCCTTGCCCATTTTGTGAGTCTCTTGCGCACGAAATGCGGGTCAGGTTCGCGAAATATCGCCGCTGACGATCTGGCTCCGACGTTGACGCTCAACCCGCCGCGCGCGTTGACGATCCGGATGCCGTCTTCATCGGTCATGTCGTCGCCAAAGAAAATCGGCGTGCGGCCGCGATAGGGCGGTTCGTTGAGGATCAATTCAATTGCGCGGCCCTTGTCAGCGTGAGTTGGCAAGATTTCCGCGACCGCTTTGCCTTTTTGGAGACGATAGCCGGCGCCCAGCGCCGCAATTGCTTCCTCCAGAAGATCGCTCAGGGCGGCGGCGGCCTCCGGCGCCATGCGCCAATGAATGGCCAGCGAATGACACTTGTCCTCCAATAGCGCGCCGGGCCAGTCGAGCAGACGCTCGCGCAACCGTTCGGCCATCGCGTACAGGCTCGGATCAACGCTGAGCGAGCGGTCCAGCCGCGTCCCGCCTACGCGAATTTCCAATCCATGCAGCCCGCCGGCGTCGAACGTATGGGGGGTGAGAAACGCGTCAAGATCGGCGATGCGTCGTCCGCTGACCAGCGCCATGGCGCCCTCAAAACGCTCCCGCAGCGCGCATAGGATTTGAAGCAATTCATCTGTGACGACGACCGCGTCAGGCTTGGGCGCGATATCGACGAGCGTTCCGTCAAAATCAAGAAAGAGCGCGTAGCGATTGGGCTTTTCAGGGTTGCTGGAAATTCTGGAATCTCCCTTTGATAGTTTTTTGTTCAGCCGTGACTTTTTATTGGGTCGCGCTGCCCGGCGGCCCCAGGCGGACGCTGGAGGGGTAGGACGCCGCGCCTGTCGAGCTTGTCGAACCCGGCTCTGTTGCCTTCAACTGCGCAGCGCTGCTGCGCATCATGCTTTCGATGTCAGTCAACGTCTCGCTGGAGCGCCGCGACAAAGTCTCCGGACGCTGCGGTCGGCCAAGAGTTGCAAATCCGGAGCCGGAGATAGAGGCGACGGGCGTCATATCGCGCTTCTGATCGTTAATGCCGAAGGGGTTCTTCAGTTCAATGCCCTGATGCGCATATTCCATGATCTCGCGCCATGTGCGGGCAGGCAGAGAGCCGCCGGTCATGTTGCGCATGGAGGTTGAGGCGTCGTTGCCAAACCAGATCGCGCCGACGTAATTGCCCGTGTAGCCATTGAACCATGCGTCTTTGTAAGCATTGGTGGTGCCGGTTTTTCCGGCCACCTGCACGCCCGGCAATTGGGCGGCGCGCGCGGTGCCCGCGTTCACGACCTCTTTCATCATGTTGTTCATGATCGCGATCTTGTCGGCAGGCGCCACCTGGGCAGGCGCAGGCTCATCGCGATCATGCCGATAGATCACGGCGCCAAACGAATTGCGCACTTCCAGAGCCGCATAGGGTCGCGCGGCTTTGCCTCCATTTGCAAACACCGCATAGCCGGCCGCCATATCAATCATCTTCACCTCCGCCGCGCCCAGAGGCAGCGACACGGTGTCGGTGAGCGGCGTGTTGACGATCCCCATGCTGCGCGCCAGTTCTATGACCTTGGCGCGTCCCAAAGCGTGGATGCGCGCTTGAGGGTAGGGGGCGCCGCGCGGCCACTAGGCCTCACCGGTTTTCAGCGTAATCCAGACGGCGGCGGTGTTGAGCGAACGTTGCAAGGCGTTGACCATCGGCACGCGACCAGCTGACGCTCCGCCGTAATTGCCCGGGCACCAATTGCCAATGCAAATGCCGCCGGCGTCGATGCTGGTGTCGCGATCAAACTTTCCCGTCATCACGGCGGCCAGATAGACGAAAGGCTTGAAAGAAGAGCCTGGCTGGCGCGCAGCGTCGGTGGCGCGGTTGAACTGGCTCTGCCCATAATCGCGCCCGCCCACCAAAGCCCGCACGGCGCCGTTGGGCTCCATGATGACCGCAGCGCCCTGATCGGCGTTGAACTGGCGCCCGAACTGACGCAGCGCGTCTTCAATTGCAGCATCGGCGCGACGCTGGATTCCCGGATCAAGCGGCGTGCGCACAGTGAGCACGCGATCAGCGCCGAGCTTGCCATTGTCTGCGAGCTTTTTGACCTCTTCAAACGCCCAGTCGAGATACCAGTCGGGCGAAGAATCGCGTTTGCGATCCAGCGGCGCAGCTGGATTCTTCCGCGCCACGAACGTCCGGCCTTCGCTGGCGAATCCGGCCTCGACCATGTTTTGCAAAACGTCGTTGGCGCGCGCGCGTGCGGCAGGCAGATTGATGTGGGGCGCGAATTTCGCCGGCGCCTTGAAGAGGCCAGCCAGCATGGCCGCTTCCGCCATCGTCACGTCGCGAACGGACTTTCCGAAATAGAAATCCGCAGCAGCCTGAATGCCAAACGTGCCGCCGCCCATGTAGGCGCGATCAAGATAGAGCTTCAGGATCTCGCTCTTGGACAGGCGGAATTCGAGCCATAAGGCCAGAAACGCCTCGCGGACTTTGCGATCTATCGTACGCTCATTGGTGAGGAACAGGTTCTTGGCCAATTGCTGCGTAATGGTGGAGCCGCCTTGCACCACGCCCGATGAGCGCGCGTTCACGCTGAGCGCGCGCGCCGTGCCGATGGGGTCGATCCCCCAATGCTCGAAGAATCGGCGATCTTCCGTCGCCAGCACGGCTTGCACGAGATAATCGGGTAATTGCTCCAGCGGCACGGAATCATCGTGCTTGATGCCGCGATGGCCCGCGAGCTGCCCGTAGCGATCAAGAAATGTAACCGCCAGATCTTGCTTCTTCAGCCAGTCTTCGGAGGTTTCCCGAAAGGCCAGCGTGGCCAAAGAGAGCATGAGCACAGCGCCGAACGCAGCCATGGTCAGGCTTTCGCAAGCCAGTTCCACCGCGAATTTGCGTCCCCCGGTGACATTGAACCGGTGCATGAAGATTGAATAGGCCTCCCAGCGCTCGCGCGCTCTCTCGCCGCCTTGATACATGGCGCTGTCGACACGGGCGTCAAAATCCAGCAGCAATCGCTTTATGCGCCTGGCTCTGCTGGAATTCTGAAGCCCATTGAACAAGATGGTTCTCCACGATCGTTGGAAACGTAAATATCTTTAACACATTTTTTACGAGCTTGACGATGCCGTCGGCAAGCGTCATGCCGGTTTTACCCGTCCCAAATTGAGACAACAGGCCAGCACAAATGCCCGCATCGCCGAAACCCCCAGCCAAACCGGCGCCAAAGCAGACCTGGCAGGCAACGCAGCCAGACAGTCCGGGTTCCCGGACCCGCGAGAGCGTCTCGCAACAGGGTAAATTCTGGAAGAAGCCGCTGGAAGCATTGACCAAAGGCGAGTGGGAATCTTTATGCGACGGCTGCGGTCGCTGCTGTCTTGTGAAGCTTGAGGATGAAGACACGGGCGAAATTCACTTCACAGACGTCACCTGCCGCCTGTTCGATGCGCCCTCGTGCCGCTGCGTCGACTATTCCGGGCGCAAGGCCAAGGTGCCTGATTGCGTGAAGCTGACGCCAAAAAGGGTGCGCGAGATCCCCTGGCTGCCGCCCACTTGCGCCTATCGTCTGGTGGCGGAGAAAAAGGATCTGTTTGCCTGGCACCATCTTATTTCTGGATCGCGTGAGACAGTGCATGAGGCTGGCGTGTCGGTGCGCGGCCGAAATGGTCCTGACGAGGATTCCATCCCGATGGAGGATGTGATCGACCGCATCGTCAAATGGCCCGGGGAGGGGTAGCGATCAGCGCGTTGGGCGCTTCTGCCGTCCGCTCTCCGGCTATACTAACCGGTTCAAGCGCTCGATTTCCTGTTCAAGCACGCGGGTGTCCTGCACGATGACCCTGCGGCCGTCGATCTCGACGCCGACAATCTTGAGCCGCGCGAAGGAGCGCGAAAGCGTCTCCTGTTTCAATCCGAGCGACGCCGCGATAACACCCTTGGTGTAGGGCAGGCGGGTTTGCGCCAACGTTTGCCCGGGCGGGCAGAGCGAGAGCAGAAAACGCAGGACCCGCTGGTCCGCGGTCTGTGCTTTGAGCGCTTCTATCTCATCCATCAGGGCCCAGATTTTCGCAGATGATTCCGACAGGATCGCGAGCGCGAGCTCCGGCGCATCGCGCGCAGCTTGCGCTACGATATGGGCGGGCATGCGGACAATGCGCGTTGGGCCAGTAGCTTCCGCCGTTGTCGTGTGGTTGTCGCCAAGCACAGCCACGGATTCGGCGATGGTTTCGCCCCGGCCAAAAATGTGGATCAGCGTTTCCTCGCCATTGGCGGCGGTGCGGGTGAGCTTGATGTAGCCTTCCAGCACCACGATCACCCATTGGGCCTTCTCGCCCTGGCGTACAATGGTGTCGCCCTTCACGTAGCGATCAAAGCGCACGGAATCCGCCAGCCGGTTGAACGTCTCCGGCGAGAGTGACGAAAACAGCGGCATCGAGCGCAGGACTTCCATATCTTTTGACTGGGGAGTCTCTTTGGGAATTGCAGTCACGTCAGATCAAACCTCGGCCCATACCTTTCAAAGGTACGGCCAGCTTTCGCATATTATTTGTATACGCGCCGCTGTTGATTGCGCCCTGAGAGCAAAGCTTGCGTTGCATGGCAAGCAAGTCTGGCGCGCTCTGCCGCCGGCAAAGACGCATATTTGGCCGAAGGCGCCTCAACGCTGATGTGCGCGTCCGGGCCCAGAGCGTCGAGCAATTCGTCCAGCCAAAGCGAGCCCTCTCCCGGCAGAAGGCGCGCGGTGCGGGATTCCCGGCGCAAGTCGTCCTCATTCAATTCCTGTGAGGGCGGAGGCGGCGCATCGCACAAATGCACCAACGGAACCATGCCGGGCGCATATTTGGCGATGTCGCGCGGATGCCCGCCAGATCGCGACAGATGCAGCGCATCCACCAGAACGCCAGCGTTTGGCTTGCGCGCCATGCGCACCAGCTCGGCGGCTTCCGCCAGCGAGCGGCAGGCGCTGTAGGGATTGAACTCGACCAGAGCGTCCAGCGCGCAGGATTCGGCCAGCTCGCAAATCCTGCGGAAAGTCTCCAGTCGTCGATTGCGATCTGAATCCTCGATCGGGCAAACAATATAGCGCGCGCCAATGCGATGGCTGAAGGCGAGCGTTGGGCCAAACGCTTCAACCAGCGTGTCGGGGCGCAGCGGAAACACGCCAATTTCCAGCACGCCAAGGCCAGTGCGCGCCAGCGCCTCCTTGATCGCCTCCTCGGCAGCCGGATCGCCGACAACCACCTGGTCAGTCGCCAGCAAAGGCTGCAATCGTAGGCCAACGTTCTTGAACCCGCCAATGTGCGCGGCATCGATCTGGCCAAGCGGGCCAGCGTCGAGAATGGTCAAGGCGGCTAGCGATACGAGCCCCATAGCGGCTGTTTTCCCTGAATGAGTCTTTGAATGTTCAGCGTTACAGCAAAAAGCCCCAACGGGGAATTGATGCCGTTAGGAGAGATGGGGACGGATAAAAATCCGAAAATATGATTTTATTCCTTGACACCGGCGCGCTGTTTGGATAAGTTAAGTCCATGTTCGAGAGGTGGGCGCGGGGATGAGGCACTTTCGTCCTCCCGGCGAAGGTCGGGACCTACGACAGGCCACAAGCGCACGACCTGCCGAAATGGCGGCCTTTGCGACCCAAACTAGAAGTCCCTATGACAAAACAACCCAAAAAAAGCGTCGCAGCGCTGGCCGCTGCGCGTCGTCGTTATGACGAAGGCGAGCCGCTGGCGGCGATCGCCGCGTCCCTCGATATGGGGGCCGACGCTTTCTTGCGCTTTCGACGTCGGCAAAATTGGCCGTTGCGACCCTCGCCCATTCGCCGCAAGGCGGATGAGGCAAAGCAAGATGAGCCCGCGCCGCAGCCAGAAATTGCAGCGTCGCCGCCCGCGCCTTCCAGCGGTCCGGTCGATGTGGAAGCGCTGCGTCGCCGCCTTGAGCGCGCGGTGGAGGCGGAACTTGCCTCTGTTGAGACGCGGCTTTCGGGCCAATCGGTCGCGATGGGCGAACGCAATGCGCGTTTGCTGGCGAGTCTTGTGAAAACCTTCGCAGAATTGCGGCGTTTTGCGGCCGCAGCGCGGCCAAAATCCGGAGCTGGGGATGACAGCGTCGAAAACGACGAACCTGCGCCCCGCGACATCGCCGTTCTGCGCGAAGAGCTTGCGCGCCTTGTGGAGCGTATTGCACGCGAGCAACAGACACTTTGAATGTCTTGAAACGCTCGCTGCACGAGAGATCGAACGTATCCTTGCCGATTGGTCGATGACGGGCCGCGCTGATCAAATGCCGCCCGAGTTTGGCGCCAACGGCGAGCCTTGGTTGATCTGGCTGGTGCTGGGCGGACGAGGCGCCGGCAAAACGCGAACCGGCGCGCAATGGGTGCGCGGGCTGGCGCTCGGCGAGCCAGGTTTCGCCCGCAAACCCGTCGGCCGCATCGCGCTTGTGGGCGAGACGGCGGCTGATGTGCGCGACGTGATGATAGAAGGCGTGTCAGGCATACTTTCAACCCATGCCCGCCATGAGCGCCCCGTTTGGGAGCCCTCGCGACGAAGGCTGGAATGGCGAAACGGCGCGATAGCGCAGGTGTTTTCCGCCGAAGACCCCGAGAGCTTGCGCGGACCGCAATTTGAATGCGCGTGGCTTGATGAATTCGCCAAATGGCGCCATGCACAAGAGGTGTTCGACATGTTGCAGTTTGGCCTTCGCCTCGGCGATCACCCGCGCCAGCTTATAACTACGACGCCGCGACCCTCGAAATTCCTGACGCGCTTGATGACCGATGCGCGCACCGCGCTCACGCGCGCTTCAACTTATGCAAATGCGGAAAATCTTGCGCCTGCGTTCATTGAATCGATTGTCGGCCGCTATGCCGGCACCCGTCTTGGCCGACAGGAGCTGGAGGGCGAGATCGTCGACGACGCACCAGACGCCTTGTGGACGCGCGATATGCTGGAGCAATACCGCGTCGAGAAAGCCCCGCCGCTCAATCATATTGTGGTTGCCATCGATCCGCCTGTCTCTTCCTCAGGCCGGGCTGATAATTGCGGCATCATAGCGGTTGGACGCTGCGAAGATGGATTTCTTTACGTTCTGGAGGATTGTTCGCTGGGCGCGGCGCGCCCCGCCAAATGGGCGCGCGCGGCCATCGCCTGCGCAAGGCGCCATGAGGCTGACGGCCTGGTTGCGGAGGTGAACCAGGGTGGCGAAATGGTGGCCGCCGTAATTGCGGAAGCCGATCCAAACGTAATGGTCAAACAAGTGCGGGCCACGCGCGGAAAGTATTTGCGCGCTGCCCCCGTTGCTCAACTCTACGAGCAGGGCAGGGTTCGCCATGTCGGCGCCTTTCCTGCGCTTGAAGATGAGATGTGCGCGTTTGGCCCCGACGGACTTCCAGGCCGGCGCAGCCCCGACAGGCTTGACGCCTTGGTGTGGGCGATCACGTCGCTTGCGCTCACCAAACGCGCGCCTGAGCCAAAAGTGCGGCGAGTCTAAGATTTATATTCATATTTTTTATTAGTCTACGTCAGGAATCCCCATGCCCTCATTCTTCTCTCGCCTGATGGGCGTGGGCCGCCAGTCAGCGCCTGAAAGTAAAGCCTCACGCGCAGGCGCCTTGCTGGCCATGCATTCGCTTGGCCAACCGCGCTGGACGCAGCGCACCAGCACCGAGCTCACGCGGCAAGGGTACGAGCGTAACGCAATCGTCTATCGCTGCGTCCGCCTGATCGCAGAAAACGCGGCGTCCATTCCCTGGCTCGTGTATGAAAACGGCGAGGATGATCCAACCCATTCTCTCGCGCAATTGCTCGGGCGCCCCAACGTGCGCGAAGCGGGACCGGCGTTTCTGGAAGCCGTGTTCAGCAATCTGACTTTGTTTGGCAACGCCTATATCGAGGCTGTTTCGCTTGAGGACGCCCCGCGCGAGCTTCATTGCTTGCGGCCTGATCGCATGGGCATCGTCGCTGGCGCCAATGGCTGGCCGTCCGCTTATGAATATCGTATTGGCGCTAATGTAGTGCGCTATCATGTCGAGCCGGACGGGCGTTCGCCGATATTGCACTTGCGTTTGTTTCACCCGCTTGACGATCATTACGGCTTTGCGCCGCTTCATGCAGCGCAAACGCCGCTCGATGTTCATAACGCAGCAGCAGGCTGGAGCAAAGCGCTGCTTGATAATTCAGCCCGTCCTTCCGGCGCGCTGGTTTACGCAGGCGCCGGCGGCGCATTGTCTGACGAACAATTCGAGCGACTAAAGCTTGAGCTGGATGAAAACTTCTCCGGCGCCCGCAATGCTGGCCGCCCCTTGTTGCTGGAAGGCGGGCTTGACTGGAAGGCCCTGTCGCTCAGCCCTAAAGATATGGATTTCGCCGCAGCCAAAAGCGACGCAGCCCGCGAAATCGCACTCGCTTTCGGCGTGCCGCCATTATTGTTGGCATTGCCCGGCGATAATACGCATTCAAATTATCAGGAGGCCAATCGCGCCTTCTGGCGCCAAACAATCATTCCGCTGGTCAAGCGCACGCAGAAAAGCTTCCAAGCATGGCTCGCAAACTCGTATCCCGAAGCAAGCCTTGTCGCCAATCTCGATGGCCTTGAAGCGCTTGCCGCAGAGCGCGAATCCGAATGGCGCCGCGTCGGCGCCGCAGATTTTTTAAGCGACGACGAAAAGCGCGCGGCTTTGGGCTATGCGCCTGCTGAGCGGAAAGCCCAAAGGTAGGCGCTTCAGTTATCTAAAATTTCGCGCCGATCAAGCTCGCGACGATCAGGGCGTTGGACGGAAGATGGTCAAGGAAA
>CANJPM010000104.1 GCA_947476075.1 Beijerinckiaceae bacterium
AATTCGAACGTATCGGAGCAGACGTGAGTCCGCTGAACGCAGCCGAGATAGTAAAAATGTTGCAGGCCATACAGAGCGCGCCCGAAGACGTTAAAGCGAGAATGCGCGCATTGACGGCTCGCGCGCGATGATTGTCTGAGACCTTTCTCTAGTGCCTGACTTCAACAGGGCGAGCCATTAGGCATGAACGAAAAGCACGGAGGAATATTGCGCAAATGAAAAAGCCAAGCCTTATATCCCTCCTCGCGCCTATAATCGGGTGCCACCCGCATATGCGCACGCAGTTTGCTGCGACGCAGGGATGATCGGCTTTAGAGCTGGATGCAGGCGTCCATGCCGCCCGATCAAATCAGCCCGGAAGATGCGCCTTGAGAAACGTGAGGGCCTCACGCCATGAGTGCTCGGTGGCTGCGGGGTTATAGCGTTCGTGATTGAAGTTCATGAAAGCATGGCCTGCGCCATCGTAACGATGGAAGACGTAATTCTTGCCGCCCGCTTTCAACCGTTCTTCGAACGTGTCCACGTCGGCAGGCGATGGATTCTTGTCGTCGTTGCCGAAGAAGCCCATGATGGGGCATGTGATCTGGTCCAGACTCTCGAAGGGCGACGGCAGAGCGCCGCTCTGTCGGAAAGCTCCCCCTCCATACCAGACGCAAGCGCAGGCCCACAGATCCGGCTTTGCCGTCGCGCCCACCCACACGGCGCGTCCACCCTGGCAATGCCCGATCAGCGCAATGCGTTTTGGATTGACTTTCTGCTGCGCCACGAGCCAGTGGAATGACGCCTCGAAGTCCGCTGCGAATTGCTCGTCACGTAGGTATTCCCGCCGGTGTTCGAGATCCACGCCTTCCGGGATTACGTGATAGTGAAATGGAGCTATCGCCGCGTAGCCCTCGTGCGCAAGGCTATCGAGGATTGAGTGCGTCGATGGATCGAAGCCGTTGTGATTAAAAGACACAACGACTCCAGCCTTCATAACGCCCGATGTCGGGAGCGCGACAAGCGCTTTGGTCGCCACCTCGCCGATCATGAATTCGATGATATCAGCCATGCTTTTCCCCTTTCGATTCAATTCTTGTTACGAGCAACAAGGCGATTCACTTCGGCTGCAATAGCCATTGATGCGGTGAGCCCGGGCGAATCTATGCCGTAGAGGTCGATGAGACAATATGGACCTGCTTCCGAAACTTCGATCTGGAAATCGGTTTCATTCGTCTTGCCTGTACCTATCTTCGCCCTGATGCCAACCCAGCCAGGCGCGAGGTCGCCGTCACGCAGATCCGGCCAAAAGGCGCGGATCTTTTCGTAGAATGGAGCGATCCTCGTTTCATCGAGACGGTAGTCGATTTCATCGGTCCATTCGCTATCAGGCCCGAAACGCAACTGCCCCCCAAGGTCGAGACTTGCATGCACGCCATGGGGCGCTGGATAAACGAGATGGGCAAATGGCGATGTACACTTGAGAACGCAGTATGTGCCCTTAGCCAGAAGTCTGGGCGGCACGATTTTGTTTCTCCTGTTTTTGATGCTGGCTGCGACGTGTGGCGCATTGAGCCCGGCCGCGTTAATCATGATCTGGCAAGAAATGTCCGTTTCGTCCTTGTCAGCGATTGAGAGACGAATCCTGCCGCCTTCGATCATTCCTGAGCTAACTGGCGAATTGAATGCGATAACGCCGCAGCGGTCTTCCAGATCCCCCTGCAAGGCGTCCATGTAAGCGTGTACGTCAATGATCCCTGATGTGGGCGACCACAAAGCCCCGGCGCAGACAAGTTGCGGTTCGAGTCGGCTCACATCCTTGGCCGTCATAAAAGACAGCTCTTCGAGGCCCTGCTCCTTCGCCTTCGCCTGAAGCTTGCGCAGATAGTGAAGCCCGCCCTCCCCATAACCCTTGTCGGCGGTCACAAGCTTGCCTATGCGCTTATGTGGAATATTTCGCTCGTTACAATAGCGATAGAGCTGCTGCTTTCCGTCTCGACAAAGCCGTCCTTTGTAGCCAGACATCGCATAATTGATTCCCGCGTGAATGACGCTCGTATTACGAGAGCTGGCGTGCAGACCCTTTTGCCCTTCTGCCTCAAGGACAATGACCTCACGCCCCGCGATAGCCAGTTCACGTGCAATCGCTAGACCCACTACGCCGGCTCCCACGACGACGCATTCGACCTCGTACATTTCACTCCCTCCGTCTTAGTCGACTTAATACGGCTCGGCGCAGAGCTTCTTTTCGATTGACGTCACTTTAGCATGTGATCATACTTCTTTTTAACAAGTAAAATCTGCTCGCAATCAGGTATGTAAAAAACATGCCGAAGCAGACGAAAGACAAGTCGCTTGGGAGGACGTAGCTTATGCTTCAGTCTCGTCGCTCGTTTTTGCTTGCACTGGCGTTGATGTTGCAGGACAGTTTCACGATTGCAGTCGCCGATCCGGTTGCCGATTTTTACGCTGCAAATCCGATCCGCGTCATCATCCGGTCGAGCCCCGGCGGAACATACGACCTCTATTCGCGACTGCTCAGTATGCACATGCCGAACCAGATGCCCGGGCGCCCCACCATGGTCAACACCCACATGCCTGGCGGCGGTGGAATCATAGCGGCGAACCATCTGGCGATGGCGGCCCCGCGCGACGGGACAATCCTTTCGATCATCGGGTTGGGTTTGCCAGTTGATCAGGCGCTTGGTCTGAATAAGAGCCTGCAACTCAACTTGCGTGATCTGAACTGGATTGGAAGCATCAGCAGTTCCAATCAGGTGCTCGTCACATGGCACAAGAGTAAGGTCACTTCGCTTAAGGCCGCACGCGATACGCCAATCCAGATCGGATCAACGGGTGCGGGATCGGTATCGCAGCAATATCCTGCCTTCTACAACGCGTTCCTTGGAACGAAATTCAACGTGATTTTCGGATATGGAGGCACCCCTCAGCTGAATCTGGCAATGGAGCGTGGGGAGATTGACGGCTCTGGCAGCGCAAGTTGGGCGCAATATGTCATTGAGGCGCCGAGGCTCGTGAAAGAACGCTTGATAGTGCCCGTCATACAGGTAGGCCTCGAGAAGGAGCCTGATCTGCAGGACGTGCCTCTTCTGCTCGATCTTGCGCAATCGCCAGAGGAGGCGGCCGCCTTTCGTTTCCTGTCGAATTCAGTCAATTTCGGGCGACCCGTCGCAACCACGGCAGGCGTTCCAGCAGAAAGGCTCGCTGCGCTTCGACGCGCCTTTGACCAAACCATGACGGATCCGCGATTTATCGAGGACGCGAGGAAGTCGGGCGGTGAGATTAGACCGATGTCTTCTGGAGATCTAACAAAGCTAGTGAACGAACTGACGACGACGTCAGAGCCATTGCGGTCAAAGCTTCGCTTCGTCCTCGCGCAGCATTAGCCGAGGCCATCAGTCCTGCGCTGCCGCCTTGCAGACAGAATCAATGCGTTCGTCGAACTTTCTGCGGCGGACGAGATGTTCCGGGAGGCTCGGCCTGCCGTTGGTAACGTTGATCCGCGGCTGCGCAAGCAGAGGTTTTTCTCCGTAATAACAACGAACCTGTTGCGGGCGTGCAGAACAACAACAAAATTATAGTAAAAGATCATTTCGCCAGGGAGCTGAAGAAATGCTGACTGGGCCATCTGCGGGCTTAACCCAATATCCTGGAGGTGTGCGCCTCGATTGCCTGATATATCGACTGCTTCTACAGCGCCACAAGGCTGCATTAGAACCTTGACCGGCTGATGCCAAACTAGGCTTTCTTTAACGGGCCGCAGTCAATCCAGATTGCTGCGTAACAACTGCAAAACCTCGCTTCCGGATAATCTGGGGCTGTTTAAAAAACCGGGCCGCTTCTTTTTTTCGTCTAATGCCTCCGCTGCAGTCTGTTTGCCAAATTTTCAATTCTGTGTTTACACTATAAAAAAATATATAGTCGTTCAGGGAGGGCTATGTATGAGCAGACTTAGGGATTTGACCCGTTTTCTCGCCATTGCGGTACTCGCTGTTTCCAACGCCCAGGCTGATCCGGTAGCCGATTACTACAAGGGACGTAACGTCGATTTCATCGTTGGCGCAGCTGCCGGTGGTGGCTTCGATCAGACTGCGCGCCCCATGACCCAATTCATGTCAAAGTACATGCCAGGAAACCCGAATTTCGTGGTACGCAATATGCCCGGCGGCGCCGGCGTTATCATGACGAACTTTCTGGTTAGCGCCGCAGCAGCCGACGGAACCGTGATCGGCATGGGTACCGGCAATATTCCCTATGAGACGCGCCTCAATATGCTTTCGCTAGACGGTAAAAACATCCGCTACGATCCCCAGAAGCTGGCATGGATCGGTACACCCGTTCGCGAGCCGCAGGTCAGTTATGTTTGGCATGCAACACCCGTGAATACGTGGGAAGATCTTCGCAGGGAGAAGGTCCGCTTTGGCGCCACTGCTGCGAGCGGTGACAACGCTATCTTCCCCGCCCTCGCCAATAAGCTGCTTGCACTCAAGTCAGAGATAATCACTGGCTATCGAGGAGTTTCCGAGATTTTACTTGCTATGGAGCGCGGGGAGCTGGAAGCAAACAACAGTGCCTATTCCACGCTCGGCTCCTCCAAGCCGCACTGGAAGCGCGATGGCAAGGTTCGCTATCTGATGCAGTTCGGCATCGAGCGCATACCCGAACTAAGCGATGTTCCAACATTGTTCGAACTCGTGCAGGACGAGGAGGACAAAAAAATGCTGCGTTTCTTCTCCCTCAAGTTCGAGATGCACCGCCCGATCTATGCGCCCCCGGGGCTTCCGCCTGCACGCCTTGCGGCGCTGCGTTCCGCTTTCGACAAGACAATGAAGGACCCCGAATTTCTAGCCATCGCCGACAAAATGGGGCTCTGGATCAGGCCGCTCGATGGCGCGGGAGTCGCAGAGCTTGTTGACGAGATCATGACTGCGCCGCAGCCAATTGTGGATCGTTTGCGCAGGGCTCTCGAGGATTCTGGCATTAACTGAACGGGTGTTGATGTCGGGCTTCTAAAGGCGGCTCGCGAATTTTGCCCGGCGGTCGTGAAGCGCGCCGAACAGGCACGCGTCGAGTATTTATATCACTGACAAATGACACGGGGCGGGAATGACAAACAGCGTGAAACTGGCAGGCGGACCGCGGAAAATGGGCAGCACGGATATTGTCGCAAGCCGGTTGGGCTATGGCGCGATGGAACTGGCCGGCCCCCCGAAGGCGCGTGATCTGACCGAAGACGAGGCGGTCTCCTTCATCAATCAGGTAGTAGACGCCGGCATCAATTATATCGACACGTCGATCGATTATGGACGCAGTGAAACCCTCATCGGCAAGGCGCTTTCGCATCGCCGCAGCGACTATTATCTGGCTTCCAAATGCGCGTGCGAAGTCGGGGTCGATCCTTATAACATAAAGGGGCTCGGCAAGCATGAGGAGCACACCTACACCGGCGAGAACGTGGCTGCCGGCGTAGAGCAGAGCCTTAAACGCCTGAAGACGGATTACCTAGATCTGGTGCAGGTGCATGGAAATCCGACGCGAAAAGATCTTGAGGAGGGCGGCGTCATCGACGCATTGCAAAAGCTGCAGAGGGATGGAAAGGTCCGTTATTTCGGCATTTCTACTCGCCTGCCGTTGCTGGCGGAGTTCGTCGACGTTGATTATTTCTCCATCATCCAGACACCCTATTCTGCACTGCAGCGCACCAATGAGGAGGCGATCGCCTCCCTGCGCGCGGCGGGTAAGGCTGTAGTCACGCGCGGCGTCACAGGTCGTGGCGCGCCGGCGAAAGGCTGGGCCACGCGCCCAATAGGCACGGCGGAAGGGGAGGTGCGCGATGTGTGGGAGCGCGCAAAGCTAGATGAATTGCTTGAAGGCATGTCCCGCATCGAATTCATGGTTCGCTTCGTGCTTGCCAATGACAATGTGGACTTGGCCTTGGTGGCGACAACCAACTACGAGCACCTCATCGCCGACATAGGCTACGCGGCTAAGGGGCCACTTTCGCAGATCACTCTCGATGAAGCGAAACGGCGTTTGCTCGTCGCTGGCAGTGGGCCTGGACTTGGGAAATACAAAGGTGGCGGCCCGAGCCCTGTGCTGTGAGCTGTCGTTCGCTGGTCAGGAGTATTCGAAAAACCGTGCGAGCTTGTATGGGGTGAAAAGCAGGCGGATTGCTTAAAGGGGGCGAACGCCGACATTCTTCTTTGGGATACAAATCGCCAGTATTATTCGAAGCCGAAATAGCCATCATAGAGTGAAAGCCTTTCCACCAAATAAGGCCAAGTCCATGTACCGTGGTGGGGTGTGCCTGCCGACAACAAATGGTTAGCTGATGAGTTAGGATATTATCGGGATGCAGCTGGAAAAGCTAGAAATCGCGCCTCCAAAGGTCAGCACCGGAGCTATCGTGGAGATGCTGATGTTACGCGAGAAATTGTTGAAGGACTGACCCTATGATGTCTGACGCCGCCTGGACTGTTCAAAAAGGTGTTGAGTACGCGCAGCATGATGGCGTGTCGCTACGTGGCGATCTTTATCAGCCGAGCGGTGAAGGCGTTTTTCCAGCGATCATCGCGGTTCACGGGGGCGGGTGGCAATCGGGTGGTCCGGGAAGTTATCGACACTGGGGCGCATATTTTGCGGCGCGTGGATATGTATTCTTTCCCATCGCCTATCGCCTTTCACGCCCCGGCGTGAAGACCTATCCCGAAGCGGTGCACGACTTGCGGGCCGCAGTGCAATTTTTGCGCGGGTGCGGCGGGGACATCAAAGTCGATAGTCAACACATTGGCCTCATGGGCGGCTCCGCAGGAGGGCAGCTTGTATCCCTTGTCGCACTGGCGGGCGACGAACCACCCTTTGTTGGCGCTTATCCCGATGACGCCTATTCGCACCTCAGCACGCAGGCGCAAGCGGTGGCGCCTTTTTATGGCGTCTTCGATATGGCGCGCCAATGGAGTCATGACGTGCAATGCAGGCCCTATGACAACATCACCGAGAAGTTCATGGGCGCTGCGGCCACTGAGGAAAGGCGACGGTATATTGAAGCGTCCCCCACCACGTATGTGGAGAAGCGGCGTAACGGTACGCCGTTTTTTCTCATCACGGGAACGGAAGATGATGTCGTTGATCGCAGCCAGACCGACGACTTTCTGCTCGCGCTGCGGCAAAGCAAGTTTTACGCACGGCGCTTTGTCCTGCAAGGCGCGGGACACTTCTTTGAATCGGAGCCGCTTGACGAACCCTCCAGCAGATCGCTGCAGGTATCAGGGCCGCTGCTGAGATTCTTTGATGAGTTTCTGAAGGGCGTCAAAAAGGCGGAGTAGCCGCCAAAAAAAGCCCCCACATTCGGGAGGGCTAGTTAGCGAGGGCGCCGGAGGGCGGGAAGGATTGCCTCAGGCGTCAAATTCGCCATTCCATTTGTATGCTCACACTTAGATCTCCGCGTTGACCTGGATCAGGTTGAGGCGATAGTGGCCAGCCCCCATGAGGTGATCCAGTTTTTTAGCTTACGATTGGGTTTTGTAGCTAGCGCTGTAGCGGCGGAGAAGTGATCGACCCCCATCTACGGGGCCACTTTCAAACTTAGTTCAAGGTCGGCCTCAACGCTAGCGCCAAAGCCAATCTTGCAATAAGATTCTACTTGGAGCAGTCGATGAGTGCCTATCAAAGAAATAGGGAGATTGGGAATGAAGTTATTAAAATTATTTGGCGCCGCAGCTGGCGCTGTTTTAACCGCCATCGCCGTCGCGCCTGCGCGTGCGCAGAGCGTCACTGATTTCTACAAAGGTAACACCGTAACAATCATTATTGGCTCGTCCGCGGGTGGCGGCTTTGACCTTTACGGACGCCTCATTGGACGGCATATGAGTAAGCATCTGCCAGGCAGTCCGAACGTTGTCGCGTCCAACATGCCCGGTGCGGGGTCGATCCGTCTTGCACAACATATATACAATGTAGCGCCGAGAGACGGCACAATAATTGGAGCTATCTTCTCAGGCTCGATCATGGACCATTTGATTGGTACGCGCGAGAAGAAGCTGGAATACGATCCGACAAAATTTACGTACATCGGTAGCGCCAATTCCGAAGCCTACGCCTGTGTCACCCGCAAAGATGCCAAAGCGCAGTCCTTCACTGACGCGCTAAATATGGAAGTCATTCTGGGTGCGAGCGCTGACGGCGGATCCACATCTGATTTTCCGAACGTGCTACGAAATGTGCTTGGCGCAAAGTTCAAGATCGTGAGCGGCTACCCCGGAACTAACGAGATATCGTTGGCGATCGAGAGCGGCGAAGTGCAGGGCGCTTGCGGCTATGCATGGTCAACCATGCAAAGCCGCCGCCGCCACTGGCTGAGCGACAATCTGGTCAACGTAATCGTGCAGGAAGTTCCTTCACCCCACCCCGGCATGACTAAAATGGGCGTCCCCACTGCGCAGCAACTCGCCAAGACTGATGAGCAACGCGCCATACTGAACCTCTTCTACTCGCAACTAAAGTTTGGACGACCTTATGTGACAGCTCCAGCGGTGCCTGAAGATCGCGTTGCGGCGCTTCGAAAGGCGTTCGTCGATACGTTGAACGACCCCGAACTACTTAAGGAAACTGATAAATTCCAAATTGAAGTCGATATCCTGGAAGGGGCAGCGATGCAGAAACTGATTGCTGACCTATACTCAACGCCGGCCGATATCGTAGCCAAGACCCGCGCTGCGCTTTTCTCGAAGTGAGGCACACAAATCAATGCGCATATGCGCAGCTTCGGCGATGAAACAGGTAAGGAAGCGGGTTTACAAAACGATTATAGAAACTGATCGTTAGGGAAGCAAGAATCATGATTGAATCAGAAACGATCTGGGATTTCGTGATCATTGGAGCAGGTGCCGCCGGCTGCGTCGTAGCGAGCCGGCTATCGGCTGATCCCGGCAAGAAAGTTTTGTTGCTGGAGGCAGGTAGAGATTATGCGCCTGGAACTGAACCGAAGGAAATTTTGGATATTTTTGCGGCGACCGCCCATTCCAATCCAGCTTTCACTTGGGAGGGTCTTTCTGCGGTTTTTGGCCCTACCCCAAGCAATGCTCCTGATAATCGGCCCAGGCGGCGATACACGCAGGGGCGCGTCATTGGCGGATCATCTTCAGTTAATGGGATGGCGGCGAACCGTGGCTTGCCATCGGATTATGACAACTGGGCACGCCTCGGCGCCGAAGGATGGCATTGGGAGGGAGTGCTTCCATATTTCCGTCGCCTGGAATGCGATCGTGATTTCGATGGGCCACTTCATGGCAAGGACGGGCCGATAAGCTTGCAGCGCTATCCGCGTGAGGTCTGGCCGAAATTCACCAAGGCTGTCATCGAGGCGATTGAATCGCAGGGATGGATGAACATTAAAGATCAGAATGGCGTATTTGAGGACGGATATTTTTCGGTCGCCTACAATCACACTGATGAAAGACGGGTCGGGGCTGCGTGGGCTTATTTGACCACTGAAGTGCGTCAGCGCAAGAATTTGACCATCCTTGGTGATTGCCGTGTTCTGAAATTGTTGTTTGAGGGGGCCTGCTGCACGGGCGTGCATGCTCAGCGTGAGAGCGCGGACGTTATCTTTTGCGCTCGAGAGGTTATCGTGAGTTGCGGCGCGCTACATACGCCTGCACTTTTGATGCGTTCCGGCGTGGGGCCGCGACAAGATCTTGAGGTGATTGGAATTCAATCGGTTGTCGACCGGCCTGGAGTTGGCCGAAACCTTACGGAGCACCCGGGCGTGAACTTGGGTTGTTTTATGAAACGCCCGGCAAGACTGCCGCCTGAAATCCGTCGCCAGATGTTTGCCGGATTACGCTGGTCATCTGGCTTCGATGACTGCCCGCCCGGCGACATGTACATCATTCCAGCGAATAAGGCGCAGTGGCATGAAATAGGCGCGCGCATAGGGCTCATTATGATGTGGGCCAACCGTTCGTTCTCGTCCGGTCAAGTGCGTCTGAAGTCAACTGATCCCAAGACTCCGTTAGATGTGGACTTCAATATGCTCTCGGACGAAAGAGATATTGCGCGTCTCGTACTGGGCGTCAGACTGATGGTGAAGTTGCAGGCGCATCCAGCCGTCCAAGAATGCATCGAGGAAGTTTTCCCGATCAGTTATAGCGACCAAGCACGTAAACTCGCTTTATATAGCCGCTGGAATAAGCTACAGACGGACGCTGGCGCAATTCTCATGGATTCATCGAAACTGATCCGCAAGCTCCTAATCAGGACTCTCATTGCAGATGCGCCGTCACTTCGCGATCTTGCGGAAAACGAATCCATTTGCCGCGAATGGCTAAAAACGGCTGTACATGGACATTGGCATGCAAGCGGGACTTGCCGCATGGGTCGTCAGGATGATCCAAATGCCGTCACTGATCCAAGCGGTTTAGTTTATGGGGTTACCGGACTTCGTGTTGCTGACGCGTCACTCATGCCCTCTGTACCTTGCGCTAATACCCATATCCCCACCTTGATGATAGGCGAGAAAATTTCAGCAAGTATTATCTCGGCGTCAGCGACTTGCTAGCCTACCTTACTAAGCGAGAGGCAATTTATGGCCGAAGGATGTGGCGTAATAATATAATTTGAAGGCTTACTCGATCGCTCGGACCTCTCGCACTCTTGATATCCTTGCTGATCTTTTGCATTTTAAATTATTGAACCCGAGATATTTCACGACGGAGGCCATAAGCACTAGACCAATGGAGCCCATGACCCAAAAGCGCTGCGCACGTCGTCGCTAGACACCCGGACATGTCGACGTTACGCCGCCGTCCACCACCAGCATCTGGCCTGTCACATAAGCGCTTTCGTCGCTGGCGAAGAACAGGGCTGCATAAGCGACGTCCCAGCCCGTGCCCATCCGGCCCATTGGCACGATTTCGTTGCGTGCGGCGGCATAGACCTCCGCGCTGTCGAAACCCTTGCGCCTATAGCTGGGCACGCCGCCAATGTCGCGGCGAATAAATGGCGTATCGATATAGCCGGGAAGCACGCAATTAGCGCGGATCTGCTTACGTGCGCCTTCAACCGCGATGTTCTTCGTCAATTCATTGAGGGCACCTTTGGCCGCTGAATAGACTGCGGTGGGCGTGCCCAGATGGCGGATGGAGGAGACTGATGAGATGTTGACGATGGATCCGCCCCCGCTGCGTTCCATGTGTGGAAAGACCGCACGACAGGTAAGCATCGCGCTCGTCAGGTTGCGCGCGAACGTTTGATTCCAGTCCTCAAGGGTTATGTTGGCAAGGCTTTTGCCCGTGCCAGACCCGCCAACATTGTTGTGCAGCACGTCTATGCAGCCCCAAGCCTCGATTACGCTGGCGACAACGCGCGCCACATCCGTCTCGCTGACCATGTCGCCCGAAAGCGCAATTGCCTCGCCGTTCGCCGCGCGGATGATGTCGACGGTTTCCAATGCTGCCGCCTCCCGCCAGTCGACCACAGCGACCCTCGCACCTTCCCTCGCATAGACGACCGCCGCCGCTTTGCCGTTGCCCCAGCCCGCACCAATCGACCCGCCTCCGATGACAAGTACGACCTTACCCGCAAGCTTGCCGCGCCCCGGCGCATGTTCCAAATCAAGCCCGTTCTGCTTCGGCTTCATGCGTTTGCCCCCTGCTTGTCTTGTTTGCTATGGCTATCATGCGCGCGCTGAGGAGGGTGATGCAAGGGCAGTTATCTGACCTTCCCAAGTGGCCTAACTCTTGATGTCATGGCAATGTGCAAGGATGAAGCTTCCGGTTCATCGTGTGAGCGCCGTCGAGTTACGTGATCTGTTGTTTTGTCAGCCAATAAGTGTGGCGTTCAAGACGTTTTTGCGTAGCGTGTCAAAGTCTGTCGCGCAACGCTGTCTCAGTGAAGCACGCTAAAGTCTAAAGACCGAATGATCCGCCGCCGTTGACGCTGACGATTTCACCAACGACGTAGGAAGAGTCGGAGCTTACAAGAAAACACGCCACAGATGCGATCTCCGCAGGCTCGCCTATGCGGTTGACTAGCGTGCGTTCGCCAACTTTGCGCAAGGCGTCAGCATCGTAGTCCGCCGTCATCGCGGTACGCGTAGCTCCCGGGCTAACGGCGTTGACG
>CANJPM010000105.1 GCA_947476075.1 Beijerinckiaceae bacterium
CGCCAATGTCAGAACCGTCGGAAAAGCCGAAAAGGTCGCCCGTGTCTGCGCCTTCAGATAGCGCCGGGCAGGCGAATGCGACCAGGAGAGCCCCGGCCAGAATGGCGGTAGAGCGAGCGTTTGCGGAGCGAGACATTATGGTAGCCTTTAAGGTTTTGTTCATTTTCAGGATTAGCCTGATTGCCCAAGCTGCGCAACGTCTCGCTTGTCGGCTTGCCTGTCGTTTGGGGATAAGGCACAAGCGGCTTGCAGCCGCCGGTTGGACAGTGATCGCGCGCCTGGTCGGGATTTAAATAGAAAATTGCTTCGAAATGGGACGTTTTTTTAGAGTTCCTTAGTAACGATGATAAAAATTAACTATTTGTTAACCATACCGGCGCATCCTTATCTTTAAGGAGCGCAGACATGAACATCCAGCGTCGAGATTCGTATCAGGCACACCAAGTTGAGCTAGTTGTACAAATATCGCTGCTGAGCGGGTTGCTTGTCACCGTCCTCGGCTTTCTGACAGCGGCTATGACCCCTTAATCCAGTTTGCCGGAACCGTCGTTCCACCAAACTGTTCTCCAAAGTCTCCTTTGTGACTTTGGAGCGATGAATGCGCCCTCGAATTATTCTTGCATGCTTGCTCTGCGCTGCTGTCCCTGTATTCAGCGCCCAAGCGCAGACTGCTGCGCAGCCTGGCGCGCAAGTCCCCCAGTCTGCTGATACAGAGATCGAAACGCTTCGCATTCGCGGTCTCGTTGACAGCGTTAACGTCGGCTCCATCTCCTTGCAATTGAGTCGGGGCGTCAGCGTCCATGTCGATCTCAATGCAGATACACCCATGTTCATCGTCAGCCGCATGGAGCCCAGGGAGCTGTCTCCCGGTGTGCGCCTGCGCGTGCGCACAAGCACGGGCCCACAGGGCGCAAATGTGGCTATTGATGTGATAGCGATGTCTGGCGAGCAACCCGGCCCCGCCGAGGTCGAGGCGATCCCTGAGCTTACCTTTCAGGGCGCCCTGAAGGGGCAGGAAGACGCCAATGACGAAAAAACGCTCGTGCTTTCCGACAAGGGCGCCGACCGTCGCGTGAATCTGGCTCCCGAGACGGCGTTCTGGCGCCTACGACCGGCGGGCTTGAGGGAGTTGAAGCCCGGAATGTCGCTCTCGGTCGTTATCATCAAAAATGGCGATGGCGACCCGATTCCTCAACGCGCCGTCTTTGGCGCCCCAATCGCTGGGGCGCCGCTGCCGCTTTGACCGCTAGCGCAGAGGCGCAAGCCCGCGCTCGCGCGGCGCAACTTCGCGAATGCGCGACACGGCGCTCCAGCGGCGACGACGCTCCAGAGCTTCAAACGTGTTTGGCTGGCCAAGTTTCGCAAGCCCCTCGCGGCCCTCGCGACGCAGCGCTACAGCGTTTGTTTGCGACAAGGGAGTGCGCGCCAGCGCCCTGTAATGGGCGACAAGCTCCAAAGGATCAATGTCGGGAGGCGTTTGGGACATACAAGGCACTCAAAAGAACAATGCGCCTGACCTGTATGAGTGACGATGTGTAACGCATGTGATTACTTTTTCGCGTTAACCCACTCACGCTTCACGTTTTTTTATCCACTGCCGCGCTGGCCGGGAAGCTGTGCGGGTGTGTTTAAAGGCCCGATTGCCAGCTGGTTACGGGCTTGCTTCCATGATTGGGCTGCGCTCCTGAAAATTCTTGCGTGCCCAGCCTCCACATTTACACTGGCCGCCAGAACAAGCTGCGATCAGCGGCGCGCCCAAGGGGGGAAGCATGAGCAACGACAAGCCGTCGGTGGACCGTCGTAAATTTTTGACCGCAGCAGCCGTTTCCGGCGCAGCAGCCGTCTCCGCGCCCACAGGCGTAGGCAGCGCGCAAGCACAGGGCGTTGCAGGATTTACAAAGCCGCCGTCAGCAGCCGACATGGAAGCGGAAATCGGGCAGCCCGTCCGCATCGCCGCCACGATGAAAGAAGAGGGCGGTCGCCCCGGTTCAGACTTCATGGTCGACGTCTTGCGGGCCATGGATATTGACTATGTGGCCACCAATCCAGCCTCAAGCTGCCGCGGCCTGCACGAGTCGATCAACAATTACGCGATGAACAAGAAGCCCGAGCTTCTGACTGCGATGCATGAGGAAATCGCCACGGCGATGGCGCATGGCTACGCCAAGGTGTCGGGCAAGCCTATGGGGCTTTTGTTTCATGGCACCGTCGGTATTCAACATGCTGTGATGGCTTTCTACAATGCGTGGTGTGATCGCGCGCCGATGCTTGTGATGTCGGGCAATCACGGCGACGCCGCCCATCGCGCGCCGGGCATTCCCACCACGCACGCTGCGCAGGACCCGCTTGCAATCGCGCGCGACTTTACCAAATGGGACGATCAGCCTGGCTCATTGCAGGCCAGCGCCGAATCTCTGATGCGCGCCTGCAAAATTGCGATGACGCCGCCTTATGGGCCAGTGTGCGTGTCGCTTGACGCGCATTTGCAAGAGGGCGTCGCCAATCCCTCCGACAAGTTGCGCATTCCCAAATTCACGCGCTCGGCGCCGCCGCAGGGCGATTCCGGCGCGGTCAAGGAAGCGGCGCAGATGCTGGCTGCGGCGCAGAACCCGGTGATCGTGGTCGATCGCGCAGCGCGCACCCACGCCTTCCAGGGCATGCTGGTGCAATTGGCCGAATTGCTTGGCGCGGCGGTCGTAGACCAATTGGGACGGCAGAATTTTCCAAGCCGCCATCCCCTCAACGTAACGCCGCGGGCGCGCGGCGTCATTGCAACAGCCGACGTCATTATAGGTCTGGAGCTCAACGATTTCTGGGGAATCGTGAACAGTTATGCCGACGTCGCGGAGGCGCGGCAGGACAAGCGCGCCAAGGCCGACGTACGTCTTGTCAGCATCAATTCGCGCGATTTGAACCTGAAGGCCAATTATCAGGAATTCCAGCGTTTCCAGGATGTGGACGTGGCGATCGCCGCCGATTCCGAGGCGACGATGCCGGCGCTTATCGAGGCCGTGCGCGCCGCAATGAACGGCGACATGCGCGCGGCGGCCGAACGCCGCATCGCCTCCCATGCGGCTGCCACGCAAAAGCAGAGCGAGCGCTTCCTTAATGTCGACGCGACTTACGCCTGGGACGCCTCGCCTATTTCAACCGCCCGTCTGTCGGCCGAGTTGTGGAACGTCATCAAGGATCTTGATTGGGCGCTCGTTTCGCGCGACGTGCGGCTCAGCAATTGGCCGCATCGCATCTGGAATTTTGACAAGCCGTACCAGTATATCGGCGATTCTGGCGGCGCTGGTCAGGGCTACGGCATGGGCGCGGCTATTGGCGCAGCGCTTGCCCATCGCGAGCATGGGCGTTTCGTAGTCAATTTGCAAGGCGACGGCGATCTCATGTATGGCCCCGGCGCGATCTGGAGCGCTGTGCACCACAAGATTCCGCTGCTGACGGTGATGCACAACAATCGCGCCTATCATCAAGAGATCATGCATGTGCAGCGCGTCGGAAACTGGCGTGATCGCGGGGTGGACCGCGCGCATATCGGCACCACAATAGACAACCCGCATGTTGATTTCGCAACGCTCGCCAAATCCATGGGCATGGAGGGCATCGGGCCGATCAGCGATCCAAAGGATCTGGGGGCGGCGTTCAGGCGGGCGGTGCAGATCGTGAAGGCGGGCGAGCCTGTGCTCGTTGACGTCGTGTCGCAGCCGCGCTGAGGAGAGAAGCATGAAAACGATTTTCACCCTCGCATTCAGCGCTTCCCTTGTTGCGCTCACGCAATCATCAGCGCTTGCTGCGGACGCAACGCGCGGCAAACAGGTTTACAACAAGGTCGGGTGCTATCAATGCCACGGCTATGAAGGGCAGGGCGCAAACACCGGACCAAGGCTTGCGCCTGAGCCGATGGCGGTGGAAGGCCTCTCGGCGTTTTTGCGCAACGCAGCCTCAACAACTATGCCGCCCTATAGCGAAAAAGTCCTGAGCGATGCGGACGTAGCCGATATTCACGCTTATCTGTCGACGATCAAGAAACCGCCCGCGGGCAAGAGCATTCCACTGCTCAATAACCCCTGAGGCGCGCATTGGGGAGTTCGCAGATCCGAACATGGATCGGCGCGCTCCCCCGCTATTAATAGCGTTCGCGTTGACGCAGCGTCGGGAACAGGCGCGGCCATAACAGGGCGGCGCAGACGGCGCCCGCGCCCCCAACAAGAACAGCGGGCACGGTTCCGATCATCCACGCAAGGGCGCCGCTTTCAAACTCGCCCAATTGGTTGGACGTGCCAGTCAGGATGGTGTGGACCGCCACCACGCGGCCGCGCATTTCGTTGGGCGTTTCAACCTGTATCAGCGTCTGGCGGATAACGACGCTCACCATGTCGGCTGCGCCAATCATAATCAGAAACGGGATCGCAACGAGAATGTTGGTGGATAGCGCAAAGCAGATCGTGGCTAAACCGTATATGCCGACAGAAACGATCATCTTCTTGCCAATGCCCGATTGCAGCGGGAAATAGGCGAGCGTCAGAGCTGCGCATACCGAGCCTACCGGCGGCATGGCGCGCAGCAGACCAAGCCCCCACGGCCCGGTCTCGAAGATATCGCGCGCGAAGATCGGCAGCAGCGCAGTGGCGCCCGCCAGCAGAACCGCCACGAGATCAAGCGTGATCGCGCCCAGAATGATCGGTTTGTTCCAGATGAATTTATAGCCCGCCGCCAGCATCGCCAGCGTAACAGGCGGCTTCGTGATCTTCTGCGGACGATACGCGATTCGCGCCGCCAGAATGATGGCGATCAGAAACGTCGCTCCCGCAACAGCGAACGGCACATAGACGCCCAGCGGAAACAACAGCCCGCCAATAGCCGGACCGGAAATGCTCGCCGTCTGGTTGAAGGTGTTGTTCCAGGCCGCGGCGCTGGCGAATTCCTCGTCTGGCACAAGCGTCATCACCAGAGCCTGACCGGCAGGATTGGCGAATGAGCGCGCAATGCCCAGCACAAAGATGACCAGATATACCGGCCAAATCTGATCGGCCCGTATGTTGCCGGTGAATTCCAGCGCGATCAGCGCCGCCGAGCACAGTGCCATGATTGTGCAGCAGATGAGCATGATGATGCGGCGATCGTAACGATCGGCGGCCGGGCCGGTGAGAAGAGACAGCGGCACAGCGGGAATGAAAGCCGCAAGCCCGATCAGCCCCAGCGACAGTGGATCGTTGGTGACGTCATAGACGTACCAGGCGATGGCGATGGTCTGGATCTGGAGCCCGAGGCCCCAAAGAAAACGGGAAAACAAAAAGCGCGTATAATCGACATGGCGGAAGACGGCGCGTCCGCCCGTGCTGCTTTTCCCGATCATGATCCGTAAGCCATCAGCCCTCCTCCAGGGCGGCCGCTTGATCGGCCTGTTTGTTCTTCAGTCCTGCATCTCGACAAAAGGCGAGAGCGGCGCTTCAGGGCTCCTAACACCGGCGCCTGAAGGCGTCAAACCGGCTTGGACGCATCCAGCCGGCGTAAGCCCGGCAATGCGACAAGGGCTTCACACGAAGCCTTTGCTAAGCCATGATGCCCAACAAGAGCCGGGGACGAGGTCCAGCAGGCCAAAACGCGCGACATGATCTCGCGACACGTCTCATAGGGAGAGTTGGTATAATGAAGATCCGTACTTTGCTTGCAGCGGCCACGGCTCTGCTCGCCTCGCCTGCATTGGCGCAGACCTCGCAATCGCCTGCCGAATTTTATCCCGGCAAGACCCTGACCGTCTATGTCGGCCTGTCGGCGGGCGGCGGTTACGATCAAAACGCACGCCTGGTCGCGCGCTATATCGGCAAATACCTGCCGGGGCAGCCGACAGTCGTCGTGAGAAACATGCCCGGCGGCGGCGGCCTTGTGATGATGAATTACGTCGCCAGCGTCGCTCCCAAGGACGGGCTGCATATAGCGGCGCCGCAACGCGGCGTGCCGCTGGAGCCGTTGCTTGGCGCAGCCTCCCACGCCAAGTTCGATCCGTTGAAGATGCATGGCATCGGTTCGGTGAACGCAGACACGTCTGTGGCCATGGTCGCTGCGCGCACCGGCGTGAAGACATGGCAGGATTTGCGCACGCGCGAGATCATCGTGGCGGGGACGGGCGTCAGCACCGAGAGCGTAGTGGTGCCTTATGTTCTGCGCAACACGCTTGGTCTGAAATACAAGGTGATCGCAGGTTATCCCGGCGGCAACGAAGTCAATCTCGCAATCGAGCGTGGCGAGGCTGACGGTCGCGGCACCTTCTCGTGGACCAGCCTGAAGCCGCAATATCAGGAATGGATCGCCAGCGGGAAATACGTGATCCTCTATCAGCAGGGTCTGCGTCGGCATCCCGATCTGCCCAACGTGCCGCTCATCACAGATATGGCGGAGACGCAGGAGCAGAAGGATCTTTTCAAGCTCCAGTTCAGCGCGTTTGAGATGGGCCGCCCGTGGTTCGTTGGCGACGACGTCCCGCTTGCGCGCGTTGATGCGCTCCGTCGCGCGTTTGATGCTGCCATGAAGGACAAGGCGCTGATTGCAGACGCCGATAAGACCGGCATGGAAGTTAATCCGATGACGGGCGAGGAAATGATGACGATGCTGAAGGAGGTCTACGCGACCCCCAAGGCGACGATCGCCAAGCTTGCCGCGGCGTCCAGCCTCCAGCCGGATCTGAAAGTTCTGGAAGACAAGGCCAAAGACGGCGCCAAGCCGGCAGCGCAATAATCTGGCGAACGCATGCGGCGCGCGCACGGCGCGCCGCATGCTGATGCAAAAACTCCATAGAAGAGTGCGCACATGAATTCCTCAACGCTTGTTTCCGACGAATTCGCCAAGAAATTCGCCAGCGAAAAGGGCACGCCCTATGAACGCTGGGTGCAGGCTGAGGGGCTCGACATCATCAGCGGGCATTACGTGCCCAACTTGCGCAATGTGGACTTGAAGCCTTGGGGGAGGCGCGGCGGCAGGGGCGTTTTCATCAACCACGAGGCGTCGCGCACCTCGAACGATTGTTATGTGTGCGAGATCGCGCCCGGCGGAAAGCTCGCGCCCCAGCGCCAATTGTTTGAGGAAATGGTGCTGGTGCTGGAAGGGCGAGGCTCCACGACCGTCTGGAACGACAAGGGCCAGAAGCTGACGTTTGAATGGAAGGAAGGCGCCATCTTCGCCATTCCGCTCAACGCATGGCATCAGCATTTCAACGGCTCGGGGAGTGCGCCCGCCCGCTATGTGGGCGTGACGTTTGCTCCGCAATTGCTGAACATGTTCGACGACGTGGATTTCGTTTTCAATACAGCGCGCGATTTCCCCGCCCGCTTCTCGGGCGAGCCTGATTACTTCTCCAACAAGGGCGAGCAGGACGGCTTTTTGCTTCGCACAAACTTTGTGCCCGACGCCGTCAACCTGCCATTGATCAGCGCCAAGGAGCGCGGGGCGGGCGGCGGACATATTCGCTTCAACATGGCCAAGGGCGCCATGGCGAGCCATATCTCGCAATTTCCCGTCGGCACCTACAAGAAAGGCCATCGCCACGGCCCCGGCGCCCATGTGATCGTGCTGTCGGGAGAGGGATATTCGCTGATGTGGGAGCAGGGGCAGGAGCCACGACGTTATGATTGGGAGCCAGGCACGTTGATCGTGCCGCCCAACAATACTTTCCACCAGCACTTCAATTCTGGCCCAACGCCTGCGCGCTATCTCGCGTTCAAACATTCCTCGCCGCGCAACGCCCAGGGCGTGCCGCTGTCGTGGATCAGCTCGCGTCTTGGCGGCAACCAGATTGATTACGCCGACGAGTCCGACATTGTGCGCAGCCTCTATCGCGAAGCGATGGCCCGCCATGGACTCGCCCCGAAGATGGACGCAATCATCGCCGCCGAGCTGGAGACTTTGCCGCCCAAGCCGTAGGGCGCACAAAATAGATTCGGACGCCCGCTCGCCAGCGACATTTATCTGGCTATAAGAGGATGATGCGCATGCGCATTTTCATGGGCGATTGCAGATGCAGAAGATCAGTGGCCCTTCCTTTGAGCAGGGCGCGACGCGGACCGAAATCCTTGAGCGCAGGCTAGCCGACCTTATTCTGTCGGGCGATTTCCCGCCCGGAGCGGCGCTGGACGAATCTGAATTGGCGCGCAAATTTGACGTGTCGAGAACCCCTGTGCGCGAGGCCCTTCGGTTGCTCGCGGCCAGCGGCCTTGTGCAACAGCGCCGACATCTGGGCGCCGTAGTGGCTCGGCCCAGCGATGAAGAATTGCTTGGCATGTTCTTCGTGATGGGCGAGCTTGAGGCGCTTTGCGCAGCCACCGCCGCCACCGCAATGACCTCAGCTGAACGCGGCGAGCTGGAGGCCTTGCATCAGGCGATGGCGGGCCTTGTGCGCGCGGGCGACGTAGCCGCCTATTCAACCGCCAACGCGCAATTCCACGAGCTGATCTATCGCGGTTCGCACAATGCTTATCTGGGCGATATTACGATGCAGACGCGGCGGCGTCTGGCGCCATTCCGCAAAGCGCAATTTTCCAATCTGGGACGCCTCGTCGGCTCGCATACCGAGCATGGGGATATTGTCACTGCGGTTTTGCGCGGCGAGGGCAAACGCGCATCCGATTTGATGCGCGCCCATTTGGCGACGGTCGGCGCAAGCTTTGTGCAGCATCGCCCCTAGCTGGCGGCGATAAACGCACGCCAGCCGCCATGCGCGCTGATGTCGAGCGCGTCCGTCACCGCCTCCGCCTCGCACAAAAAGCCTTTGGCGCGCGTGCCGTCAGCCAAACGCAGCGTACCGACGCCAAGCGGCTCTGGAATGCGCGAGACAAAGCCGCCAAAACTTGCGGGCTCCAGCGCCCACACTTCCACCGCCAGCTTATGTCCTGCTCCATCGACCACCCGGACGAGTCCTGGCCGCTTGGGAGGACCGCCGGGCAGAGCGAAGAGTTTGTAATCGGCGCTTGTGGTGGTTGCGCGCACAAAGCTGGCGCCTATGCTGGTGAGCTCATGATTGAGCGCCATGCCCGACAAATGCGCGCCTACGACGACAAGCTCGATTCGATCCGGGCTTGCGCGCTCAGGCAGCGTAGCAGCCGCTGGCACGGGCGTGCTGGCGGCGCCTATCATGAGATTGGACGCGCCATGGAATTGTCGTCCGACGCCCGCCAGCAAGCCGTCGCAGCCCGCTGGCGCAATGAAAGTTAGGCCTGCAGCGCGTTTGTCTTTGCGGAACGCGCCGGGTATGGCAAGCGCCGCAAGATCGAGCAGATTGACGAAATTCGTGTAGACGCCAAGCCGGCTGTTGGGGCCGATGGGGTCCGCCTCAAGCTCTTTCAGCGTGGCGATGGTCGGCATGGTTGGCACGGCCATCATGTCGATGCGCTTCCACACCGGCTCCGTTGCGCGGCGCATTGCAGCCAATTTGTAGAGCCCGTCGAACGCATCGACTGCGCTCATGCCGTCAGCTGCGCCGATGATCTTGCGCGTGACGGGCAACAAAGAATCGGGGTTCGTATCCATGATCGAGCGCACGGCCCAGCGACGCTCGGCGACCCAGGGTCCGCCGTAAAGCAATTCGGCGACTTGCAGAAACGGCGTGATGTTAATCTCGATCAGCTCCACGCCGTCGAGTTTTGCGAGCAAAGCAAGATGGGCTTCGAAAGCTTCTTCCGCAATCGCATCGCCAAAGAATTGGCGCGAGCTTTTATCGGGCACGCCAACGCGCAGGCGCGGCGGACGGCTCAACGCTGGCGCGGGGCAGGCGCGCGAATAAGGATCGGCGGCGTCAAAGGCCGCTGCTGCTTGCAGCACGCGCCATGAATCATCCGTCGAGCCCGCGAAGATCGACACGCAATCGAGCGTGCGGCAGGCGGGCGTCACGCCCTTTGTAGACAGCAGGCCAAGGCTGGGCTTCAACCCGACGATGTTGTTGAGGCCTGCGGGAATGCGGCCCGAGCCTGCGGTGTCCGTGCCAAGCGCAAACGACACAATGCCCTGCGCCACAGCCACAGCCGAGCCTGACGACGAGCCGCCCGGCGCAAGCGTAGGATCAATCGCGTTCTTTGGATGCGGCCATGGCGAGCGCACGCCGACAAGCCCGGTGGCGAATTGATCGAGATTGGTTTTGCCTATCAGGATCGCGCCAGCGTCAAGCAGACGCGCAACGACGGTCGCGTGCTCTTGCGCAATGTACGTATACTCAACGCAGGCGGCGGTGGTCGGCAGGCCTGCGACGTCTATGTTGTCTTTGACTGCAAAAGGCACGCCCCACAGCGGCTTTGCGACAGGATCAAACGAGCCAAGATTCTCCAGCGCTTTGGCGGCGACGTCCTGCGCGATGAGATGGATGAAGATTCCATCGTCTGCGACCTGCGCTATGCGCGCATAAACGGCGGCCAGCATATCGCGGGGAGAAGCCCCTGCTGCATAGGCTGAATGCAGGCTCTGAATATCGAATGAACTCATCATGTGCGGCTGATCCGGTCAGAGGGGCGGATGGGGAATCGCGGAGACAAGCTCACGCGTATAGGCATGTTGCGGGTCTTCCAGCACGGCTTCGGCTGAGCCTTGTTCGACGATGCGTCCGGCGCGCATCACCAGAGTGCGGTCGCACAACATGCGCACGACTTGCAGATCGTGAGACACGAACAGATAGCTCATGCCAAGCTCCGCCCGCAGGTCCGCGAGCAGGTTCAAAACAATCGCCTGTACCGATACGTCGAGCGCAGCGGTGGGCTCGTCGAGCACAACGAGATCAGGGCGCAGCACCATGGCGCGGGCGATGCCGACGCGCGCTTTCTGGCCGCCTGATAATTGATGCGGAAAACGATCCAGCAGATTGTGCTGCAGCCCAACCATATTTGCGATTTCTTCAACGCGGGCCCGCGCCTCGTCGCCGCGCGTCACGCCGCCCAATCTGTAGAGCGGATCGGCGATGGCGCGCCCGGCCGTAAAGCGTGGATTGAGGCTGTCGGTCGGGTCCTGAAACACCAATTGCAGACGGGCGCGATCCGCATCGCGCGCGAAGCTGCGGGCGGGAATGGCGCCGATGTCGCGGCCGGCAAAGAAGATCGCGCCGGAAGTGGGATCGAGCAGGCGCATGATCATCGCCGACGTGGTCGACTTTCCGCAGCCAGATTCTCCCACAAGCCCCAGCGTCTCGCCTTTGGCGAGCGTGAACGAAATTCCATCAACCGAGCGCGCGGGCTCGGCGACGTTTTTGTTCATGAAACGCGAAAATAGCGAGGCGCCTTGCGCGGGCGCAAACGATTTCACCAGATCGCGTACTTCCAGAAGCGGCGGCGCTTCAGCGTTTTGCGTGCGCGCGGGTTGCGCTGCAGAGGGAAGTTCAGGATCGGGCAACAGGTCGCGCAAGCTGACGCCCGGTCGCGGCGTCGCGCGCACGAGGCGCTTTGTGTAAGGCTCTTGTGGATTTTTAAAAACGGAAGCGGCGCTTGCCGCCTCCACTACGCGCCCCTTTTCCATCACGATGACGCGGCCGCAATAGGCGGCGGCGAGGCCAAGATCATGCGTGATGAGGATCATCGACATGCCCTGCTCGGCGACAAGCTCGACGATCAAATCCATCACGGCTTTTTGCGTGGTTACGTCCAGGCCTGTGGTGGGCTCGTCGGCGATCAGCAGGCGCGGCTTGCAGGCGAGCGCGAGTGCGATGACGACACGCTGGCACATCCCGCCCGAAAGCTCGAAGGGATAAGCATCGTAACGTTCTTCCGGCCTTGCGATACGCACTTTGGCCAGCAGCTCAATGGCTTTTTGTTTGGCGTTGTTGTGCGTCGCCTGCACGTGGCGGATCAGCACGTCCTCAATCTGGCGCCCGATCTTGCGGATCGGATTCAGCGCCAGTCGCGGGTTCTGAAACACCATCGAGATTTCACGGCCGCGCAAGCTCGC
>CANJPM010000106.1 GCA_947476075.1 Beijerinckiaceae bacterium
CACTCTCCCCTGCACTCTCCCCTGCACTCTCCCCTGCACTCTCCCCTGCACTCTCCCCTGCACTCTCCCCTGCTCCCCACTCACTGCTCGCTACTCGCCCCTCCCTCCCCCCGGTCCCCATGCTCCTCGCCATCCCCTTCCCCACTATTGATCCCGTCCTGATCGAGATCGGCCCCATCGCCATCCGCTGGTATGCGCTGGCTTACATTTTTGGATTGCTGGGCGGCTGGCTTCTGGCGCGTGCTTTGGTGAGCAAGCCTGCTCTATGGGGCGACGTACGCCCGCCGCACGCCTCCACGCTCGACGATTTGCTGGTGTACACGGCGTTTGGCGTGATCCTGGGCGGGCGACTGGGTTACGTGCTGTTTTATAATCTTGATTATTTCGTCAGCCGCCCGCTGGAGATTTTTGCGCTCTGGCAGGGCGGCATGGCGTTTCATGGCGGACTGGCGGGGGCTGCGCTCGGGATCTGGCTGTTTGCACGCAAGGTCGGCGTGAACCCGCTCACCATCGCGGACCTGTGCGCCGCCGTGGTGCCGCTGGGAATTTTTCTTGGCCGCATCGCCAATTTCATCAAGCCGGAACTTTGGGGCCGGTCGACAGACGTGGCCTGGGGAATGGTGTTTCCCGGCGCTGGACCAGAGCCGCGCCATCCAAGCCAGCTTTATGAGGCGACCCTGGAAGGTCTCGTGCTGTTGCTCGCAATGCTGCTGATCGTGCGCGCGGGCGGCTTCAAACGACCCGGGCTGGTCGCAGGAGCGTTTGGAATCGGTTACGGGCTGGCGCGCATCGTGTGCGAATTCTTTCGCGAGCCTGATCCGCAATTGGGCTTTCTGTTTGGCGGCGCCACAATGGGTATGCTGCTGTCGCTGCCGCTGATCGCGCTGGGCCTTTGGCTCGTGGTTCGCGCTGGCAAGCACTCCGGACAGGAGGCGAGCGCATGACGAGATTGGCTGAAGAGATCCGCACCATCATCGACACCGAAGGTCCAATGCCCTTCGACCGGTTCATGGAATTGTGCCTCGCCCACCCCAAATATGGCTATTACATCACTCGCGATCCCTTTGGCGCCGATGGAGATTTTGTCACCGCGCCGGAGATTTCGCAGATGTTTGGCGAGCTTGTAGGCCTGTGGGCGGCCCATATCTGGAGCTCGATGGATTGCCCCGAAGTCGTGCAATTGGTGGAGCTGGGGCCCGGACGCGGCACGCTGATGGCAGACGCCTTGCGCGCCTGTCGCGTTGCGCCCGAATTTCTCGCAGCCATCGAAGTCACAATGGTGGAGACGAGCCCGGTTCTGCGCCAACGCCAGCAGGAAGCGCTGGCCGATTGCGGCGTCCCGGTTTCATGGGCGCTTGGACTGAGCGAGGTTCCGCGCGGGCCGCTAATCGTGATCGCCAACGAGTTTTTCGACGCATTGCCCGTGCGCCATTTCGCGCGCGTGCAAGAAGGCTGGAGCGAAAAGCTGATCGGCAACGGCCCCGACGGACGCTTCTACGCTGGCGTCTCCAGTAATCCCGAGCCTTTGATTCAGGCGGATGCGCCGCTGGGCTCCGTCCTTGAGATCGGCGCGATCGGCCATCAATATATGAGCGAGATTGCGCGCAACATCGCCGACTTTGGCGGCGCGGCGCTGGTGATCGATTACGGCCACACCCAGACTTCGCTCGGCGACACCGTTCAGGCGCTCTGGCGCCATCAGCCTATCAGTCCGCTAGAGGCGCCGGGCGAATGCGACGTCACCGCCCATGTCGACTTCGCCTCGCTCGGACGCGCAGCGGAAGCTTCCGGCGCGCTGGTGAGCGGGCCGGTGACGCAGGCCAGCTTCCTGATGCAGATCGGCCTGCTGCATCGCGCAGACGCACTCAAGCGCCGTGCCGATCCAGCTCAAAGCATCGACATTGACCGCGCTGTCGAAAGACTGACCGGCACCGAGCCGGAAGCGGGCGCCGGCGGCAAGGCTGTTCCAGGAATGGGCGCCCTGTTCAAGGCGATGGCGATCACCAGCACCAACGTCCCCAAACCGCCGGGCTTCGAGCCGGACGCGTATTGATGAGGCAATGATGCAAAGCTTGCCAGCGATCCGCTCAACACTGCTCGAAGCGCATGGAATAGCCCACAGCTTTTTCACCCGTCAGGGCGGGGTCAGCGAGGGCGTCTACGCATCGCTAAACGGGGGCGCAGGATCGTCGGACGATGCGCAAGCCGTCACCGAAAACAAGCGCCGCATGGCGCAATCGCTTGGCGTGGCTGCGCATAATCTGCTCGTGCCTTATCAAATTCATTCTGCGCAAGCCGCTGCCGTTGACGGCGTATGGACGCAGCGTCCCCATTGCGACGCTATCGTAACCGCCACGCGCGGGCTGGCTTTGGGCGTCACCGGGGCCGATTGCGGGATCGTGCTGTTTTGCGACCCCGGCGCGCAGGTGATCGGCGCCGCCCATGCCGGCTGGAAAGGCGCGCTTGAGGGCGTGCTGGAGACCACGCTGGAGCAAATGGAGCGCCTTGGCGCGTCGCGTCCCGCCATCCGCGCGGCGCTGGGGCCGACCATCGCGCAGGCCTCCTATGAAGTGGGGCCGGAATTTCTCGCCCGCTTCATGGCGCAAGATACCGGAAGCAAGCGATTCTTCGCGACAGGTTCAGGCGATCGCGCCTTTTTCGACCTGCCCGGCTTCATCGGCGACAGACTGGCTCGCGCAGGCGTGGGCGCGTTCGAGAATCTGGCGCTCGACACTTATGCTGACGAGGTCCGCTTCTATTCCTACCGGCGCTGCGTCCATCGCAACGAGCCCGATTTTGGTCGGCTGGTGGCCGCCATCGCTTTGCCATGACGTCGACTTGTTGATGACGTCGACTTGTTCATGGGCAGACTTGCGTTTTCATGGGCAGACTTGCGTTGAAGCCGCCGGCGCGCCATGTCTTTCCCAGAGTGTTTCTTTCGCAGAGCGTTTCTTCCGGCCAGACATATGGGAACCAGACCATGCCCCAGACCCGCAGCCCCTTTTTTGACGATATCGCCCGTTTGATGAACGACGCCGCCGGCGTCGCCTCGGGGGTTCGCCGCGAGGTCGACGTCATAGCCCGCACCCAGATCGAACGCCTGCTTGCGAGCATGGACATGGTGCGCCGCGAGGAATTCGAAGCCGTGCGCGAGATGGCCATTCTCGCCCGTAACGAAAATGAGCGGCTGGCGGCGCGCATCGCCGAGCTGGAGGCCAAAGCGCAGAAAGACGCCTGAATGCTGCGGCAAATTGACTCGGTGTGCGGCAATCCACAGCCAGAGCGTTGCAACCCTGTGGACGAGGCGCCCCACACGGTGGACGAGGTGGGGCAAATCCGACACTGTCGGCGTTGCTAGAGCACACCTACGCGGCGCTACCCGACTGATTCGACGACTGGAATCGAAGGGGCGAAAGGCGGGGATAGTCTTTCGCAGCTTGGCGTTGAAAACGTCAGGTTCGCTGCACCGTCAGGCCCAGGTACATGACATTCACCGCCACTGAACCAGCACGCTCAGAACATCCGGTCGACGTGGTCGAACGTGTCGCCAGCCTCAAATCCTGGATTTTCGCGCGCGAAGACGATGACGAAATCTCGATTACAGTCACCGGCGGCTGGACCGATTATCAGATCTCCTTCACCTGGCTTGAGGAAGTCGAGGGCCTGCATCTGGCCTGCGCGTTCGATCTGAAATTGAACGAGCGGCGCCGCCCGGAAGTGCTGAACCTGATCTCGCTCATCAATGAGCAGATGTGGGTCGGCCATTTTGGCCTTTGGGAAGACGAGGGCGTCGTTCTTTTCCGCCACACGCTCCTGCTCACCGGCGGCGTCGAGCCGACGCTTGAGCAATGCGAAGCCGCCCTTCAGGTTGGCGTGAGCGCCTGCGAGCGGTATTTTCAATCGTTCAATTTCGTCCTCTGGGCTGGCAAGTCCGCTGACGAGGCCCTGACCACCGCGCTGTTCGAGACCCACGGCGAGGCGTAAGCCGCCAGATTTGGACGGTCAACATGACGAACCCGTCGATCCTGCCCCAGTCCCTTGTACTCGTCGGCGCCGGGCGCATGGGTGGGGCGATGCTGCGCGGCTGGCTCGATCTGGGCGTGTCGGCCGCCGCAGTCACAATCATCGAGCCATACCCCTCAAGCGAACTGACCGCTCTTTGCTCCGCCTCGGGAGCCACCCTCAATCCGACCAAGCCCCCGCAAGCGCCTGACGCTCTGGTGCTGGCGGTGAAGCCGCAAACGCTCGACGCGGCCGCCCCCCAGATCGCCCCCCTGGTGGGCCCGCGCACGCTCGTCGTCTCGATCATGGCCGGCAAGACCATCGCCGACATCTGCGCCCGCCTGCCTAGCGCCAAGGCGCTCGTGCGGGCGATGCCAAACACACCCGCTTCCGTCGGGCGTGGCGTCTCCGGCGTCTGCGCCAGCGCTGGCGTCACGCCGGCCCAGCGCGAAATGGCGGATGCGCTGCTGGGCGCCATCGGCGCTGTCGAATGGCTGGCCCATGAATCGCTGATCGATGCCGTGACCGCGCTTTCCGGCTCGGGTCCGGCCTATGTCTTCCTGCTGGCCGAATGCATGGCGCTGGCGGGCGAGAAGGCGGGCCTGCCGCGCGAGACCGCGCAACGATTGGCGCGCGCGACCGTTGAGGGCTCCGGCGAGCTGATGTTCCGTGAGCCGGAGACAAGCCCGTCGCAATTGCGCGTCAACGTCACCTCGCCAGGCGGCACAACTGCGGCGGCCCTTGAGGTGCTGATGGGCGAGGACGGCCTTGCGCCGCTGATGGAACGCGCCATCGCTGCTGCAAAACGTCGCGCCGGCGAACTTTCAGGCTGATCTTCAGCGGCTTTTGCGCGCCGGCCCTTTGAAATCCGCCCCTTGCCGCCTAGATTACAGCTGAGAACGGCAGGAGACGACCATGTCCGAAGCATCCGCGCATTCCCAAAGCTCCGCCGCCCCGCGCGAGCCCCGCACGCGCATTGTTGAGGCGTTGATGGAACTCGCCGCAGAGCGGCAATGGGAAGACATCACCCTTTCCGACGTCGCCGGGCGCGCGGACGTCACGCTGTCGCAGTTTCGCGATTGCTTCCCCTCCAAGGGCGCGGCTTTGGCCGGCTTCTCGCGCATGATCGACAAGAAGGTGCTGGAGGAATCCAGCGCCGATTTGGCTGGCGAGAGCGCCCGCGACCGCCTGTTTGACGTGCTGATGCGCCGGCTCGACGCCATGGCGCCTTATAGGGAAGGCGTGCGCGGCATTGCCGAATGGGCGCGCCGCGATCCTGTCAGCGCGCTGGCGCTCAACGGCGTTGCGCTCAATTCGATGCGCTTCATGCTGGAGGCCGCCGGCCTCGACAGCGAAGGCCCGCTCGGCAATGTGAAATTGCAGGGTCTGGTGCTGGCGTGGACCCGCGTGCTCGACGAATGGCTGCGCGACGAGGAGCCGGGGCTGGATCGCACGATGGCGATTCTTGACGCGGAGCTGGCGCGCGGCGGGCGTATTCTGTCCCGCCTTGACGACGTGTGGCGCGTCGCCAGTCCATTGCGCACCTTCGGTCGCGCGCTGTTCTCGGGCGGGAACCGCTACGACGAGCGCATCCGCGAACGCTGGCCAAACCCGCGCGACGCCGCCACCCGGGACATGGGCGCTGATATTTAGGTTTCTGAAGAGCGCCGAACCTTATTCCTGCCGCCTTGTTTCCACTAAACAGGCACTCGCACGCTGGCGCGCAAACCGCCCAGCGGGCTGGAGTCCAGCGATACGTCGCCGCCGTGGGCGCGGGCGATGTCGCGGGCGATGGCCAACCCGAGTCCCGTCCCGCCTTCGTCCTGATTGCGCGCCTCATCGAGCCGGTGGAAGGGCCGGAACGCGTCCTCCCGTTTGTCGGCGGGAATGCCGGGCCCGTCGTCGTCGACGTGAATGGTGAGGAAGTGCGCGTCGCAGATCGCTTCAATCGAAATATCGCCGCCATAACGTTGCGCGTTGGCGACAAGGTTGGTGAGGCACCGCTTGAATGCATCCGGACGCACAGTCGCCAAAGCGGCGCCTGAATGCGAAACGCGCGTAGCGTGGCCATGTCGCTCGGCGTCGGCTTTCAGCTCTTCGATAAACGCCAGAATATCGGTTGGGGCCGCAGGCTCGCCGCCCGCTCCGCGCGAGAAAGCCAGATAGGCCTCCAGCATGCGTTGCATTTCCTCGACGTCCCTTTGCATCGCCTCGCTGTCGGAATCCTCCGGCAGCATAGCCAGCGACAGACGGAAGCGCGTCAGGATCGTGCGCAGATCATGGCTGACGCCGCTGAGCATTGTCGTGCGCTGTTCAATCGCGCGCTCAATACGCTGCTTCATCTTGATGAAGGAATAGCCCGCCTGCCGCACTTCACGCGCGCCATGGGGACGAAAATCAAAATCGCGCCCCTTGCCGAAATCTTCAGCCGCGCGCGCAAGCCGCAGGATAGGCCTGATCTGATTACGCAGAAATGCGATCGCCACGCCCAGCAGCACAAGCGATGTGACCACCATCCAGATCAGGAAAATGTGCGAATTGGAGGCGTAGGCGGAACTGCGCTGCGTGAGAAAGCGCAGCACGCCAGCCTCCGTCTGCACGCGCACCTCCACCAGTTTCGAGCGACCGATGGTGTCGACCCAGAACGGACGGCGCAATTGCGCCGACAATTCCCGCGACAAAGCCCGATCCAGCAGCGAGAAAAAAGGCTTGGGCAAAGCAGACGGCAGCGGCTCGCGGCCCAGTAGCTTAACGCTGAAGCCCCAACGGTTTTCCGCAATCAATTCCACCGCCGCCAATGACGCGCCCGACTCGATGAGATCAATCGTCGCGCCAATGTCCGAGACAACGGCGGCCGACAAGCGCTGTGTGACAAGCTGCCAATGCCGCTCCATGAAGAAATAGGCGATCGCCGATTGCAGCAACACCATCGGCACGATGACGATGAGCAGCGAGCGCGCGTAAAGTCCCTTGGGCATGCACGCGCCCACAGCCGCCATCGCGCGGCGCCAAAGCGAGCGGAGCCTGTTCAGGCTTTGGGGGAGAGGCACTTGCTTCATCGATCAACCACGAGGCGATAGCCGGCGCCGCGCGCGGTTTGCAGATAGCGCGGCTCGGCGGGATCGGCTTCGATCTTGCGCCGCAGCCGGTTCATCTGCACGTCGATGGTGCGCTCATTGCCCGGCAAAGCCGGCCCGGCCGAGGCCGCGAGCGCATCGCGGGAGACGGCCTCGCCGGGCGTGCGCGCCAGCAATTGCAAAATCTGCCGCTCGCGCTCGCTCAGGCGTTCGGGTTCGCCCTCGCGCAATAATTCCCCGCGCTCGCAGTCGAACATGAACGGGCCAAAGCGCACGCTCTCGACCATGAGAGGCGCTGCTCCCCTCGGCGCGGCGCGGCGCAGGATAGATGCGATGCGCAGCGCCAATTCTTTGGGCTCGAAAGGCTTGGTCAGATAATCGTCGACGCCCGCTTCAAGCCCCAGAACGCGATCTGCAGTCTCGGCGCGCGCGGTCAGCATGAGAATTGGCGTGTCCGATTGCGTGCGCAGCGATTTGGCGAAGTCGACGCCGCTTTCGCCGGGCATCATCACATCCAGAACCAGCAGATCGAACTCAATGCCGCGCAGCTTGGCGCGCGCCTGGCTTGCGCTGGCCGCCGTGGTGACGCGATAGCCTTGCTGGGCCAGATAGCGCGACAGCAGATCGCGAATGCGCCGGTCGTCGTCCACCACCAGCACATGTGCGGCGTCGTCAGCGGGCACGATCATTGGAAACACTCGCTCATGTGCGCTCCTGCGCCGCTCGCCCGTCAGGCCACACCAGCGCCTCGACGCCGGCGCGCTCCTGCGGGTCGATCATCGCCAGCAGAAAGCGCAGCGAGTCCGCCCGCGCCAAATCCGGCAATTCCTGCAAAGCGCGCGCGAACCGGCGCGATTGCAGCCGCGACAATTCGAGCGCGAGATTCTGACCCAGCGCCGTCAGCTTCAGTTGACGCTGGCGTCGGTCCTGCTCGCCAGGATGGGCTTCCACATAGCCCTTGTCGAGCAGCTCTTTCAGCACGCGATTGAGGCTTTGTTTGGTGATGCGCAGAATTTCCAGCAATTCGGCGATGCTGAGGCCAGGGTGACGCTGAACGAAATGAAGCACGCGATGATGGGCGCGGCCAAAGCGCAGACTTTCCAGCAAGCGATCGGCGTCGCCCACAAAATCGCGATAGGCGAAGAAGAAAAGCTCGATCAGCTCGTAATCGGGCTCATGATCGGCGGCCTCGGCTAAATGCTTGTCGGTCTGGCGCCCCATCGTCCCCCCGAGCAGCTTCTGGTGAAGCCCCGCGCGCCTATGGTCATGCCGAAGATGTCAGCCCCCTCAATACGACAGCGACGAAAAGTCCGCCCGTAATTAAGTCAGCGTGATTGACATATTTCAGGTTGGTTGCTAGTCGTCAAGGTCTGTCGCGGTGGGTAAAACCCGTCCGAAATCAGTAATGTCGCAGCGCACGGGCGGTTTTGTTGCCTGAAGCGTGGAGGAATACATGTCCGTTTTGCCTTTCGATCAGCGTGACGGTTTCATCTGGCTCAACGGTCAATTGCTGCCATGGGCAGACGCCAGGCTGCATGTCCTCAGCCACGGTCTGCATTATGGCTCCTGCGTTTTCGAAGGCGAGCGCGCCTATGAGGGGCGCATTTTCAAAAGCCGCGAACACACCGAGCGCTTTCACAATTCAGCGCAGATCCTCGACTTTGAAATTCCCTATTCGGTTGACGAGATCGAAACCGCCAAGGCGCTCGTGTTGCAAAAGAACGGCTGGACCTCGTGCTACGTGCGCCCTGTGGCGTGGCGCGGCAGCGAGATGATGGCGGTGGCCGCGCAAAACGCCACCATCAACGTCGCCATCGCGATGTGGGATTGGCCCAGCATGTTCGACGTCAACGAGAAGATGCGCGGCATCCGTCTGGACATCGCCGATTATCGCCGCCCCGATCCGCGTTGCGCGCCGGTGGCGGCAAAGGCCGCTGGCCTTTACATGATTTGCACGCTTTCCAAGCACCGCGCCGAGCGCAAGGGCTATGCGGACGCGATGATGCTGGATTGGGAAGGCCGCGTGGCCGAATGCACCGGCGCCAACATCCTGTTCATCAAGGACGGCGCCATTCATACGCCGTTGGCCGATTGCTTCCTCGACGGCATCACCCGCCGCACCGTCATCGCGCTCGCCAAAGCGCGCGGCGTAGCGGTGCATGAACGGCGCATCATGCCCGAAGAGCTGGCGGGCTTTGACGAATGCTTCATCTGCGGCACAGGCGCCGAAGTCACGCCGGTGTCCGAGGTTGGGCCCTACAAGTTTACGCCCGGCGCGCTGTCGCAAGCGCTGATGGAAGATTATTCGGCTTTGGTGCGCAAGCCTTCCTGAACATTGCTCGCCTGCACGTCCAACGGCGCGGTTTCCGTAAAGCTGCGCCAGTCTTCCGGGCTTGGGCCTTCGCATTCTGGCGGCGCGGGAACGGGCGCGAGCGCCACCGCCACAATCGAGGGCGGGCTGCGCTGACCCAGCGCAAGCGCCAAACCGTAATCGACCATAAAGCGCACGCTGGGCGGGCTGTCGTAGGCGGCGCCCAGATGCATGAAGCGCCATTGCACGCCGGCCATGCGCTTGAACAGGCCGCCCGCGTCGCCGCCTGCGCCAATCACCGATACGAGTAAAACCTGCCCGCACCCTTCGCGGCGGAAGACGCGGGCCGCATAATCAAAATTCGCCGTGATTGCGATGCGCTCGCCCACGCTCCATCCATGCGCGATCAGAAAGCGCTCGACCTGCGCCTCCTCGCGCTCCACCTGCGCGCCGCCCTGTTGGGCAAGCGAGCGCATGACGCGGGCGCCAAGCCCCGTCGCCAGCAGCACCAGCAGGATTGATAAAGAGACCCGCACCTTCATGCGGATTCTCCCACATTGTTCGGCTCCGGGCTGGTCTGCGTATTCTTTCTGCGCGAGACGAGAAAGACCAGCATGGTTTGCGCGGCGTCGTAAAGGCTGGCGCCATGTCCATCATGCATGAAGGCGTACATTGGCGGCGACCAGCCCATCAGCACGAGGCGCACGAGATTGAGCGCGGCGTAGCCCAGCATCGCCAGCGCGCCGATGAGGCTGAGTTGACGCAAATTCGCGCGCGCGCCCGGCGTCGTCATAGCCAATGCAACAGCCGCAAGCAGCGCCAGCGGCATGCGATGCAGGCTCGCGCATGTAATGAGCACGACGATGTTGTTGCCGCCGGTCACCTGCACCACATTGCCCACGACCTGCGTCGGGAACCCGAGCAGGCCCAGCGTATAGGCGGCAAGCTGCGCATCGAGCGGCAGTAAATAGCCGCCGAAACTCTTGAAGCCGATACTCATCCATATTTCGCTTAATGCAAACGCTGCAAACAGCGCAAAGCCCATGCGGGCCTGCCCTTGCGTGAACATAAAGCGCCATGACGCAAAGGCGCCCAGCGCAATCCATGCCAGCCCGCCGCTTGGCGCCAGTAATGCGAGGCCTGCAATTAGATGCGGCGCGCCGACTTCGCGCGGCTCGTCGCTCTGGATGATTGCGCGCGCGGCGAAAAACATCACCAGCAATTCAAGCGGCGATAGCCCAAGCAGCAAAGTGGGCGTCGGGGCGCGCAGATCGTCGATGATGCGCCCGAGCAAGCCGCCAAGGCATGCGACCAGACACACCAGCACGCTGGCGCCTGGAACCGGGATCGTTCGAATTGCAGCTATTGCGTAAGTCATTCGTTCATCCTGACCGCAGGTCTCCGGCTCCATCGAGCAAATGGGAGGCCAAAGGGCGCCGCCCTTGCTCCACGGGTTCGCAAGGAGAATGCAATGCGCGGATTTGATCGATTGAAGCAAGAAAGCGTTAAGCCGCAGGGGTTTTTTGTTCCACCTGCGGGGCGTGCGGCGCTCTTGCAGGCGCCCTGCGCGAATGCAGCGGCTCTTTGCAAAACCGCAAATCGCGAAAAGCGGAGCCGGATGCAAATTGCAAAGCGTTTCGCAAATCAGATTGAGGCAACACAACAAACCAGCAGGAGCAAGCGCATGACCATGAAGAACAAAGTCGCGGCACTCGCGTTCGTCGCATTATCGGTGACTGCGGCAAGCACTGGCGCGCAGGCGCAGACCGCGCTTCAGAACGGCGCCAGCGTCGGCGTTTCTATGACCGAGCAGACCCTGAACGGCGCAAACACGATCGATCTCGGATCGGCCGGCACGACCGGATGGGTGACGACCATGCCCATGAGCCTGTCCTACGGATCAACCAATCTTAACATCTCTTTCGGGGGAAACGGGGCAGAAGCTGGCGTGTATTACGGCAGCACCCAAAATGTCGCAAACGCGCCGCCGCTCGGCACCAATTACTTTGTCGCGAGAGCCACGGGGAGCGTGACGCTCGATTTCAGCAGCGCCCAGCGCAGCCTCAGCATGTATTGGGGAACGCCGGGAGATAACAATTCGCTTAGCTTTTACAGAGGCGGCCAACTCGTCGCCTCCACCACCGGCGCTGCAATGGCGTCGCTGATGACTGCAGCCGGCAGCCCCAACGTCACGTATCCAAACATTCCAATAAACTACATCGAAGGCGCCTATGCGCAATTCAGCTTTAACGAACTCGGGTTCGACAAGGTTGTGGCCACCAATACGAGCAATTACTTCGAATTCGGCGACGTCTCGTTCTCCAATCAGCCCGTCGACGCCGCCCCCATCCCGCTCAACGCCGCAAGCCTCGGCGGGTTGATGTCGTTCCTGATGATGCTCGCCATGCGCGGCAAAAGCGGAACGCAGGTCGCGATCCGCATGGCGTTCGCGTCGCTCATGCCAAGGCGGCGTGGG
>CANJPM010000107.1 GCA_947476075.1 Beijerinckiaceae bacterium
GGGAGGCGATTCATGTTTTCAAGCTGGCGCGGCATTATCGGCATTGTTCATCCTACGCTTCGTCCAGGCTCCAACGAGGAGCTGATCCGGATGTTGCCTGACGGAATCGGGGTTTTGTCGCTGCATGTGAACATCACCCGCGGCACGCCCGATGAATTCCTGCAAATGAAGACAGCCTACGAGAAGGAGCTGGACCTGCTGAAGGAAGCCGGCTGCGACGTCATTCATCCCTCCGGCGCGCCGCCCTTCATGGTGCATGGCCGCGACGGCGAGGCCCGCATCATCGACGAATGGGAAACGCGCTACGGCGTGCCGATGTTCACCTCGGGTCAAAATCACGTCAACGCGCTGAAGGCGCTGGGCGCGAAATCCATAGTAGGCGCCACATACTTCCCCGAGAAGACCAACGAAGTGTTCTCAACCTATTTCAAGGACGCCGGATTCAACGTGAAGGCGATGGCGGGCGTCGACGTGGCGTTCAACAAGGTGCAGGAGCTTTCGGGCGAAACCGTTTACGCCCACATCAAGAAAGCGTTCCTCAAAGCGAAGGGCGCCGACGCTATTTACATGCTGGGCTCGGGCTGGCGCACGCTGCACATCATTGAAATGCTGGAGCAGGATCTGGGCGTGCCCGTGATTCATCCTGTGCCTGCGCGCGTGTGGGAATTCCAGAAGCGCCTGCACATCAACGAGAGCATTGAAGGCTATGGACACCTCGTCGAGGCGATGCCTGCATTAAACATCCAGCGCTAAAGCACCCGGAAAACGGGGCTTAAATAATCGACTTGGGAGGACGACATGAAGGCTCACTGGCCGGCATTTATGCTCTGTGTAGCGAGCGCGCTTTGCGCAGCGCCAGGCGTTCACGCGCAAACAGGCGCTGACTTCTACAGGGGGAAAACAATCCGCCTGTCAGTGGGAACTTCTCCCGGCGGCATCAACGACATATCGGCGCGCCTTATGGCGCGCCATATGGGCAGGTTCATTCCTGGAGCGCCCTCGTTCAACGTCCAGAACATGCCCGGCGCAGGCGGCATCATCGGCGCCAATCGACTCGCCCACAGCGTCGACAAGGACGGGACGGAGATCGCGATTCTTGAGCGCGCCGTCGCTCAATTTGCAATCGCTGGCGACAAGAACGCAAAGTTCGATCCACTCACCCTCACATGGTTGGGCTCGTTATCGTCCTATGGCGACGACGCATACATGATGCTGGTCATGGCCAAGCATCCCGCCATAACGGCGGAAGATCTCCGCAAGCCCGGCATGAAGGTCGTCATGGGCTCAAATCGCGCTGGCTCCACGAATGTGATTTTTGCGCTTCTGGCCAAACAGGTTTTGGGCATGAACGTTGACGTCATCACGGGCTATGGCGGTGCGGCAAAGATTGCGCTCGCTATGCAATCGGGGGAGGTCGATGGGCAGGTGATCGGTTTGTCGGCGTTTCAGGCTGGTCAAAAAAACATGTGGGACGACAAGCTTGTTCGACCGCTCGTCGTCTTTGGCCGCACCACCCGCCATCCCGAAATGCCCGACATTCCCACCGGACGCGAACTGGCGTTGAGCGAAGACGGTCGCAAGCTGCTCGAGTTTTCGGAACTTCCATTCTTCATGGCGCTGCCTTTCGTTGGACCGCCGAACATGGACGCAGGGCGCACAAACATCCTGCGCAAGGCTTTCATGGACGTCGCGAAAGACAAGGCGCTGTTGGAGGAGGCCAACAGACTGGCGCTCGACATCAGCCCGATTGACCATATCGCGATCGACAAGCTGTTGCGTGAGGCCAAGCAGACGCCCGAAAAGGTGATGGGCGAGTTCCGCACATTGATGGGCGGCGCCTTCTAGCGCCCCTCACGCCGTCGCGACGGCTTCTGCGGCGGCGGCTTCCCCGGCGCTCCGGCGCAGGTCCGCGTCATGCACGGCGCCGCGCACATGCGCCAGCGCATCGCGCAGCACCTCAAGCCCGGCCCCGCGCTTTACGGCCTCCGTCGCCAAATGCCGGCGCCACAGCCGCGCGCCGGGCATGCCGTTAAACATCCCCAACATGTGGCGCGTGATATCTGCAAGCCGCACGCCCTCGGACAGCCGGGCTGCGACATAGGATTCATAGGTTTCAACAATCGCGAACTGGTCCATTGCGGGCGCTTCCTGCCCAAACAAAACCGGATCGACGCCGAGAAGCAGCGCAGGATCATGATAAGCGGCGCGGCCCACCATTACACCGTCGAGCGCGACGAGCTGGCCGACGATTGAATCCATATCGGTAAAGCCGCCATTGATCGAAATCGGCGTCTTGGGAAAATCGCGCTTGAGCTCATGCACCAGCGGATAATCGAGCGGCGGAACGTCACGGTTCTCCTTGGGGCTCAGGCCTTTCAACCACGCCTTGCGAGCATGCACGATCAGGGCGTCGGCGCCGGCGTCCACGCATGCATGCGCCATCGCCCACAGCGCCTCGCGCGGCTCCTGATCGTCGACGCCGATGCGGCACTTCACCGTCACCGGCACGTTCACAACCGCCTTCATCGCCGCCACGCCCTCGGCCACAAGCTCCGGCGTGCGCATGAGACAGGCGCCGAACGCCCCGTTCTGCACGCGATCGGACGGGCAGCCGCAATTGAGGTTGATCTCGTCATAGCCGTAATCGGCGCCAATCGCGGCGCATTGGGCCAAAGCTTTTGGCTCGCTGCCGCCCAATTGCAGCGCAACCGGATGTTCAATGGCGTTGAAGCCAAGCAAACGCTCGCGCAGCCCAAACAGGATCGCGCCGGTCGTCACCATCTCGGTGTAGAGCAGCGCACGCTTGGAAAAATGACGATGGAGGGCGCGGCAATGCCGGTCAGACCAATCCATCATTGGGGCTACGCTGAAGCGCATGCTGTAGAGAGTGCTCATATCGCTCCGACGGACGGCGTCAGGACCGCCCCTGTTCAAATTGTTGCGCATCATTACCGCGCTTTGCCGATGATTTCGAGCAGCGCGTGAACCAATCAGGTCATGGTCGCGCCGGAAAGCAGGCTTCCAGCCCGCATACGCGCCGGCGTGGCGCGGTCCAAGAGGCCGCCCGCGCCAGCGAGCGTGCGGTCAATGGCCGTGATCGTCCTCGTCTGGCGGCGGGCCCATGGCCTCGCGCATCGCGCCGGGGATCGCAGCCTTCAGCGCAGCGACCTGTTCGCCCCCGGCAGGCGCTGCGAGCGCCGCCACTTCCGCCAGTAGCTGGTCGACGGTCGCCCTGGTCAGCAAGCCATGCAGCACCAGCTTGGAGAGAACGTTGACGATGGTGGCGTTAAGCGCGTCGACGCGCCCTTCAAGCCGGGCGATTTTTTCCTGTGACGAATCCATTTATGGCCTCCTGTGAATGGCATATAGGGCCATCAACCCGCGAAGGGATAGGCCGCCAGCGCGCCGATGATTGCGGCCAGGAACAGCGCACCGTCGTGCAGTCCAAGCATTAATCTATCCGGGGATGCTTCTTCGTGCACCCAGAGCGTGGAGCCGCTTGTAGCCAGCGACCAGCCTGCCGCCAGCGTCACGAGCGCCCCAGTGAAGCTCGCCTGTTCGCCTGCGGCCATGAACACCGCCAGCCCAATCCCGATCAGGCCCAGGCCGATCGCCGCTATCCGGGGGGCGCTCACCCGCCCTGCGAGCGGGCCCAGCAGCAACGAGGGCGCATACATCGCTACCACGTGCCACGCCACCGCTCCCATGACGCCCGCAGCCCCGATGCCGCAGGAAACCATGCTGAATGGAGCCGCAAGCATCATCAGGCTCATCGCGAACCATGCCAACGCCGCCACCAACGTTGGCGCAGCCATAGCTGACCAATTGCGCCTGCTCGGCTGTGGCGCTGGCGTGCGCGCTGGCAGGCGGCGCGACGAAAACGCCGCCAGACAAAGCGCAACAAATTGAGCCGCACCAGCCGACAGCGCGGCGCCCACATAAAGCTGTGGCGACAAGCCCGCCGCAAAATCAGCTATCGCAGGCCCGGCCAGCCCCGCGAGAGAGCCGGCGCCAAACACGAACCCAATCGCCAGAAAGCGCTGGCCAGAAGTGACCCCAATCGCGGCCTCATGCCGATAAAACAGGCTGAACCCCTGCGCCATGCCGATCCAGAGCGCCCCCAGCAACAAAGGCGCAAACGCGTGCGCCGACAGCGACCAAGCCATCAACAAGGCGCCAGCCACGCCATGCGAAGCGCCAAGCGCAAACGAAACGCGACGACCAAACGCGTCGAGCAAAAACGACGCAGGGAAGGTCGCAATAGCAGCCCCCAGCAGCATAGACACCAGAGGCGCCACCGCCAGGGCGGGCGTCGGCGCAAGCAGCAGACCAGCAAGCGGAGCCAGCCCCAGCACGAGCGATTGCGAAAGCACCGAGGCGGCAAACCCGCCCGCCAAACCTAACAGACCGCGCCATTGCCCCTGAACAGGCGCGCCAGCCGGACAGAAGCACGAGAGCCGCCCTGCCCGCGACAAGGCGTTCTGCGCAGAGCGCTCAGCGAGACTCACTTTTGAATATCCTCGTCGGACAGGATACGCCACGCCGGACCTTCGAGGTCGTCGTATTGACCCACGCGCAGCGACCAAAGAAAGCACACGAGCCAAACAACACCCAGCGCCAGCGCAAGCGGCACAAGATAAACAAGGACATTCATGAGGACATCCTCCCGAGCGCCAAAGCCCCCGAATTTTCTGCGGCCTGCGTGGACGTCAAAGAGAAGCTGCGCGACGGCCCCGCGCGCAAGGCGTTGGCAATCACGAGTATCGACGAGATGGACATCGCCGCAGCTGCTATCAGCGGCGTGACATGGCCAGCTATCGCCAGCGGCGCAGCGATTGCGTTATAGATCGCCGCGAGCCACAAATTCTGCCGCATGATCGCACGCGCCTTACAGGAAATATCGAGCGCAACAATAATCGGTTGCAGCTTGTCGCCAAGAAACACCGCATCGGCGCGGGCGCGCGCCATGTCCACGGCTTCAATGGGGGAGAGCGACGCATGCGCGCCAGCCAGCGCGGGCGCATCGTTCAGACCGTCTCCTATCATCAGCACGCGAGCGCCGGCGCGCGTGAGCGCCTCAATGGCGGCGATCTTCTCGTTAGGCTTGACGCCAGCGCGCCAGTCTTCGACGCCAAGCCGCTGCGCCACAGGCGCGACCGCCTCAGACCTGTCACCGGAGATTATCGATATCGCACACCCGCGCACACGCAAGGCGTCAATGATTGCAGGTGCGTCCGAGCGCAGCGCCTGACGCACTTCAAGCGCGGCGACCCGCGCCCCGTGGCGAATGAACAGCAACGAAACGTCTGGATCTATATCGGCTGAAGCGCAATGAGCATCGCAGAAGTCGCGGGAGCCAAGCCGCGCTTCAAACCCGTCACTCCACGCGCTGACGCCAGAACCCGCAAGCTCGTGTGCTTCAGGCGCCGGCTCTGCGCCCGGCCAGCAAGCGGCCACAGCAAGCGCCAGCGGATGCCCACTGGAGCGCGCAAGCCGGGCTGCGAGCGCCAGCAGATCAGCGGGAATTTGCGAAGCGTTGACGACCCGCTTCAATGGCAAGGTCAACGTACCAGTCTTGTCGAACACGACATGATCGATTTCCGCAAGGCGCTCAATGGCGTCCGACGCGTTGAGATAGATCCCGGCGCGAAACAGCCCGCCGGTGGCCACAACCTGCACGGCGGGAACCGCCAGCGCCAGCGCGCATGGGCAGGTGATAATGAGGACCGCTATCGCCGTCACCAGAGCAAAATGGACATCAGCGCCAACCAGCAACCAGAACACAATCGTAGCGAACGCGGTGAGATGAACAAAAGGCGCATAGATTGACGCCGCACGATCAGCAAGACGACGATAGCGGGATTTGGCGTCGCTGGCTTTCTCGATCAGACGTTTCACCTCATCAATCAGCGTATTCTCACCAGCAGCAATTACGCGCAGCGTCAGAACCCCTGCTCCGTTGAGAGAGCTGGCCCACACATGCGCGCCCTGAATAACAATGCGCGGCTCCGTCTCGCCAGTGATGGAGCTTTCGTCAATATCGGATGAGCCCGTAAGCACCAAAGCATCGGCTGGAATGCGATCTCCCGCGCGTATGAATATGCGATCGCCCGAGCGCAAGGCGGCGACAGGCACGGCGACGCTGACGCCCTCGTCGTTCATGCGAAGCGCCAGCTCGCCCTTCAGGGCGGCGATGTTTGCCGCGGCCGCGCGCATCTTCAACCGCATCGCGTGATCGAGCGCGCGACCAGCCAGCAGAAACGTCAGCAGCATCGCGGCGGAATCAAAATACGCATGGGCCGCATGGACCCATGTCTCATACAGCGACATTCCCAGCGCCAGAATGATTCCAAGAGAGATCGGCGCATCCATGTTCAGGCGTCCCGCACGCAGGCCTTCAAAGGCGCTACGAAAAAAAGGCTGCCCCGCATAGGCGGCGGCAGGCAAAACAAGGATCGCTGATAACCAATGAAAGAAATCGCGTGTCTCAATATCGAGATCGCTGACCGCGCCTGACCAGACAGACACTGACAGCAACATAACATTCATCATTGCGAAAGCTGCGACCGCAAGGCAGCGCACCAGCCAGCGAATGTGCTCAAGATCATCGCTTTCAAGCTTGTTCAATTCAAAAGCATGGGCGCGATAACCGCGATCAGCCAGTCGCTCTATGATGACATGAGGAGCGCATTCAGCGGCGCGCCATGAGGCCGACAATCTCCGGCTGGCGACGTTGAGACGCGCCAATTCAATGCCAGCCAGCGATAGCAAAGCCCCCTCAATATCATCAATGCAGGCTGCGCAATCAGCGCCTTCAATCGCAAAATCCATCGACAATTTGCCGTCGCCGGCAGATTGTGCAAAATGCAAAAGATCGACGGCTTCAGCCATATCAACACTCAATCTTTGACGCTGATGCGTTCGCGCGACCGGAACAGAATTTCTGATCCATCCCGCATTTCAATCACGAGATCCCAAAATCCGGCGGGCACATCTGCAATCGCGCTCCAGAGTTGGGCGCCTTGGCTGGAAAGGATCACGCTGCGATCCTGACGGGAATCTGCCGGGTGCTCAAAGCGCGCTACGACGTCAAGCGCGGGAGCAAGGCCTGCATCTTGGCGCTCAAGCCGAACCGATGTCCGACCACCTTCCAGACGCCGCAATTGCGCCTCCACTTTCCAGCCACGCTGATCCTGTGCGCGCACAGCCGCCAGCGCACGATCATGTGACATGCCCGCCATATATGCGTTCTTTTCTTCAAGACCGCTGAACGTCTTCATGGCGAACCCCAGCAGCAACATGTTGACGGAAATCACCGTCGCGAAAAAAATGATCAGGATGAGCAAGACCATGCCACCGGTCAATTTGCGCTCTTTTGTCTCCACCGCAGGCTCGACATGCAAAAGGCCCATGCTCATCTCTCCGGTCCTATGAAATGATCTTTCACCATAGCCGCGCGACCTGTCATGACATCTGTGGCTGATATACGGATATCGCGGCGGTGGCGCGCATCATTGCTGTCCTTGATGGTGACAAGAGCGCGGATTTCACGGCTTTGATCGGGGCCGACTTCGACAAAAGCGCGCCCGTCGCCGTCCGTCTGCGCACCAATAACTTCCAGCCGCGCGCCATGCAGGCCGGACACGTCCAGATGAAAATGACGGGGCTGCAATTCCTTGTTGAGCAAGCGCAGCGTGTAAGCATTGCGTAGCCCCCCGTCGCTCAGACGCACGTAAACAGGATTGCGATCATGCAGGACCGATATTTCAATCGGGCTGCGCGTCACAAGCGCATACAGCATGATGGACCCGACAATCGCTATAAATGCGGCATAGAGCAGAGTGCGTGGACGAATGATACGGATTTTCAGCGCGTCCAGCCCGCTCAGTCGACGCTGCACGTTGATCTCCGTGTCATAACCGATAAGGCCTGCGGGACGGCCAATTCTGGTCATCACATTATCGCAGGCGTCAATGCACAGGCCACATTGAATGCAGTCGATCTGCAACCCGTCCCGGATGTCTACGCCCGTGGGACAAACGTTGAAACATTGATTGCAATCGACACAATCGCCAGCGGCCTTTCCTTGCGCACGCAAGGATTCAGCCTGTTTGACAGATGCCTGCGGCTCGCCCCGATCATAGCGATAGGTGACGTTCAGCGCATGCTCATCAGTCAACGCAGCCTGAATACGCGGCCACGGGCACATATAGGTACAAACCTGCTCGCGCATATATCCGGCGAAGAAATATGTCGTAGCGGTGAGAACGCCGATCCAGAGATAAGCTATAAAAGGACCTCGAAACGTAGCCAATTCCACGACCAGCGTTGGTGCATCCGTGAAGTACAGAACCCAGGCCCCGCCGGTCCACCATGCAATCATCAGCCAGATGAAATGCTTTGCCAAGAAATCGTGAATACGGCGCAAGGTCCAGCGGCCCCTGTCTTTCAGCATTCTTTCACGACGATCGCCTTCGATCATACGCTCGACCGCCATGAACAAATCCGTCCAGATCGTCTGCGGACAAAGATAGCCGCACCAGATGCGGCCAGCGATGGCGTTCATCAGAAATAGCGTCAACGCCGCCAATATCAGGAGGCCGGTAAGGTAGTAGATTTCCTGAGGCCATATTTCGATGAAGAAAAAATAGAACCGCCGATTGGCCAGATCCACCAGCACCGCCTGATCGGGCGCATAGACGCCACGATCCCAGCGCGCGAATGGAAGCAGGTAATAAACGCCAAGCGTGAAAATGAGGATCGCCCATTTTACACGACGATAGAAGCCGCTGACGCTTTGGGGATATATTTTGTTGCGCGACCCATACAGCGACGTGGAAACACCGTCAGCCTCCAGCGCCGCTTCACGTAACTGCTCCTGCTTTACGCTCATATTCGTGTGCCCCTATCCACATCAGGATCTTCCCATGTGGACAATCGATCAGCTCAAGGCGACGGTTCGCCACCGCCCAAGGCGTGCACGTAAAGCGCGAGCGCCTTGATCGTCGCTCCGTCGAGACGTTCCGTCCAGGCGGGCATCATCGAGCCGCGACCGCGAACGAGCGTTTGCACGATGCTGGCCTTGTCGGATCCAAACAGCCAGATCTTGTCGCTCAGATTGGGCGCGCCGAGTTCGATTTTACCCTTGCCCGCGTCGCCATGGCAGGCCGCGCAATTCTCACCGAATATCTTGTCTCCCAGCGCTTTGTCGTAGGTCTTCTCGGTCGGCAGTCCGCCGATGGCGCGCACATGATTGGCGAGCTGATCGATTTCACTGGCGTTGAGAATTCCGGTCTGGCCAAACGCCGGCATCGCGCCGACGCGGGTGTCGGCGTGAGTTGAGCGCACGCCGTAAAGAATCGTTTGCTGGATGGCTTCGAGGGAACCGCCCCAGATCCAGTCGTCGTCATTGAGGTTTGGATAGCTGATCGCGCCACCGCCGCCCGCGCCATGGCAGGCCGCGCAATTGTCTCCAAAAGCCGCCCTGCCCTGGGCCAGCGCGAACGTGCGCAAGCGATCATCCTTGGCGATCTCCGCGAATGAGGCCTTATCCAAAGCCAACGTCATTGGCGCACGTTGCTGCTTCAATTGCATGAGCTCATCTGTCACCGCCGCTCGCGATGACCAGCCGAGGATGCCCGGGGTATGATTCGAGATTAACGGGATCGCCGGATAGACGATGATATAGCCAATCGCCCAAACGATTGTGGCGTAAAGAATATATAACCACCATTTGGGAAGCGGCGTATTCAGTTCGCGGATGCCGTCCCATTCGTGACCGGTCGTGGCTGTACCCGTGTGGGCGTCGATGTCTTCCCGGGGCGCGCTCGTCATGGCCTAGTCCTCGCTCAATGGCATGCGCGCGGCATTATCGAACTTCGATTGCATCGAAGGCCACATTGCATAAGCAACGATGAGCGTGAATGTGACGAACACAGAAGCGAGCGAGATCGCCTTGGCTTCATAGAAAAAGGTTTCCAGAGACATGTTCGCTCCTCAACGCAGGTTGACTTTGCCGTCGTAGATTTTGAAATCCACGAGCGTACCGAGCATTTGCAGATAGGCGATCAACGCGTCCGCCTCGTTCACAGGACCGGCGCTTCCGCTGAACTTGCGAGCCTGCGCTTTCGGATAACGCTGGGTCAGACCGTCGGCGTCCGGCGCATCGTTGGTGGCTTGCGTCACGAGATCTCTGGCGGCGTTATTGATCATCTCAGGCGAATAGGGCTGCCCCTGAAACACGAGCACCGCCATATCCTGCTGGATGTCATTTACGGCGACTTCCGTCTTCGCCAACCAAGGATAAGAAGGCATGATCGAACCCGGCACAATGCTGCGCGGATCATCGAGATGCTGCTTGTGCCATTCGTCCGAATATTTGGCGCCGACGCGCGCGAGGTCTGGGCCGTTACGCTTTGATCCCCATTGGAAGGGCTTGTCGTACATGCTTTCAGCGGCCAGTGAATAATGGCCGTAGCGCTCGACTTCGTCGCGCAGGCTGCGGATCATCTGCGAATGGCAATTATAGCAGCCCTCGCGCACGTAGATGTTACGGCCTGCCAACTCAAGCGGCGTATAGGGCCGCATGACCTCCACCTTTTCAATCGTGCTCTTCAAGTAAAAGAGCGGCAAAACCTCAACGAGTCCGCCAATCGAGATCACGACGAGAACGCCTATCAGCAGGAAGATCGAATTTTTTTCAAAAATCTGGTGTTTTTGCCAAAGCGACATGTGTTTCTCCCGCCCGCTCAATGTGCTGTTGCGAGCGCGCCATCGGGGGCGCGTTCTTGTTCAGCGACAGGCTCAACAATGGTGCGGTAGATGTTCCAGCACATGATGAGCGCGCCGATGAGGAACAGGACGCCGCCCAAAGCGCGAATGACGTAAAAAGGATGCATAGCCTCCACCGTCTCGATGAATGAATGTTCGAGAAAGCCAAGCGAGGTATAGGCGCGCCACATCAGACCCTGCATAATGCCCGCCACCCACATCGAGCTGATGTAGAAGACAATCCCCAGAGTCGAGATCCAGAAGTGCCAGCTAACGAGGCGCAGCGAATAGAGCTGCGGCTTGTTCCAGAGCCAGGGTACGAGACAATAGATCGCGCCGAACGAGACGTAGCCAACCCAGCCCAGTGCGCCCGAATGTACGTGGCCGATTGTCCAGTCCGTATAATGGGAGAGCGAGTTAACGACCTTTATCGACATCAGCGGCCCTTCGAACGTCGACATGCCGTAGAAGGCGATGGAGACGACGAGCATGCGCAAAACAGGATCGGTGCGCAGCTTGTCCCAGGCGCCCGACAGCGTCATCAGGCCGTTGATCATTCCGCCCCACGAAGGCATCCAAAGCACGATCGAGAACGTCATGCCCAGCGTCTGCGCCCAATCAGGCAGAGCTGTGTAGTGCAGGTGATGCGGGCCAGCCCACATATAAAGGAAGATCAGCGCCCAGAAGTGAATGATTGAGAGACGATACGAATAAACGGGGCGTTGCGCGCGCTTGGGCACGAAGTAATACATGATGCCCAGAAAACCTGCAGTGAGGAAGAAGCCCACAGCGTTATGTCCGTACCACCATTGCATCATCGCATCCTGCACGCCCGACCACACGATGTAGGATTTGGGCGAGTAGAGTGAGACCGGCA
>CANJPM010000108.1 GCA_947476075.1 Beijerinckiaceae bacterium
TCATCACTGCGATATCACCCGCCTGCACCAGAGGTTCTACAGTGGCCGGCTGCGCAACCCCAACCAGCTTCGCCGGCCACCCCAGCGCTAGCTACAAACCAAATCGTCAACTAACATAACAACCGGATCACATCATGGGGGCTGGCCAGACGACATTCAGGCTGCTTGCCGCATAACGTGCTGTATCAGCGATCTGCTGACCCCAAATTTCTTTGCCAAAACCGCCAATGATGCGCCTTCCGCCTTCAGCGTTATGATTTGAGAACGATCGTCAGCCGTGAGAGTGGGTTTTCTTCCCAGCTTCTTGCCTTCGGTTTTCGCTCGTTTCAAACCTGCGTGCGTCCGCTCGACAAGCAAATCTTTTTCCATTTCTGACACCGCAGAAATAACCGCCATCGTCATTTTTCCGGCAGCGGATGTAAGATCAACACCACCCAAAGCAAGACAATGAACTCTCACGCCCAAGTTAGACAATCGTTCTACTGTCATCCGCACATCGAGGGCGTTCCTGCCCAAGCGGTCAAGCTTTGTGACTATGAGCACATCCCCCGATTCCAAGCGGTCCACGAGCTTCTTGAACCCATTACGCTCCATGGCTGCGACTGATCCCGAGACAGTTTCAGCAATGACCCTTTGCGGCTCCACAAGAAAACCAGCCCCGACAATTTCATGAAGCTGGTTGTCGGTGGTTTGATCCACGGTCGAAACCCGAAGATATGCAAACGTCCTCAATATCCAGCCTCCCAAGTATCGGAATTCTGTATCAATATACACGAGTGTATAATAATGTCGAATGCTAATTTATTATACATCCTGACAGATGGGCTAAAAAACGAACGGTTCTGATACAGCGCATGGTCAGACAGCAGCCAGAAACTGAGCGTGTTGCCGCTTCAAAAGTCTTTTCTCAAAATCCTCGGTTTAAACCTGATACATCCAGCGCCACTGGAAATTGCACAGAAGCTCCAGATCAGCCGAGCTAGCGTCTATCGAATCCTTGCCGAAGATAAAACTGCAGCTTGAAGACGGTGTACGCCTTGGTGAACATTCTAGGCGTCATAGCTGATGATCTGATATCGTCAGAAATGAAATAAGGTGAGCAAATACAAAGGTTTTATGCCAAACTTCGAGCAGGTTCTAGGCTCGCAGGGAGCGCCATTTTATCTCAAACTTGCCTTTTCTCCGTTCATGAGCCTTCAGGCGACGGGCGCGACGATCAGGCTTTCGTGATGTCCGCGTCTGCGTTCTGAGACCCAAACTTTACGGAACACCATCGCCCGGCTGACAATGGTCGCATCCAAACGGCCGTCCGCGCTTTGATTGGGTACGGCAAAAGCGCCAATGGTTTGCTTGAACTCTTCGAGACTGGCGATGATGTTATCAAAAACGCCCTTGCAGGACAGGGGAGTAATCTTCTGGTGAACGATGGCGGGATTTTCATCAAGCAGACACTTTGCAATAGGCCTTTGAACGAGAGTATTGAGGTTCAAAGCGCGGTGAAGTGGCGGCAGGTCGTAATAAATGTCAAAAAGTACTGCAGGACATGGCTTTTTATCAGATTGAAGTGCTGATGTTTCTGAAGCTGCCGTGAACTTTATGGTCGGTCAAAAGCGTCTCGATAAACCAGGCTCCACCGGGCGGGCGTTAAGTTCCTTTATCGACATGTAGCGTTCGTGCGGGTTTAATGTTTTGAACTCTGAAAGCTGGCCCAATGGCCATGCTTGCGCAAATTCAGGTCTCGTCATGATCGTGGCGCTGTTTGTGATGGTGCCGAGTTTGGGCGCGACCGCGCCTTTTTAATCTGGTCCAGCCCGGCCCTTAATCAGTAAAACAATAGCTGCCTTTACTTCCACAAAGTGTGGCTTATGTTGATCAATGTACGCAGCTTGTTGTGTGGAGGCAGACATGAACAACTTTTTCGTGAAACCTGCCCTGTCGTCGTTTGCAAGGCGGCGCCTTCTCCTTGTCGCCTTGTGTATTTCAGGCCTTGCAAGCGCAGCCCCCGCCCATGCTGATATTACGAGCGGTATTTGGCAGCGCGAGGACGGCAATGCGCGTGTGCGGGTCGCCCCGTGCGGCGGCGCCCTGTGCGCTATCAACGTCTGGATTCGCAACCCTGGCGATGAAAAAGTGGGTGATCGGCTGGTGCTCAACGTAAAGCCGGCAGGGCCGGGCGTTTATGAGGGCACTGCGTTTGATCCGCAACGCAACCTCAGTTTCACAAGCCGCATCACTTATTCCGCCGATCGCATGACGACCAGCGGATGCGTGCTCATGATACTTTGCAAGAGCGTCGCCTGGACGCGTGCTCCCTAGCGGAGGCATTGACGGTTGCCATGCGGCGCATGATCCGTTAGCAGCGGGGTCATACGCCTGCGCGCGAGTCCAGCAAAGAAGCCGCTCACAGTGATAAAGCCAATCAAAGCGAAAAAGCTTCCCAAAGTTGAAATTCAGAAATCTCTGATCCAGGGACGTGGTCTGTTCGCCTCCCAGAAGATCGCCGAAGGCGAATGGGTGATGCAATACACCGGGCAGAAGGTCAGCCGGAAAGAAGGCGATCGCCGTGAGCGGTTCTATCGTTCGATTGGTTATTCGCTATTGTTCGATATGGAAGATCATTACGTTGACGGGCTCATCGGCGGCAATGATTCAATCTATATCAATCATTCAAAAAAGCCGAACCTTGAAGCCTTGTTTCATCGTGGCGGAGTCTGGTTTCACACCTTGCGCACGATCAAGAAGGGCGAGGAGCTTACCTTCAATTATGGCTTCGATCCCGTAAAGCCGAAGAAAAAGTAATTCCTGCGAGCGTTGGCTATCTTCTCCTGAGGCGTCGCCCGCTTATAGGTCTGGCGACAGGAATTCGTTTGAGTAAACCAGCTCCGGGTCGATGTCGGCCAACATCGGATCGTTCCATGCCCGGGCAGCCAAAGAAAGCCCTCGGCGCACCTCTTCTGGATCGCTGACGCCCTTCGTTGAAAGACGGTTCACCACCTGGTCAAACAGGCTTTCAGCAAGGCCTGAATCGGTAATGTTGGCGAATGTGCGCAGAAAGCGAAGCGACCATGCGCGGTCATTCTGCATATGCGCAGCAGCGCGATGAACTGCGCTCATGAACGCACGCAAGTCTTCGCCGCGCGTCTCGCGCATCGCGCGTGAGGCTGAATATCCATAGATCGCGGTGCGATCTGCAAGGTCGGTGAGATCAAGGATCGTGCGCGCGTTGCCGCTGGCCGCTTCCCGCCGCACCACGCTCGCCGAATAGAGCAAGGCGTCGAGCTCGCCGGTGCGTAAAGCGGGCACCAGAGCCCCCGGCCCTGTGGGGATGAAGTTGAATTTGGCGTGGCTCATGTCCGCCAACCGGCGCGCCGCCATATCGGCCACGCTCAGGCGTGGACCGACGCCGATTTTGGCGCCCGCCAGATCGCTCAAGCTCGCAGCCCTGTTGTCGGCCCGCACGACCAGGCTCCAGCCGTAGAACCCGCGTGTAGCGGTTGCGATTATTTTCAATTGCGCGCCGGCGGCGATGGCGCGCGCCGCATAGGCGATGGTGTGGTCGATGACGTCGACATGCCCCGCGCCCAAAGCTTCTTCAGCCGCAGCGACGCCGCGTAGCGGCACGATATGGATCGAAAGTCCCGCCTCGTTGAAAAAGCCGAGTTCTACGGCGGCGGCAACGGGGGCAAAGACCGCATTGTCGGAAACTGACAGGCCAACCCGTATCTCGGCGCGAGTCTCGACTTGCGCCAGCGCGCTCGCCGTCGCGCAAAGGCACAACGCCGCCGCGAGCGTTGCGGCAAGAAAAGGGCGGACAAAACACGTCACGAGCTCGTCCTTCCTGGCTGGGGTCGAGGGTTTGGGGTCAAAGGCTATTGCTGGCGCTTGCCCCTTTTTTTGAGCAGCAGGGCGCGACCTTGGGCGCCCAATCGAAAAAGCTCCGTAGGGTCTGATTTGTCAAGAGATTGGGCGCCTTGAAGATTTGCCGTCCCCGTCAACGTGCTGGAAACGCGGCCCACGCCCGCTTTCCGGGCGCCTCCGCAACGTCAGCTGAACTATTGCAATGGATGTTTCGGAACGCAGCGGCTGATCGGGTGTTTGTATCAAGAGGTAAATCTGGTGGTGGGCCTGCGTCGAAAAACTTGCTGCGCCCTCTTTCGGCCACGGTTCAGGCTACCTATATGACTACGCGCGCAGTCGGCGTCACGCGGCTGCATCAGGTCCGCCCGCAGGGGGGCCTTAAGGAGGATTGAATGAGCGCTGCGCTTCCGGCTCTGTCCGCCGACAGCGGATTATCCCGCTATCTGTCGGAAATCCGCCGGTTTCCGATGTTGCAGCCTGAGGAGGAGTACATGCTCGCCAAAAGTTGGCGTGAGCATGGCGATCGTCAGGCCGCGCAAAAACTGATTACGTCCCATCTTCGGCTCGTGGCCAAGATCTCCATGGGCTATCGCGGATATGGCCTGCCCATCGGCGAGGTCATCTCCGAAGGCAATGTCGGCCTGATGCAGGCCGTGAAGCGATTTGAGCCTGAAAAAGGCTTCCGCCTCGCCACCTACGCCATGTGGTGGATCAGGGCCTCCATTCAAGAATACATTCTGCGTTCGTGGTCGCTCGTGAAAATGGGCACGACAGCAAACCAGAAGAAGCTGTTCTTCAACCTGCGCAAGGCCAAGAGCCATATCTCGGCGCTGGAGGAGGGCGATCTTCGGCCTGAGCAGGTCAAGATCATCGCTACGCGCCTTGGCGTCACCGAGAAAGAAGTCGTCGACATGAATCGGCGTCTGGGCGGAGATTCTTCGCTCAACGCGCCTATCCGTCAGGAAGGCGAAGGCGAATGGCAGGATTGGCTGGTGGACGATTCCACCAGTCAGGAGACGATGCTGGTGCAGCGCGAAGAAACCGACAACAGGTTAAGCGCCCTGCAGCAAGCCCTCGGCGTGCTCAATGAGCGCGAGCGCCGCATCTTCGAGGCGCGTCGTCTCGCCGAAAATCCAGTGACGCTGGAGCAATTGTCGGAAGAGTTCGGCGTCTCGCGCGAGCGCGTCCGGCAGATCGAAGTGCGCGCGTTTGAGAAAGTGCAGGCGGCGGTGAAGGCTGGCGTGGCCCAGATTGAAGCGATCCCGCAGCAGCCTGTGCAAGCGGCGCTGCCCGCCCATTAAAGGAAATCCTCCTTCTCCCCTTGCGGGAGAGGGAGCCCCTTGGCTGGAGAAGGCGCCCCTTGCGCCGGCAAGAGGCGGGTTGGTTACTTCCAGGCCTCAAAAGCTTCTTCGAACATTTTGTCGCCGACGGCGCCTTTTTCCATCGTAATCTTGGCGATCCGCCCGTCTGCGATCCGCAGCGGGAAGTCGAACCAGCCGCGCGTCTTCATGGTCTCGATGTTACGCGCGGCGAAGGCGGGCTCGCCGGTGAGGGCGACAATGAAGATGTTTTCCGTGATTTTCGCCTGAACGCCAGCGAGGGGGTCCACGGCTGGCGCGCTTTCGTTGCGCATTTGCGGCGCGCCCAATTCAACCACAGCCGGGAACTTGACGTCGGGACCCGGCGTGAAGCGGATTGTCATCGTGTGCGAGGCGCGCAACGTCGTGTCGGTGTTTTTCTCAATCGTCAGCGTCAGCCGCAGGGCGATTTCGGGGAGGTCTACGTCGCCGCGTATGGCCGGCTGCCCGGCGGCGCCGGGACGCTGGCTGGGCACGAGTCGCCACAGCGTCGTGCCGATATGGGTCGTGATGTTCTGCTGGTCGTTGACTGAGGCTTGAACGAGCAGGGCGGCGCGCTGCGAAACGAGGGGGCCCGGCGCATCGGGCGATTGGGTTGGGCGTTGAGCCTCGGCGCGATTTGAGGCAGGCGGCTGGGAACCCGCTGGCGCCTGAGCGAGCGGCGATTTCGCGGAAGCTGCATCCTGAGAGGAGCCGGCGCCCTCCTGTTCGCCGCTGGCGCGTTGGCCGGTTTTGGACGCTTCCCTGTCGGGCGCCTGGGTCTGCGCGCTACGCGGCCGGGCGAAGTCCTCAGGAGGCACCCGCAAGGTCCAGCCCAGAACGCCAAGCGCAACGCAAATCAGGAGCGCGAACGAAATCCAGATGACGCGTCGGTTGAGTCCTTCTGAGGTCTCAGGGGCAGCTGGAGCCGCCGGCCGGCCGCCTTCGCGCGTTCCAGTCGATGCGTCAAAGCGGCCGCCGGGAGCGCGAATCGCCACGGCTGGCGCTCCCCCTCCATCGCCGTCCTCAATAGCGCCAAAACGATTGGGCGCACGCGCTGAACCCGGAGCCGGCTCCGCAACTGGATCAGGCGCGTTAAGCGTTGAGAACTCGTTCTGCGGTATATCACGCTGGACTGGCGGCATCGGCGGCAGCGGACGCAGGGGCGTGCGCATGGGCGGCGGCGCTCTCTCCGCTTGCGGCAGTCGCGCCTCCTGGAGCGGCGGGGCGGGTAGCTTCGCCACCTCGCGCTTCACGATTTCAGGCGTCGTAATTTCAGGCTCGGCGCTTTGTTCCCGGGCAAGCGGCTCAGGCGTCAAAGCAGAAGGCGGCGACGGCTCAACGTTCAATGCTTCAACAGGAGCCTCTTCAGCCACAACGTCAGATTTGGCTGGATCCAGTTCGCGCTCGATACGCGCTATGGCGTCGTCCAGCGAATCGCTCTCGGCGCTGATCGCCGATTCTTCCATCGGCGGCTGGATCGTTCGCAACTGACCGAGCAAGGCGTTGCGGGCGCGATCATAAACTGCGCGCCGTGTGACTGGCGTCGATTCGGGTAGCGCGGATACTGCCCGAGACAGAAGCGGAAAATAGTCAGCCATCGGTGCTTTCAAATTCCTGTCTTCAAGTACGCAACGTCAAGCGCGCATCTTTCCTTATTGCGCACATTAATCCCTGAAAGGATTATGCACGAGGATCGTGTCTGATCTTTCGGGGCTTGTCGACAGCAGCGCGACCGGCGCGCCAATTAATTCTTCCACGCGCCGAACGTATTTAATAGCGGCCGCAGGAAGATCCGCCCATGAGCGGGCCCCGCGGGTGGTTTCCTTCCAGCCTTCAATCGTCTCGTATACAGGCTCAACGCGCGCCTGCGCAGCCTGGGAGGCGGGAAGATAATCGATGATTTGTCCGTCGAGCTTGTAGGCGACGCACACTTTCAATTCATCAAACCCGTCGAGAACGTCGAGCTTGGTGAAAGCGATGCCGTCGATGCCGGACGTCTTCACGGTCTGGCGCACAAGCACAGCGTCAAACCAGCCGCAGCGGCGCGCGCGTCCCGTCACGGTTCCAAATTCATGGCCGCGCTCGCCCAGCAATTGCCCGATCGAATCCTTCAGTTCCGCGGGGAACGGGCCTTCTCCCACACGCGTCGTGTAAGCCTTGGCGATGCCCAGCACATATTGCACAGCCTTGGGTCCAAGACCTGATCCGGTGGCCGCATTCGCAGCCACAGTGTTGGATGAGGTGACGAATGGATAGGTGCCGTGGTCGATGTCGAGCAAGGCTCCTTGCGCGCCTTCAAACAGGATGCGCTTGCCGTCGCGACGCAAATCTTCCAGCAGCGACCAGGTGCGGTCCATGTAGGACAGAACTTCTTGCGCGACGGGCGCAAGTTCGTCGCGGATGCTCTGGCGCGTGATCTCTGCGATGCCAAAGCCGCGACGCAGCGCGTTGTGATGGGTCAGCAGACGGTCGATCTTGGCGTCGAGCGTGGCCAGTTCCGCCAGATCCATCACGCGGATGGCGCGACGGCCAACCTTGTCCTCGTAAGCGGGGCCGATGCCGCGCATTGTAGTGCCGATCTTGGAGCCGGCGGCGGCGGAGTTTTCACGCAAAGCGTCAAGCTCGCGGTGGATCGAGAGAATCAGCGGCGCGTTTTCAGCTACCCGCAGATTGTCGTGATTGACGGTCACGCCCTTGGCGCGCAAAGCCGCAATCTCTTTCACCAGATGATGCGGATCGACGACGACGCCATTGCCGATCACCGACAGCTTGCCCGGCCGCACGATCCCCGAGGGCAGCAGCGAGAGCTTGTAGGTTACGCCGTCGATGACAAGCGTATGCCCGGCGTTATGCCCGCCCTGAAAGCGCACGACGACGTCGGCCTCGATTGAGAGCCAGTCAACGATCTTGCCCTTGCCCTCGTCGCCCCATTGGGCGCCGACCACCACCACGTTGGCCATGATATCTTCGCTCTTTTGGGGCGCTGTGGCCCGACGCAGGAAACCTGACGCAAAAAACCCGGCGGCAATCCTGACGGCGCCGGCCGGGTTCATTGCGTGAACGATCTACGCGATTGGGCCGGGGGAGTAAAGGTTGGGGTTCTTTCGTCATGCTCGCGACGGCGGCCGTCCAAAGCAGGGATTGAGCTCGCGGCCTGCGCTGGCCCCGGCGATCCCTGTATGGTGCGCGCTGACGTTAAGGCTTCAGCTGCTAAAGATTCGCCTCAATTGCTTTGCGCAAAGCAGGCGTTACATCCGGCAAAACTCCAAACCATTTGTGGAACGCAGGCCGCGCCTGATGCAGCAGCATGCCCAGCCCGTCGACGGCCGCATTGCCGCGCGCGCGGGCGTTCGCCAGCAGCTGCGTCTCCAGCGGGACGTAGACGATGTCGCTGACCAAAGCCCCCGTGGGCAGGTCATCGAGCGCAATTTCCAGCGACGGCTGGCCCACCATTCCCATGCTGGTGCAATTGACGAGAAGGCTCGCGCCGCCAAGCGCGGCCTCGCGCTCGCGCCAGTCCAGCGGCTTCACCTTTGACCCAAATTCTGCGGCCAGAGATTGCGCCCGCTCCAGCGTGCGATTGGCCAGGCGTATTTCCGTCGCCCCTTCGCCCAGCAGTCCGGCGATGATGGCGCGCGAGGCGCCGCCCGCTCCCAGCAGCACGCAGGGACCGGAATCCGCGCGCCAGTCCGGCGCCTGTTCGCGCAGGCTCTCGATGAAACCAAACGCGTCGTAATTATAACCCTCAAGCGCGCCGTCGGCGCCAACGACCACGCAATTGATCGCGCCGATCCTCTGCGCCAGCGGATCAATGCGGTCGACGATGTCCAGCGCCAGCTCTTTCAGCGGGATGGTCAGATTGACGCCGGAAAAACCCAAAGGGGCCAACGCGCGCAGGGCTTTCTCCAATCCTGCGGGCTCGATCAGCAGCGGCGCGTAATGGCCGATCAGGCCATGCTCCGCCAGCCAGAGATTGTGAATCCCGGGCGAGCGCGAATGCATGATCGGGCTGCCCATGACGCCGGCCAGCAGATAGCGCTTCTGATGCGACATCAGTTCTTGTCCTCGACGCGCTCCACATAGATCACAAGGCGATGATCGAGGATGCGATAGCCATGCCGGGCTGCGATTTCCGCTTGCAGCGCTTCGATCTCTGGCGCGTGAAACTCGATCACTTCGCCGCTTTTCACGTCCACGAAATGGTCGTGATGTTCCTGCCCGCCATGCTCGTAGCGTGCGCGCCCGGTCTGGAAGGCGTGACGCTCGACGATGCCCAATTGCTCGAACAGGCGCACGGTGCGGTAGACGGTGGCCAGTGAAATGCCAGGGTCGAAGGTCTGCGCGCGCCGGTGCAATTCCTCGACGTCGGGATGATCTGCCGATTCGCCAAGCACGCGCGCGATCACGCGGCGCGGCGCGGTCATGCGCGCGCCGCTGTTCTTCAACTTGATCTCAAGCGCGTCCGCTGTGGTCTCCATGGATGCGTTTTACCCAAGACCGGGCGCGAAGTCGAACCGTTCAAAGTCCCAGCATGGCTTCCGGCGCGATGTATTCCACCCCGTGTTTAAGTCCTTGCGCCAGCGCCACCGGCAGGCAGGCGATTGCGCCGGCATGGACGTTGAGCCCGGCGCGTAAATGCGGATCGTCGGTCAGCGCCGCCCGCCAGCCTTTATCGGCCAAAGCCAGCACAAACGGCAGCGTGGCGTTGTTAAGCGCGAAGGTGGACGTGCGCGGCACGGCGCCTGGCATGTTGGTCACGCAATAATGCACCACGCCTTCTTCCACATAGGTGGGCTGCGAATGGGTGGTGGGGCGCGAGGTTTCGCAGCAGCCGCCCTGATCGATGCAAACGTCGACGATGACGGCGCCGGTCTTCATGCCCCGGACCATTTCGCGACTGACGAGCTTGGGGGCTGCAGCGCCTGGCACGAGCACCGTGCCGATCAGCACGTCGGCGCGGCGCGCCACGCTCTCAAGGGCGGCGCGGGTCGAGAAGATCGTGCGCACGCTGGCGCCAAAGCGCGACTCGAGCCGGCGCAGCGCCTCCGGATTGCGATCCATGATGGTGACGCTGGCGCCCAGGCCCAGCGCGATCGCGGCTGCATGCGTCCCCGCGACCCCGCCACCCAGAATCACCACTTCTCCGGCGGGCACGCCCGGCACGCCACCCAGCAGCACGCCGCGCCCGCCCGCTCCCTTCTCAAGGCAATGGGCGGCCACTTGCGGCGCAAGCCGTCCAGCAACTTCCGACATCGGCGTCAGCAAAGGCAGCCCGCCAAAGGGGGAGGTGACGGTCTCATAAGCGATGCAGGTTGCGCCCGAGGCCATAAGATCGCGGGTCTGTTGCGGATCAGGCGCCAGATGCAGGTAAGTGAACAACACCTGGCCTTCACGCAGCAAGGCGCGCTCGACAGGCAAAGGCTCCTTCACCTTCACGATCATCTCGGCTTGTTCAAAAATCGCGCCGCTATTGGGGAGGACGCGCGCGCCCGCCGTCTCATATTCAGAATCAGCCAGCCCTGAGCCTGCGCCCGCGCCGGTCTCCACAAAAACCTCATGGCCGTGGGCTGTCAGCTCCAGCGCGGAGGAAGGCGTGAGTCCGACGCGGAACTCGTTGTCCTTAAGCTCTCGAGGGATGCCGATGCGCATGAGGCTCTCCATTTGGGCGTTTAACTCAATCTGGGCTGGTCTGGCGCAAATGCAAGCCGGGGATTGAAGCCGTTCCCGATTGCGGGGCTTTTGCTGTAGGCTTGGAAGGAATCATTTCGGAGAAACTGTCCTTGGCCAAAGAGCAAATCGAAGAGAAGCGCGATGTCGCGAGCCTGAGCTTTGAACAGGCGCTGGGAGAGCTGGAGCATATCGTGGGCGCGCTTGAGGGCGGCCAGACGCCGCTCGATCAATCGATTGAGCTTTATGCGCGCGGCGAGGAATTGAAAAAGCGCTGCGAGGCGTTGCTGAAGGCCGCAGAGGCGCGCATCGAGAAAATCAAGTTGTCGGCGGACGGCAAGCCAAAGGGCGTCGAGCCGCTCGACGTCGAAGACTAGCGATTTTCGTTTGTCAGCCCTGCGCGATGGTCACGTCTATGCGATCAAGATCGGCAGGGCGGGCGCTGGCGCCGATGTGAAACTGGATCGCGCCGTCGTCAAGGCGCGGCTTGCGATCTTCGTCGAGATAGCAAAGATCGCGCGCTTTCACCACGAAAACAACGGTGCGCGTCTCGCCCTGCCGCAGAGCCACTTTCGTGAAATCGCGCAATTCCAGCATCGGCCGCGTGACCTGCGCTACGGGATCGCGCGAGAATAAAAACACTGTCTCGACGCCATCGCAGACGCCCGCA
>CANJPM010000109.1 GCA_947476075.1 Beijerinckiaceae bacterium
ACTGCAAAATTGTTGGACGCCACGATCTGGTCACGTCCGGGCTCATTCCCGGGTGGCACAAGCTCATCTCCGGTAGCCAAAATTGCAACGCGCGGACGACGCACGACGCTGACCCGGGCGTGGTTCATGGCCGCAGCTAACGCCAGTTCAGCCGGGCCGAGCAGGCGACCGGTTTCCAGCAAAACATCACCCGCCGAGAAGTCGAGTCCGGCGCGGCGCACGTAACGACCAAGCGGTTCGCTGACAAGCGCCTCGACATAATCGCCTTCCGGGCGTGCGTCTTCTTGGATCAGGATTGTATCGGCGCCATCGGGCAACGGTGCGCCGGTGAAGATGCGAACGGCCTCGCCCGGATGCACGGCTCCGTCAAAACCATGTCCCGCCGCGCTCGCGCCGATCACGCGCAGACGTGCCGGCGAAGCTGCTATGTCTGCGGCGCGCACGGCATAGCCGTCCATGGACGAGACTGCGCAAGGAGGTTGCGTGCGGCGTGCGGCCAGACCGCTTGCGAGCCTGCGGCCCAGCGCATTTGCAAGCTCGACGCTCTCAGATGCAAGCGGCGCATTGGCGGTGGCGAGTATAAGCGCCAGCGCATCTTCGACAGGCAGCAGCGGCATGCGCGCCATGGCTTAAACGTCCTCGCGTTTCCAGTCGCCGGACTTGCCGCCGGCTTTTTCGACCATGCCGATGCCGTCAATCGTCATGAAGCGATCGACGGCTTTCACCATGTCGTAGATCGTGAGGCAAGCGACGCTGACTGCGGTCAACGCCTCCATCTCGACGCCGGTCTTGCCGGTGAGTTTTGCAAGCGCGCGCACGCGCACGCCGGGGAGCGCGTCGTCAGGCGTCAGCTCCACGACAACTTGCGACAAGGCCAGCGGATGGCAGAGCGGAATAAGTTCGTGCGTGCGCTTGGCGGCCATGATGCCGGCAATCCGCGCAGTGCCGAGCACGTCGCCCTTTTTGGCATCGCCGGAAAGGATCAGCGCCAGCGTCTCTGGCTTCATGGTAACCTGGCCAACAGCGATTGCAGTGCGCACGGTCGCGTCTTTTCCCGACACGTCCACCATGCGCGCTTCGCCGCTGGCGTCGATGTGCGTGAGGCCGGTCATGACTGCTTTCCATGCAGCAGGGCGCGTGTCGCTTTTGCGACATCGGCCTGTCGCATAAGGCTTTCGCCAACGAGGAACGAGCGAACGCCGACGCGGGCAAGTCGCACGCAATCCTCATATGTCGCGATGGCGCTTTCAGATACGACAATGCGGTCACTGGGAACCTTTGGCGCAAGACGTTCTGTTACTTCCAGCGTGGTCTCGAACGTGTGAAGATCCCGATTGTTGATCCCGATCAGTCTCGTCTCAAGACGGAGCGCGCGGTTGAGTTCATCGTCGTTATGCACTTCCACCAGCACGTCCATGTTGAGATCGTGCGCTGTCTTGTTCAGCTCGCGCGCGCAATCGTCGTCAACGGCCGCCATGATGATGAGTATGCAATCGGCGCCCCAGGCGCGCGCTTCGTATACCTGGTAGGGATCGTACAAAAAATCCTTGCGTAATGCGGGCAGACGCACGGCCTCGCGCGCTTGCGTCAGATAGTCCGGCGCGCCCTGAAACGAGGGCGCATCTGTGAGAACCGAAAGGCACGCGGCGCCGCCAAGCTCATAGGCTTTGGCGAGAGAGGCGGGGTCGAAATCAGCGCGGATCAGGCCTTTGGACGGCGAGGCCTTCTTGATTTCGGCGATCAGCGCGTAAGCATCGTCGTTGATCTTGTTCTCGATGGCGTGCGTGAAGCCGCGCGGCGGCGATTGCTTTTCTATCTGCCGCTCAAGCGCATGCAGGGGCATCGCCACTTTTGCTTCCGCAATTTCAGCGCGCTTGTAGACTTCGATCTTGTGCAGAATGTCAGCCATGCGCCTCGCTCCTCAGCCCCGGTTCGAGATCTCGACGAGCTTGTCGAGGGTCGCTTTCGCCTTGCCCGACGCAATCGCTTGCGCGCCAGCCTCAACGCCGTCGCGGATGTTGCCCACCCGGCCAGCCACGACAAGCGCTGCTCCAGCGTTCAAAAGCGCGATGTCGCGATAGGCTGTTGTCGCCCCGTCCAGCACCGCGCGCAAGGCTTGCGCATTAAGAGAGGGGTCGCCGCCGCGCAGCTCGGACGCTTGCGCTCTGCGAAGACCAGCGTCTTCCGGCTTGATTTCAAACGCTCGAATGGCGCCGCTTTCCATCGCCACGACGCGGGTCGGGCCGGTCGTGGTGATTTCGTCGAGTCCATCGCAGCCATGCACGATCCAGACGCATTCGGACCCCAGATTGTGCAACACCTCCGCCATCGGTTGCAAAAGCTCGGGCGAAAACACGCCGACCAATTGGCGCTTGACGGAGGCAGGGTTGGAGAGCGGCCCCAGAATGTTGAAGATAGTGCGCGTGCCAAGCTCCACGCGCACAGGCGCAACATGTCGCGTGGCCGCATGGTGGGTGGGCGCCATCATGAAGCCAAGGCCTGTCTCACGCAGGCATAATTCGACCAGCGCTGGCTGCAAACCAATGGCTACGCCAAGCGCTGACAGAATGTCGCTCGCGCCAGATTTTGACGACGCCGCGCGGTTGCCGTGCTTGGCGACAGGAACGCCGCAGGCGGCGACAATGATGGAGGCGAGCGTCGAGACGTTCCATGTGCCTGAATTGTCGCCGCCGGTGCCCACGATGTCTATGGCGCCCTCTGGTGCGTTCACGCGCAGCATTTTTGCGCGCATGGCCGAAACTGCGCCGGTGATCTCGTCAACAGTTTCGCCGCGCACGCGCAGCGCCATCAGGAAGCCGCCCATTTGCGCGGGGGTGACGTCGCCCGAAAGCAGAGCTTCAAACGCCTGCTCTGCTTCTGCGCGGCTTAAGCTGCCGCCAGAAGCGATTTTTGCGATGATAGGCTTGAAGGAGTCCAAACTCTATTCTCCCTCTATGCGCTCACGCGCGCTTTGGCGTTGAACGCGCGCGCGATGTCGAGAAAATTACCAAGAATGCGGTGGCCGTGCTGCGAGAGAATGCTTTCGGGATGAAACTGCACCCCGTGCACAGGCAGACTGCGATGCGATACCGCCATCACAAGCCCATCGTCTGTCTCGGCGACAATTTCAAGGACATCGGGCATGGTGGCGCGCTCGATCACGAGCGAATGATAGCGTGTGGCCTGAAATGGCGCGTTGATGCCGGCAAAGAGAGTCTTGCCCTCATGTGCAATGGTGGCGAGCTTGCCGTGAACGGGCAGGGGCGCACGTACCACCTGCCCGCCGAAGGCCTCGCCGATGGATTGGTGTCCAAGGCACACGCCAAAGATGGGGATGTCGCGGGCCGCAGCGGCGATTAGATCCAGGCAAACGCCAGCTTCGCGCGGCGTGCAGGGGCCGGGCGAGAGAACAATCGCCTCGGGCCGACGGTCCATGATCTGCGCGACGCTGGCTTCGTCGTTGCGCAGCACGGTCACGTCAGCGCCCAGCGAGCCCAGGTAATGAACCAGGTTCCAGGTGAACGAGTCATAATTGTCGATCAGCGTGACCGATGTCATGCAAGGCTCCTTGAGCGGACCTTTTCGACGCACCCGCCCGGCGCGTCAAGCGCTTGCTTGTCTTCCGGGGCCGGGCGCATAGTCTGTCCCGGACAAGGAGCCTCGCATCATCGACAATGAACCTCTCATCCGGCTGGCGAGCTTTGCGGGCGTGCTGTCGCTGATGGCGGCGATGGAGATGTTCGCGCCCCGGCGGAGTCTCACGCAACCGCGAGGCTGGCGCTGGGCCAATAATCTTGCGCTTGTATTGGTCGATTCGCTCCTTGTGCGGCTGCTTTTCCCGCTGGCTGGCGTCGGATTTGCGCTTTATGCGCAGGAGCAGGGATGGGGGCTGTTCAATATGGTAGCGGCGCCGGTTTGGGTGGCTGTGGTCGTCTGCCTCGTGTTGCTGGATCTGGTTATCTGGGGCCAGCATGTGATTTTCCATCGTGTGCCAGCCCTGTGGCGGCTGCACCGGATGCACCATGCAGATCTGGATATCGACGCCTCGACCGGCTTGCGCTTCCACCCGGCCGAGATCGTGCTGTCAATGCTGATCAAATTCGCAGCCATCGCGCTGCTGGGCGCGCCGGCTGTGGCGGTTTTGGTGTTTGAAGTGGTGCTGAACGCGTCCTCGATGTTCAACCACGCCAATTTCCGCCTGCCGCAGCGGGTCGACGCCCTGCTGCGCCTCGTGGTGGTGACGCCCGATATGCACCGGGTGCATCACTCGATTGATCCGGCTGAAACGCATAGCAATTTCGGCTTCAACCTGGCGATTTGGGACCGGATGTTCGGCGCTTATCGCGCCCAGCCGGCGGCGGGTCATGAGGGCATGACAATTGGCCTTCCAATCTTCCGCGACAAGGCTGAGCTTCGGCTGGACAGGCTGCTGAGCCAGCCGTTTCGGAACGGGGATTGAGCCGGGCATTGATCGTAGCTAACGGTGCAAGGCAGCGCCCGCCTAATGGCGGCGAGGGCGCGCGGTTGGCTTCACGGCCAACCTTGGCGCGGCGGACATTCCCCCATCTCCCCCAAAAGACATATGAACAGCGGCGCTTCCCCCCTTGCGTCGCCGATTGCCTCGGATAAGCTGTTAAAATAAGCAGTCGTGGCATGCGGATTGCCTAGCTGTACCATGATCCGGGCGCCAACGCGCCGGAAGCTTTAGAAATGCAGGGGATGAGAATGAGCGCCAAAACCATGAAGCTCGCTTTTGCGGCAGCTGCCCTTTTTGTAGGCGGCGCCATGCAGGCGTCTGCTCAAACAGCAGTTAAATTCGCGCTGGACTGGAAGTTTGAAGGGCCGTCGGCTCCTTACTTCGTGGCTATCGACAAGGGTTTCTACAAGGCCGAAGGCCTCGACGTCACCGTCGACACCGGCCCGGGCTCGGTGGCTGGCATTGCGCGCGTCGCCGCCGGCACCTATCCGCTGGGCTTCTTCGACATCAACTCGCTGGTTAAGTTCCGCGACCAGAATCCTGACCAGAAGGTTCAGGCGGTTATGATGGTCTACGACGTGCCGCCGTTCGCGATCGTCAGCCTGAAGAAGTCAGGCATTAAGACGCCTGGAGACCTGATGGGCAAGACGCTCGGCGCGCCTGCTCCCGACGGCGCTTTCGCCCAATGGAAGGCCTTCGTGAAGGCCAACAAGTTCGACGGCGACAAGGTGAAGATTGAAAACGTCGGCTTCCCCGTGCGCGAGCCGATGCTGGCGCAGGGCAAGGTGGACGCAATCACCGGCTTCTCCTTCTCCTCGTTCTTCAACCTGACGCAGAACAAGATCCCCGCCGATGACATTTCCGTGATGCTGATGTCTGACCATGGTCTTGTGCTTTATGGCAACGCGATCATGGTGAACCCTGAATTCGCCAAGGCGAACCCGAAGATCGTGGCCGGCTTCGTTCGCGCCACCATCAAGGGCTTCATTGAAACCGCGAAGAACCCCGACGAGGCCATCAAGTCGGTCATGAAGCGCAACGAGACCGGCGACGTGAGCGTCGAGCTAGACCGTCTCAAGATGGCGCTGAAGGACAACATGGTCACGCCGTGGGTGAAGGCGAATGGCGTCGGCGGCGTCGACATGGCGCGTCTGTCGAAGTCGATCGAGCAGATTGCCGACACCTACGAGTTCAAGAACAAGCCGAAGGCTGAAGAGATTTTCAGCAGCGAGTTCTTGCCGCCGGCTCCCGAGCGCAAGCTGTAAGCAGCGCGCTCTGATTCGGAGAAAAACGTGATTCAGCTTGACGACGTGTCGCTCGCTTATGCAGGGCGAACAGGACCGGTGCTCGCCCTGGAAGGGACGAGCATCTCGGTCGCCAAAGGCGAGTTCGCCGCCGTGGTCGGGCCTTCCGGCTGTGGCAAATCCACGCTCATGAAGCTGGTCACTGGTCTTGTTAAGCCGACCAAGGGGCAGGTCGCCGTCAATGGCGCGCCTGTCACCGGTCCGGTTAAGCTGGCGGGGATGGCGTTTCAAAACGCCAACCTGCTGCCGTGGCGCACCGTCACGGAAAACCTGATGTTGCCGCTGGAAATCGTCGAGCCCTATCGCTCGAACTTCAGGCGCAACAAGGATGAATACAGGGCGCGGGCAGAAACGTTGCTCGACACGGTGGGCCTGAAAGGCTTTGGCGACCGCTTTCCGTGGGAGCTTTCCGGGGGCATGCAGCAGCGCGCCTCGCTCTGCCGCTCGCTGATACATGAACCCGCGCTTTTGATGCTCGACGAGCCGTTTGCTGCGCTCGACGCCTTCACGCGCGAAGAATTGTGGTGCGTGCTGCGCGACGTTTGGGAGCGGCTGCGCTTCACCGTTGTGCTGGTGACGCACGACCTGCGCGAGGCTGCTTTCCTCGCGGACACCATCCACGTCATGAGCGCGCGTCCCGGCCGCATCATCGACACCCGTAAAGTAGATTTCCCCCGTCCGCGCTCGCTTGACGTTTGTTATGAGCCGGAATTCTCTGCGCTCGTACTGTCCCTGCGCAACAAAATCGCCGAGGTGCGCCAGTCATGACGAACCGGCAGATAGAAGCTCTCGCGCCGTGGATTTTCACCCTCGGCATCTTCGTGTTCTGGGAGGCGGCAGTCCGTCTCCTGAACGTGTCGAGCGTGGTTTTGCCCGCGCCGACTGAAATTTTTGCGGCGATGCATCGCTATTCCGTCCCGCTGCTCAAGAACTCGTTCGTGACCCTGTGGACGACGCTCGCCGGCTTCGCGCTCGCAGTTGGGTTTGGCCTGTTGCGTGGGCTTTTTGTGGGTTGGTCACGCACGATCTATCGCGGGTTATACCCGGTGATGATTGGCTTCAATTCGATCCCGAAGGTCGCCGTTGTGCCGATTCTCGTGATGTGGTTTGGCATCGGAGAAGTGCCAGCGATCCTCACTGCATTTTTGATTTCGTTCTTCCCCATCGTCGTCAACGTGGCGACGGGTCTGGCGACGATTGAGCCTGAGCTTGAAGACGTGCTGCGTGCGCTCGGCGCTTCCAAGCTCGACGTCATGCGCAAGGTCGGCATTCCGCGCGCAATGCCCTATTTCTTCGGTTCGCTGAAGGTCGCCATCACGCTGGCGTTCGTGGGCACCGTGGTGTCGGAAACCATCGCCGCCAATGCCGGCCTTGGCCATTTGATGGTGCAGGCGGGCTCAAACTTCCAGATGCCGCTGGTGTTCGCGGGTCTTTTGCTGCTGGCGATTGAAGGCATAGGCATGTATGCGGTCACTGCCTGGCTGGAAGGCCGCATGACCGGTTGGGCGTTCCGCTCGCAACAAAGCGCGGGCGGCTAGGGGCGCGTTTGAGCGTTTGGCCGCAGTGCCAAACGCTAGAGCGGCGCGGCGTCCACAAGCACGAACGCCAGCACTGCGTTCTCTTGCGTTCGATTGCTCCAGGCGTGGTTTGTTCCGCGCTGGATCAGCACGTCGCCCGCGTGAAGCAGCGTTTCGCCCTCGTCCATCAAAGCATAAATCTCGCCCGACAGAACAATCGCGTAATCGATCGTATCGGTTTTATGAAAGCCAGGATGGCGTGGGTTGCCTTTGTCGAGCGCAGCGGCCCGGCTTGCATCCTCATGCGCTGAATCCGCGCGCTCCTGTTCCAGCACGCCAAGGCGAATGCTATCGGGCGGGTAGGTGATGATGCGCAGGACCGACCCGTTTGCGGGCGGGGTCAGGCGATAGGGCTCATCGGTATGATCGCTGGCGTCGGAATTGTCTGCGGGCGTTTGCTGCGTGCGCCAGAGTTCAGCAACTATTGTGCTACCGGGATGCCGCTCGCGCACTAGCGATGGCGGCCCGTCAGAGATGAAGCAAGAGCGGCCTTGCTCATTGTGGCCCGTGACCACGCGACGAACGGTCTTTGACATGCAATCCCCCCGGGCGGCGCCTTATGCGCCTTATTCTCCGGAGAGTTTCCGGCGCCGCAGCGCCGTGCGCAAGGTCTCAATTCGGGCTCAGACTGTGGCTCCGGACGCATTAGCCGGCGTTATCGCGACGCTCTCGCCGCAGCCGCAGGCTGACGTCTGGTTGGGATTGTTAAACACGAAGGTCGCCGACAGCTTTTCTGTACGGAAATCCATCTGCGTGCCGAGCAGGAACATGATCGCCTTGGGATCGACGACGATCCTGACGCCTTTGTCCTCTACGACCTCGTCGAACTTGCCTATCTCTTCTGCGAATTCCATCGTGTAGGACATGCCCGCACAACCGGCGTTTTTGACGCCGACGCGCACGCCCAGCAGCGGCTTGTCTGAACTGGCGATGATCTCGCGCACCCGCGCGGCCGCCGAATCGGTGATTGTCATGACTTGCGGGCGTAGCCGCGCAATGGGTTTGCTCTGTTCCATCTCATCCTCCAGCCGGGTTCAAGGTCCGGCGAAGCGTCGTGAATGCTACCACATATCCAGCGCGACTCGAGCCTCGTCCGACATGCGGCTCTGGTCCCACGGCGGATCGAACACCATGCCGACTTTCACGCCAGCGACTCCGGGAACGGCGCTCACCGCATCCTCAACCCATTTGGGCATTTCGCCCGCCACAGGGCAGGCGGGGGCGGTTAGCGTCATGTCGATATCGACGAAGCGCGATTCATCAATCGCGACTTTGTAGATAAGCCCAAGCTCGTAAATGTCGACCGGGATTTCAGGATCGAACACCGTCTTGAAGGCGGAGATGATCTTCTCCGTCAGGTCGTCCATCTCCTGCGGCGGGATCGCGGGATTGAGTTCGAGACTTGGCCTGTTGGCCTGGCTCTCGCTCGTTTCAGCCGTGCTGGCGTCAGACATCTGCAAACCTCACGAGAACATGGCTTCGGCGCGAGACAGAGCCTCGGCGAGAGCGTCAACTTCTTCCATCGTATTATAGAGCGCGAACGACGCTCTGCATGTAGAAGTTACGCCAAACCGCTGCATCAGCGGCATAGCGCAATGCGTGCCTGCTCGCACAGCCACGCCCGAGCGGTCGATTACTGTTGCCACATCATGCGCGTGGGCGCCGCGCATTTCAAATGACACGATCGCGCCCTTGTCGCGCGCGCGACCGATGATGCGCAGGCTGTTCAGCCGCGACAAGCGCTCATGGGCGTAATCGCGCAATGCATCTTCATGGGCGCGAATGCGCTCACGGCCAAGGCCCTCGATATAATCCAGCGCAGCGCCAAGGCCGATGGCCTGAACGATAGGCGGCGTGCCGGCCTCAAAGCGATGCGGCGGCTCGTTATAGGTGACCGAATCCATCGTCACGTTCTCGATCATCTCGCCGCCGCCAGCGTAAGGCGGCAGACTCTCCAGCCATTTCTTCTTGGCGTAAAGCGCGCCGATGCCTGTGGGACCGTAGAGCTTGTGGCCGGTGACGATGTAGAAATCGACATCCAGCGCGCGCACATCCACCGGCAGATGCACGGCGCCTTGCGAACCATCGACGCACACCGGAATCCCGCGGGCATGGGCGATCTCGATCACCTTGTCGATAGGCACAATAGTCCCAAGCGCGTTCGACATATGCGTGATAGCAACAATCTTTGTCTTGGGAGACAGGGTCTTTTCGAATTCCTCAAGCGAGAAATTTCCATCTTCGTCAACGCCGACCCATTTCAAAACGGCGCCGTTACGCTCGCGGTGGAAGTGCCACGGCACAATGTTGGAATGGTGCTCCATAATAGTGAGCACGATCTCGTCGCCGGGGCCAATGTGCGCGCGTCCGTAAGACGCGGCCACAAGATTGAGCGCCTCGGTGGCGCCTCGCGTAAAGATGATTTCTTCGGTTGAGCCCGCGTTCAGATAGGCGCGCACTTTCTCGCGCGCGCTCTCATAGGCGTCGGTAGCTGCATTGGCCAGATAATGCAGACCGCGATGCACGTTCGCATATTCATGCTCGTAGGCGTGGGTTACGCGCTCGATCACCTGACGCGGCTTCTGCGCAGAGGCTGCGTTATCGAGATAAGCGAGCGGCTTTCCATAGGGGCGCGTGCTGAGGATCGGGAAATCCTCGCGCACCTTCATCACGTCATAGGGAGCTGTGTTTGAATGAACGAGCGTCATTATGTGCGCTCCGCAAGCCAGTCGCGCGCCTTGACCATCAAGATTTCGCGCAATGTCTCATCTTCGACCGCGTCGATCACGTCGCCCACAAACGCCTCCAGCAGAAGCGCTTCCGCCTCACGTTTCGGCAAGCCGCGAGCCATGATGTAGAAAAGGAGGTTGTCGTCAAGCTCGCCGCATGTCGCGCCATGAGCGCATTGCACGTCATCGGCGAAAATTTCCAGTTCGGGCTTGTTGTTCATCGTCGCGCCCTCCGACAACAGAAGCGCTTTCGATGACATGCGCGCGTCGGTTTTTTGCGCATGGGGCGCAACGACAATGCGGCCCTGGAACACGCCGGTTGCGTCGCCGTCGACAATGGTCTTGAACGCCTCGCGGCTCTCGCAATTGGGCGTTGCATGGTCGATCACGAGCGTCGTGTCGGCATGCTGCTTGCCGCGCAGCAGGCTCACGCCGCGCAAAGCGACATGGGCGTGTTCGCCAGCGTAGCGTACAAAAATCTGATGCCGCGACACGCGGGCGCCGGTCGTCATCGACAGCGTTTCGAATTTGGAATTGTCGCCCACGCGCGCCGCCAGCGTTGACAGCGAGCTGGCATTGTCGCCGCATGAATTGACGCGCACGTGATGCACTTTAGCCCCGTCTCCCAGCTCGAACTCAATGAGCGTGTTGGTGAGGTGCGCGAGCCCGTTGCGGCTCTCATGGCTCTCGATGATCGTGACGGACGCGCCCGCCTGAACCTCGATGCGCACGCGGCGCGCGAGAGTCGCGGCCGCTTCGTGAGCGTCGCGGAAAGCGATGTGAATGGCGCCTGCATCGCCGCCCGCACCCACCACAAGCGCAGCGCTGGCGAGTGCAAACGCTGCGTTCAGCACGACGAGCGCTTCATCGGCGGGGATCGCAGCGCAGAGGGGCGCATCAAGCGACAATGGCCCCAGCGTGACGCCGGCGGGCAGGGCGCCGCTCGCGCTCATGCGGGCGCCGGAGAACACGATTTCGGGCGCGCCAGCGATCTTCAGGGCACCGGGCAGGGCTGTCGCCGATTCAAGTTCCGCTACGGGCGGAACGGCTTTCAGCAGCGTGCGCAAATCCGTGTAATGCCACGGCTCCATGCGCCGACCGGGCAGGCCCGCATCAGCAATGCGCGCAATCGCGGCCTCGCGCACGGGGCGCGCAGCATCGCGCAGCGCGGCGCTGGCGGCGAACGCTTCAAGCATTCCGGTTTCGGCTGGCGTGCGCAGTGGCTTGATGATGGCTGTCATGACAATCTCACGCAGCGTCCGCGACATAATCGCGGTAGCCGTTCTTTTCGAGTTCGAGCGCCAGCTCGGGACCGCCGGATTTAACGATGCGACCGCCAGCCAGAACGTGCACGCTGTCGGGCTTTATGTAATCGAGCAGGCGCTGATAATGGGTGATGACGAGGAAGCCGCGATCA
>CANJPM010000110.1 GCA_947476075.1 Beijerinckiaceae bacterium
GCAACGGATGGAAGACGTCCGACAAGAAACCGGTGAAAAACGTCGAGCTCTGGCAAAGGCTGGAGGAGGCCGCCGCACGTCATCAGGTCAAATGGCACTGGGTGCGCGGCCACGCCGGCGACCCGATGAACGAGCGCGCCGACGAACTGGCGCGCCGGGGGATGGCGCCGTTCAAGGGCTGACATAGAAGCACTCATCCGACGTTTGCTGATGCAAACGCCACCTTCTCCCGCGCGCGGGAGAAGGTGGCGCGCGAAGCGTGACGGATGAGGGCGTTTTTCTTAAAGCTGGCCCAGCATCGTCAACGCGCCGGACGCTTCTGCGCCAGTGCCTTCTTCGACGTTGAGGGTCTTCACGACGCCGTTTTCAACCAGCATCGAATAGCGGCGCGAGCGCATGCCCATGCCGCGTTCGGTGAGGTCGAGGCCGAGGCCGATGGCCTGGGCGAATTTGGCGCTGCCGTCGGCCAGAAACTCGATCTTGCCGTCGCAATCGCTCGACTTGGCCCAGGCGCCCATCACGAACGCGTCGTTGACGGAGGTCACGGCGACAGCGTCCACGCCTTTGGCCTTGATGGCGTCGAGGTTATCGCGGAAGCCGGGCAGGTGGTTGTTGCTGCATGTGGGCGTAAAGGCGCCGGGCAGAGCGAACAATACGACTTTCTTGCCAGCGAACATTTCGTCCGTGGTCCTGGGCTTGGGGCCTTCCGACGTCATGACTGTGAACGTGGAATTGGGCAGGCGATCGCCAACCTTGATCATGTGATGCTCCTTCGATGGCGACCTGGGGCCGCGGGTGAACCTGTGTCTGCAATGCTTTATTAGGGCGCGGCTGCGGCCGCGTCGAGGCGCGTTTGCAATTCTGTCGCCCCGGAAGCTGTGCGGTAGGTGAGCCGCACCTCAACCTGAGCGTCCGCCAGGGCGGGTCTGTCTACGGCGGCCAGCGTAAAATGTCCCTCTATGCGGCGGGTTTCGAAGTACCAGCCTTCCGGCCCCTCCGCGAACAGATCGGCGTCCGGCCCGGCGGGTTCGGCGGGCGTAACAATCCATGCAGGCAAAGGGGCGGCGTTGCGCGTAATTGTAAAAGACTTGGCAGGGGCCTGCTTTGGCGCGCGGGCGCTCCAAAGGGCGATACGCCCGGCCTGCGCGCCCCGGCTCGCCTTGGGCGCAAGCTCAAAGCGCAGATGCGCGTCGGAGGGCACGCAAATCTCCTCGCAGGCGGCGTATTCGAGCTTCAAATCCAGCACGACTGGGGCGCCTGGATCGGCGGGGCGCACGCTCACGGGAAAGATCACGCTTTTTCGCCAGCCAAAGGCTTCTGCGCCGCCTTCGTCGTGACGCTCGGGCGCGGGATAGATCACCTCGACGCTGCCCAGATTGCGCGAGCCCGAAAAATCAAAACGGGGAGCCACGCCGGCGTCGCCGGGGTTGCGCCAATAGGTGAGCGCCCGCCCTGACAGGGCGATCTCGACGCCAGCGCCATAGCTCCCCCCCTCCAGCCCGCCTGACGCTATCAGCCGGGCGCGCGATTTAGGGGCGGGCGCCCAGTTCGAGGCGTCCTGTGAACTGTCCTGTGAGGCGTCCTGCGCCAGCGCATCTGCGGCTATCTTCATGGTCAGGCTTGCGACGAGAGCCAACGCAAGCTTTGCGCTTTGGGTTGAAAACATAAGCCCTTTTAACCTCCGCCAAATCGGCGCGCCATCGACGATTGCGCGAGCGATCAAGAGCCCGCTTGTTACCGGCCCCCTCGCGCCTTACCTTCTCAAAATGAGCAAGCGCAGGACGATTGAAAAACCCGACGATCCGAGCCTTGAGGGGCAGATGCTCATCGCCATGCCCGGCATGGGCGATGCGCGGTTTTCACGAACGCTGATCTACGTTTGCGCCCATTCCTCTGAAGGGGCGATGGGGATTATCGTCAATCGTCGTTCCAAATCCATGAACTTCTCCCAGCTTCTGGTGCAGCTTGACGTCATCAGCGCGAAGGATGCGATCCAATTGCCGCCCAAAGTCGAGGACATGCTGGTCTTGCGCGGCGGCCCGGTGGAGAAGGGGCGCGGCTTCGTGCTGCATTCGCCCGATTTCCATCTTGAAGCTGCGACCCTGTCCATTGACGGCGGCGTTTCGCTGACCGCAACGCTCGACATTCTGCGCGCCATGGCGAGTGGCTCGGGACCGCAGAAGGCGGTGCTGGCGCTGGGCTATGCGGGCTGGGCCGGCGGGCAGTTGGAGGACGAGATCCTTAACAACGGCTGGCTGACGTGCCCGGCAGATGAGGGTCTGCTGTTTGATGTCGATCTTGAGTCAAAATACAATCGTGCTTTGCGCAAGCTCGGCGTGGAGCCCGCCAGGCTGGTGGGCGACGCGGGGCACGCCTAGGCCGATTGTTTAGCCCGCAACAGCGCGCGGTTCGGCCTGATCGGGGGCGGCGCCCACGAGCTTGCGGGCATCGGCGGAGCTGATTGGGCGCCCGAATGCGTAGCCTTGTGCGAATTCGCAGCCCAGTTGATAGAGCTCAATCGTGTCGCTCTCGGTCTCGGTGCCCTCCGCAATCACTTCCATGCCAAGGTCGCGGGCCAGCGCCACCAGCGAGCGCAGGATCACCGGACGCACGCCCGTTGCGTCATGACGCACGAAGTTGCGGCCAATGCGGATCATGTCGAATGGCAGGCGTTGCAAATAGGCCAGCGACGAATAGCCGGCGCCAAAATCGTCGAGGATCAGGCCGGCGCCGACTTCGCGCACGCGCTGGAGAATTTGCGCGGAATATTCCGGGTTCTCCATCACCAGAGCTTCGGTCATTTTCAGCTTCAGCGAGCCGCGCGATACGCCAGCGCGGGTGATGACGCCCTTAACGTCGTGCAGCAATTCATGGCGCAGCAATTGGCGCGACGACACATTGACGCTGGCGAAGATTGGCGGCGAGACGTCGATAGCGCGCTGCCATGCAGCCAGCTCGCGGGACGTGCGCTCCAGCGCAAACAACGTCAGGTCGAGGATCAGCCCGGTCTCTTCGGCGATGGGAATGAAATCGCTGGGGCTCAGGCGTCCAAAGCGCGGATGGTCCCAGCGCAGCAACGCCTCGAAACCGGCGATCGTGCGGTCTTCCAGGCGCACAATCGGGCGGAAGGCGACCTTGATCTCGTGCCGGTCGATCGCGCGGCGCAGATCGGCCTCCAGAGACAGCCGGTCCGAATGTTGCGTGCGCATGCCCGGGCGGAAGAATTCGACGCGATTGCCGCCTGATTTCTTGGCATGGGCAGTGGCCACCATGCCGTCTTTCAGCATGTCTTCGCGCTTCTGGTGCAATTGCGAATCAAACAGCGCGATGCCGATTGAGGCGGTGACCGCGATTTCGCGGTCGTTGAAGACGATGGGCGTCAGCACGCTCTTGCGCACCGCCTCGGCGATGGCGATCAGCGATTGCGGATCGCGCTCGGAGCGAATGATCATCGCAAATTCGTCGCTGGAGATCCGCGCCAGCGTGTCCTGCAATTGCACCAGCCGCAACAGTCGGCGGGCGATGGTGAGCAGAATGGAATCTCCGCCGGGAATGCCGATGGCCTCGTTGACGTCGCGGAAGCGGTCGATGTCGATGGCGATGACTGTCGGGCGCGCGTCGCGGTCCGATTGCGCCTGCGCAATGGCCGTCTCAAGCCGGTCGAAGAAGATCTCGCGATTGGGCAGGCCGGTCAGATTGTCGTGCACGGCGTCGTGCAGGATGCGCTCTTCGGCGGTGCGCGATTCCGTTACGTCCGACAATGTGCCGATGACGCGTATCACTTCGCCGTCGGCCCCCACGACGGGGCGGGCTTTGAGGAAATACCAGATGTAATGGCCGTCGGACGCGCGCAGGCGGAAGTCCATCGCGATGCGCCCGCGCCTTTGCTCCAGCACGGTGTCGAGGCTGGTGCGATAGCGGTCGCGGTCAAACGGGTGGAGCACGTCGAGCCAGCTCGCCGCCGGCCCTTCCAGCGAGCCGCGCCGCAATCCCAGACTCTGCTCCGCCTCCGGACTCACATAGATGCGGTCGGCCGTCACGTCCCAATCGAATACGATGTCGCCCGAGCCCACCAGCGCCAGGGCTCGGCGTTCCGAATCCGTCACCGAGCCGTGGGCAAGACCACCGCCGGCGAAGGCGTTCTGCATCACTGTGAAGCCGATAAGCATCACAATCAAAACAAGGCCGCCGATCAGGGCGGGAGACACGAGATCCCCGGGCAGGGCGCCCGTCACTGTAAAGCCCGCCGCCGTCAGCCAAACCAGCAGCAGAAACCACGTCGGGATCAGCATCACCGCGCGCTCGACGCCGTGCAGCGCCAGATAAAGCACCAGCGCAAAGCCGGCTCCAGCCACCGCCGCCAGCGAAATGCGCGCCACGCCGGCGGCAACCGGGGCGTCGAATACGGCCAGAGCCACCAAAGCCACCAGGAACATCAGCCAGACAGAGGCGACATGGGAGGCGCGCACGTGCCAGCGATTGAGGTTGAGATAGGCGAACAGGAACACCAGCAGCGTAGCCGCCAGAATGGCTTCCGCGCCCGCGCGCCAGACGCGGTCGGCCTCGCCCTCGATGCCAAACAGCTTGTTCCAGAAGCCGAAGTCGATGCACACATAGGCCAGCACCGCCCATGCAAGCGCGGCTGCGGCGGGAAAGATCACTGCGCCCTTCACCACGAAAACAATGGTGAGGAAGAGAGCCAGCAGACCGGAAATGCCGATCACAATGCCCTTGTAGAGGGTTAGGTTTGTCACCTTGTCCTTGTAGGAATCAGGCTCCCACAAGTAGATCTGCGGCAGATCTGCGGTCCGCAATTCGGCGACGTAGGTGACGGTGGCGCCAGGATCGAGCGTGAGACGAAACACGTCGGAATCGGGGCTTTCTTCGCGATCAGGCGGCGAGCCCTGGCTGGCGGTGATGGCGGCGATGCGCGAGGAGCCCAGATCGGGCCAGATCACGCCCGAGCCCGAGAGCCGGAAATGCGGGGCGACGATCAGGCGTTCGAATTGCTCGTTGGTGTCATTGGTAAGCGCGAACACGATCCACGCCGGGCGCGCGCCGGTCTCGCGTGCGGAGACTTCGATGCGGCGGACGATGCCTGTGGAATCGGGCGCGGTGGACACCTGCAACCGGTCGCCCTGATCCGAATAGCGCTCGATGGCTTTTGTCAGATCGATGGCGTGCGCGTCCAGCGGCACGCGCACGGATTCGATCGCAGAAGCGGGAACCCCGCTTGCGAGCGCAAGGATTGCGATGGCGATGAACAGAAAAGCGAACCGACGCACAATGTTCCTGTCGTCTCGGCGGCGCTGGCCGCATGTCTTTTTAGGCGTTTGCTTCAGGTCGTTAGAAAATCTGCGAAGCGGTGAATTGAACTTCGACCGTGTCGGAAATGTGTTGGATCTCGCGTAATTGGTACGACCTGCACACGGCCGGGGCAAGGCTTTGCCGCGACTGGCTTGTGGTTAACCGGCGCTTGCCGTTTGCTGCGGCGCGGGATCGCTGTCCAGAATAGCGAACAGAACGTGATCTTCCCAGGCGCCGTTGATGCGCAAATACGACCGCGCATAGCCTTCTTCACGAAAGCCGCAGCGCTTGAGCAGGTGCATGGAAGCCCCGTTGCGGGGGATGCAGGCGGCCTCGATCCTGTGCAGCTGCATCGATCCAAAGGCGCGCGCGAGCGCGGCCCGTACAGCGCGCGACATGTAGCCCTTGCCCGCGTGCCTGGCTCCCATCCAATAGCCCATCGTGGCGGTTTGCGAGACGCCGCGCCGTATTTGCCCCAGGGTCAGCCCGCCCAGCAGAACTGAATCTTCCTCCCGGAACACGAAGAACGGATAGGTCTCGTCGCGCTCGATCTCTTCATTGTTGCGGCGGATGCGGCGGCGGAAGGCCAGCCGCGTCAGATCGTCGGGCGGCCAGATCGGCTCCCACGGCGTCAGAAAATCGCGGCTGCGCTCACGCAGGCTCGACCATTGCTCAAAATCGCGCATCTCGCCGGGGCGCAGATACACGCCCTCGCCGCGAATGATATGCGGACTTTCAGCGGGCGAACCGAGGCGGAACAACGACAACCTTCCTCCGTGTCAATCTCAGTCCCTGGCGGCGCGGGCGCGCTCGCGCACAAAGCCCTCAATCACGCGCTGATCGTTGGGCAGCACGGTGAAATGTTCAGGCGCCGACATTAATTGCGCAAGGTGGGCGGGCAGAGGCGCCTGCGTGCCGGTTGCCGCGCGCACAGCGTCCGAGAACTTGGCCGGGTGCGCGGTGCCCAGCACCACCATCGGCGTCCCGGGCTTTTTGGCCAGCGCCTTGCGGCCCGCGTGAACGCCAACGGCGGTGTGCGGGTCAATCAGATAGCCGCATTCCTGATAGACGCGCGCGATCTCTTTGGCGGTGCCAGTCTCGCCGGTGCGAAAGGCGTCAAATTCATTACGCACCTGCGCCAGAGCGCCTTCTGGCACATCGAAGCGTCCGCCCTGAGACAGGGAGTTCATCAGGCTGCGCACAACGTCGGCGTCCCGCCCGCAGGCGTCAAACAGCAGGCGCTCAAAGTTGGAGGAGACCTGAATGTCCATCGAGGGCGACACTGTGGGCGTGACGCCGCGCACTTCATAGGCGCCGCTGTCAATTGCGCGCGCCAGAATGTCGTTCTCGTTGGTGGCCACGACAAGGCGCTCGATCGGCAGGCCCATGCGCTTTGCGATATAGCCCGCCAGCACGTCGCCGAAATTGCCCGTGGGCACGGCATAGGAAATCTTGCGCTGCGGCCCGCCAAGAACAGCGGCGCTGGTGAAATAATAAACCGTCTGCGCCACCACGCGCGCCCAGTTGATCGAGTTCACGCCCGACAATTTCAGCCCGTCGCGGAAGGCCAGATTGTTGAACAGCCCTTTCAGGATCGCCTGACAATCGTCAAACGTGCCTTCCAGCGCGATGGTGTGAATGTTGGGGGCGTCGACGCCCGTCATCTGCCGGCGCTGCACTTCGGACACGCGGCCATGCGGATACATGATGAACACATCCACCTGGCTCAGCCCGCTGAAGGCCTCAATCGCGGCCGCGCCGGTGTCGCCGGACGTTGCGCCGACGATGGTGGCGCGTTGCCCGCGCGCTTTCAGCGCATGGTCCATCATGCGGGCGAGCAATTGCATCGCCACGTCCTTGAAGGCGAGCGTCGGCCCGTGGAACAGCTCCAGCACGAAAAGATTGTCGCCGATCTGCGCCAGAGGCGTGACGGCGGGGTGGCGGAAGCAGCCGTAGGATTCCTCCAGCATCTTGCGGAAAGCGCCCGGCTCGATCTCGTCGCCCACAAAACGCCCGATCACCTGCTCGGCGACCTGCGCATAGGTTTGGCCTGCAAAACCCGCGATCTGCTCGCCGCTCAATTGCGGATAGGCTTCCGGCACATAAAGCCCGCCGTCGCGCGCAAGGCCCGCCAGCAAAGCGTCGGTGAACGAGAGTACGGGAGCTTGCCCGCGAGTGGAGACGTAACGCACGGGATCGACCTCTTGGATGGACGCGCGGGGATTTGAGACTGTCCTAGCGCAGGCGGGGGCAAAGGTCATCTGTCTCGTAGCAGGCGGCGCGCATTTACCAACCGCGTCATCCCGGCGACGGCCGGGATCTACGGCAGGCAAACGCTCATCTGCTTGCATTGCGCATACGGCCTATCGTGGGTCCCGGCCTTCGCCGGGATGACCTCAGTTTCGCCGCGCATGCTCCAGCGCCTTGCGCATCACTGAGGGCAAGGCCTCGCCGTCCAGCGTGGCCGCGGGCTCCCAGCGGCAGCCTTCGGGCGCTTTGGTTCGGGCGGGGAAGTCAGCGGCGAATACCGTCAGCGTCAGCGCAAAATGCGTGAACACATGCTCCACCGCTCCCACAAGCCTGCGCCAGTCGGCGGGCAGGGGCGCGAGCGGGCGGGCGTCGGCTGGGTCGAAATCTGCGTGCCAAACGGTTCCGGGAAACTCGACCATGCCGCCCAGCAGGCCTTTGGGCGGGCGGGTGCGCACCAGCACGGCGCCGTCGGCGCGCCTTGCATAAAACAGAGCGCCGGCGCGGCGCGGGCGCTCGGCTTTTGGCGCCTTTACGGGGAAAAGCTCCTGCTCGCCGCTGGCTCGTGCGCTGCAAAGCTCCAGTAAAGGACACAGAGCGCAGGCGGGCTTGCGCGGTGTGCAGATGGTTGCGCCAAGGTCCATCATCGCTTGGGCAAAATCGCCGGCGCGCTTTTGCGGCGTCAGGGCGTCCGTCTTCTCGCGAATAATCGGCTTGGACTTTGGCAGCGGCTCGGCAATAGAGAACAGCCGCGTCGTCACGCGTTCGACATTGCCGTCCACCACCACTGCGCGTCGTCCGAACGCGATGGCCGATATCGCGGCGGCCGTGTAGGGGCCGATGCCCGGCAGTTTGCGCAAATCCGCCTCGGCGCCCGGAAAGCGCCCGCTCCAATCAGCCAAAACAGCTTTGGCGCAAGCATGGAGATTGCGGGCGCGGCTGTAATAACCAAGCCCCGCCCATTCGCGCATCACGTCTTCCACGGGCGCGTTGGCCAGATCCTCCACGCGCGGCCAGCGGGCGAGAAAGCGCTCGTAATAGGCCTTCACCGCCTGCACTGTTGTTTGTTGCAGCATGATCTCGGACAGCCAGACCGCATAGGGGTCCGGCGACTGCCCCGGCAAAGCGCGCCAGGGCAGCACGCGCCGGTGGCGGTCGTACCAATCCAGAAGCGACTTTGCGGCGGGCGTTTGCGAGGCTAGCATGGCGTTCTCTTAGCCGGAAAACAGCGGGCGCGCTCATGCACAACAGCCATATTCCACAGGACGTGATCGACCGGGTCGTGAAACGGCGCGGCAAGGCGCACATTCACGAGGATCTGACGCCGACCAAAACCGCGTTCATCGTGGTGGATATGCAAAACGCCTTCATGCCCGGCCCGCTCGCCCATGCGCCCTGCGCCATGGCGCCCCATATCGTCCCGCAGATCAATCGCCTCGCGCAGGCCGTGCGCGACACTGGCGGTGTTGTGGTGTGGATTCAAACCGCCTGCACGCCGGGAGACAAGATCACATGGTCGAACGCCCATAACATCGTCACGCATGAGCGGGCTGAGAAACGCTTTGCGGCTCTGGCGCGCGGCTCGGAAGGCTATGCGCTCTCGCCGTTGATGGATGCAAAGTCTGGCGATCTCTATGTTGAGAAACACCGCTTCAGCGCCTTCATTCAGGGCTCGTCCGATCTTGACGCGATCTTGCGCGAGCATGGAGTCGATACCGTTCTGATTGGCGGCACCGTGACGAACGTGTGCTGCGAATCGACCGCGCGCGACGCCATGATGCTCAATTACAAGGTCGTAATGGTGAGCGATTGCAACGCCGCCGACAATGACGACGAACATAATGCGAGTCTGCGCGCGATTTACCTCACGTTCGGCGACGTGATGGATTCGCGCATGGTGGCGGAGGGGTTGCAGCGCCGCAGCAACAAGCGGGCGGCGGAATAGGGGCTCTACGTCCTCGACAGCTAGGCGTGCGCGCGGCTTTTGGGTTTTCCGTCGCGGCAGAAAATCGTCTCCAGCGCCTGCATCATCTCAAACACGCGCGGGTCTGCGATGCGATAATGCACGCTCAGGCCTTCCTTGCGCGTGGCGACCAGCCCGGCGGTGCGCATCAGCGCCAAATGTTGAGATAAAGCCGACTGGCTGAGCCCCACAGCATCAACAAGCGCCGACACGTTCATCTCACGCGCCTCGGCCAGACGACACAGAATGAGCAGACGACGCGGGTTCGCTATCACGCCCATGAGCCGGGAGACTTCGTCAATCTTTTGTTCGAGGTCGATTTCAGCGAGCATGGGACTGTTCATCATCGATAATTGCGGTAATTCGCATCTTCGTTCAAGCGGCGGTCGGCTCGGCGAACGCGATCTTCGTCGGCCCGCAGGTGAGCTTCAGCCCTGCCGCCAGCGCCTCCTGCGCCCGGTCGAGCCGCAGCATCGCAAGCCCGGCCTCGCCAGCGCTTGAGCCCATGGCGCCGATGGCGATCTCGCCCGCGTGAATTTCAGCGCCAATCGCCGGCGCCGGCCCGTCCATCCTCACGCCCACGATACGCTTGCGCGCCAATCCGCGATGCTCGACGCGCGAGACGACTTCCTGGCCCACATAGCAGCCTTTGCGGAAGTCGATCCCGTGCAGGCGGTCCATGTTCGCCTCATGGGGAAACGCGTCGCCCCAGGGAAAATCGAGCCCCCCGCGCGGGACGGCGCAGGCAATGCGATGGGCCTCATAGGCGGCCTCGCCGTGATTGCCCAAAACCTCCAGCTCTGAGGGCGGTGCGATCATGCGCCAGCCCATGGCGGGCGCGCGCGGATCGGCGAAGATGCGCCCCTGCGCAAAGGCTGGCGGTTCGGCTTCACCCCAGATCGCGGCTACGGCCAGCGAGCCGCCAAGGTCGCCGATGTCCAGTTTTGCGCGCAGCTTGTACATGGCCAGGCGCTTGGCCAGAGCTTGCGCCTGATCGGCGGCGCAATCGAGCAACAGGCCGTCGGCATCGGGGGCCACAAAGAAATCAAACAGGATTTTGCCTTGCGGGGACAGCAAAGCGGCGAAACGGGCCTCGTAAGGGCCAGATTGCATACCCAAATGCTCAACATCGTTGGTCACAAGGCCTTGCAGCCATTCTCGCGCGTCCGGGCCTGCGATGCGCAGGGCGCTGCGCGATCCCAGAATCGCTGTCCCTAAATTCATAAAGTCTCCCCCAACCTGTCCTTCAACTTGCCGGCCAGACAGCCTACAGGTAAGCCGAACGAGCCCGCATGCAAGACCTGATTGGCGGCAGGCGGCGTCGCGAAGATTGGAGCATGTCATGACGCAGACCTATGATCTCATCCTGACCGGCGGAACGGTCGTCAATCAGGACGGCGAGGGCGTGCGCGACGTCGGCGTCATCGGCGGGACGATTGTCGCCATCGGCGATTTGTCGCGGGCTTCGGCCGGCGAGCGCGTGGACTGCCGGGGCCTGCATGTGCTGCCGGGCGTTATCGACAGCCAGGTGCATTTTCGCGAGCCCGGACTTGTCCACAAGGAAGATCTTGAGTCTGGCTCGCGCGGCGCCGTGCTGGGCGGCGTGACTGCGGTGTTTGAAATGCCAAACACCAATCCGCTGACCACGACAGCCGAAACGCTGGCCGAAAAAGTGCGCCTCGGCCATCACCGCATGCATTGCGATTTCGCGTTCTGGGTCGGCGGCACGCACGAGAACGCCAACGATATTCCCGAGCTGGAGCGCCTGCCAGGCTCCGCCGGCATCAAAGTGTTCATGGGCTCGTCCACCGGTTCGCTGCTGGTGGCCGATGATCCGGGCGTCTCGTCGGTGCTCGCCAAAACGCGTCGGCGCGCGGCGTTTCATTCGGAAGACGAATACCGGCTGGAAGAGCGAAAGCCCCTGCGGGTCA
>CANJPM010000111.1 GCA_947476075.1 Beijerinckiaceae bacterium
CATTGTAAGCTTTATCGCTGTAGCGGCGAGCTTTGTGGAGGGTTTCGACGCAATCATCCTGTCCAACGAACGCTCCGCCGATCAGGGTAATCTTGTGGCGAACGGGCGTGAGGTCAACCACCAATATTCAAAGACCACCGCTGCAGAGTGCGATATTGCTGGAATGATTGCGCGCCACATACATCGCGATCTGGATTATTTTTCGTTCCTGCGGCCGCTCTCCGAGGCTCACATCGCCGCGCTGATGGCGCGGGAGACGCGCTATGATTCAGCGTTCACATCGTGCAATCGCGCGTTCCAGCTCAACCCGAAGTCAACGCCTGCGCGTTGGTGCGGCGATTGCCCCAAGTGTCGTTTTTCATTTCTGATGCTGGCGGCGCCCATGGGCCGCGCCCGCATTGAATGCGCGTTTGGCAAGAACATGCTCGACGATGCAGATCAACTGGTGGGCTTCGAGGAGCTGATGGGATTGTCGGGCCACAAGCCTTGGGAATGCGTCGGAGAGATCGCAGAAAGCGGTGCAGCCCTGGTGCGACTTGCGCGCGACGCTGACTGGATGGAAACCGTGATCGTCAAAGCCCTCGCGCCGCGAATGGCCGCGCTTATGCCTGAGCCTGACAGCGTATGGCGCGCGCTGATGACGCCCTCCCCGGATCATCGCCTGCCTGCACGTTTTGAGAAGATTCTGCATGACTATCTTTGAGGGCGCCCAAACCGCCGCCATCTGGGGCTTTGGCCGCGAAGGTCACGCCGCGCTTGATTATTTGACGTCGCGCTATCCCCGCCTCGCCATAACAATCCTCAACGATACGCAGCTTCGGGAAACGCCTACCGGCGTCAGCGTTCTGATTGGCGATGAAGCCACAAAAGCATTGGCGGCGGGCGCTTTCGATATTGTCGTGAAGAGCCCCGGGATCAGCCTTTACCGCAGCGAGATCGCTCGCGCCAAAGCGGCGGGCTCGCGCTTGACGTCCGGCGTCAATCTTTGGTTCGCCGACAATCCCAAAGCCCATACGATTGCGGTGACTGGCACCAAGGGCAAGAGCACGCTTGCGAGGCTGTTGCATCACATGCTCACTAAGGCAGGCCGCGACGTTGCCCTGATTGGCAATGTCGGCGTAGCCGCATTAGGCCAGAATCCAGGCCGCGATCATACGGTGCTGGAATTGTCGTCCTACCAGATCGCAGATATGGACGCCGCGCCAAGCATTGCGCTTGTCACCAATCTCTACGTCGATCATACGCCATGGCACGGATCGATTGCGCAATATCATCACGACAAGCTGCGGCTGATTGAGAACCCGCGCACGCTTGCTGTTCTTAACGCCAACAGCGAGAAGCTCGTTGCAGCAATTGGTGGGCGCGCAAACGTATTCTGGTACGGGCGCGAAGACGGTTTTCATGCGCGTGGGGACCGCCTTTATCATTGCGACGATCCGGTCGACACCGCAAGCTTCCCGCTGCGGGGCGCGCACAACCTTGAAAATCTCGCGGGCGCCTGCACGCTTCTTTATCTTGTCGGCCTGCATGAGGTGCGCAAGCGCGTAGATCTTTCCGGCTTTGCGCAATTACGTCACAGGCTGGAAGAATTCACCGGCGACGGCGGGCGCATTTGCGTCAATGATTCCATCTCAACCGTACCGGAAGCCACGCTCGTGGCCCTGCGCGCCTATGCCGACAAGCAGGTGACGCTGTTTCTGGGCGGCACGGACCGTGGTCAAGACCATGCAGAATTGTTCGACTATCTCGTACACGCCAACATAGCGGGCGTAATTCTTCTGCCCGACACCGGCGGGCGCATTCGCCAGGAAATGGCGGGGCGCCAATGGCCTTTCGCAATCAGGGAGACGTCGAACCTGCGTGAGGGCGTAGCGATTGCGCGCCAGCTCGCGCCGGCTGAAAGCGTGTTCCTGTTGTCGCCAGCAGCTCCAAGCTTTGGGCAGTTTCGCGATTTTGAAGAGCGCGGCGACAGCTTCATCGCGCTTTGCAAGGCCAGCGCCTAATCGTGGACGCCCCAGCCGCGCGCGATCTGCGCAAGACGACCCGCAGTTAATTCGGGGTCCGTGCGCACCACGTCATGGGGCGCGTCAAATTCCGAATAATCCCATCCAGGATTTCCGCGCACCTCATCGGCGATGCGATGAAACGGCGAGCCCTTGTAAGCCGTGCACAAGATGAAATGCCGTTGCGGCAAGTTGCGTTCTGATTCCTGCCGCACGGACGTCCACGGCTGCGACATGGTTGCAATCGGCTGCGCAGAAAAAAGGCTGGACCATTTACGCGCAAACTCACTCGCCAACGGCGGCGTGCTGACGGGGCGCGGCAGCGAATAGCCGCCGTCATGCGCCATCGCCGCCTGCTTTTGGATCTCGATCCGATCAGGCCCGGCCAAATCCCATAGCGATTGTCCGCTGGCGGGCAGGAATGCGTCGAGATAGACCATGCCCGTGATCCGCTGCGGCTCAAGGTCAGCGGCGCCCGTGATAACCATTCCGCCATAGGAATGGCCCACGAGCACGACGTTCTCAAGCTCCTCGTAACGCAAGAGGCCTGCGATGTCGGCGATGTGCGTCGAGAGATTCACATTCTGCGGAGGCACATGGCTGCGCTCGGCGATGCCGGTCATTGTGGGGGCGTAAACGTCGAAGCCCTGCTTGCGTAAAAGCCGGGCGCTGTCGCGCCACGACCAGGCGCCGGCCCAAGCGCCGTGTACAAGAACAATCGGCATGCTCCCTCCCATTCGTTCTTTGCGATCACCATGACATGGAGGCTGACTAAAATCCAAGACGTCAGCCTCGCGCGCGGGTTTTAGCTTTTGGAACACACATAGGAGACAACATTGCGTCGCAGCTGTCCGTCGCCAACCCAGCCAGCCATAACGACCTTCATTATAAGGCCCGGCTCGACCCGGCGCACGGCGGCGTCCGCATCGACCGCGCTGACGTCGCTGACGCCGGGAACATCCCTCGGACAGCGAATCTGTCGCTTCGTTTTCGGTCGACCTGATGAGAGACGACAGGCTGGTCCGGGCGCACGGCGTTGACCAGACGCACAGGAGCCGTCACCAGCCAGAGAAGCAAATGACCTTTTCCAGAACGAGCGAACTGAGGCCGCCACAGCTTTAAATCGTTTGGTTTCAGGGCCTGGATAGTAAGCCTTCAACGTAGCAATAAGGTATTCACTCCAGATAGGAGGCTTGGTCTCGTCCACTCTTTGTCATGTTTATTGGGTAACCCGCGAGGCGACGTTGTCGCGGCCCTTACAAATGGTTATAAGGCGCGCAAATGATAGGAGCGTTCGGCGCATGAAAATCGCGGATTCTATCGATAAAACCTACATGCCGTCCGAGGACGAGGCGTTCATGAACGAGCGGCAGCGCGATTATTTTCGTCGCAAACTGCTGGCGTGGAAGGACGAAATTTTGCGGGAAAGCCGCGAAACACTGGTCGCTTTGCAATCCGAAAACGAGAATCATCCTGACATAGCCGACAGGGCTTCGTCGGAAACTGATCGGGCAATAGAGCTGCGCTCCCGTGATCGTCAGCGCAAGCTGATCTCCAAAATCGATTCGGCTTTGCAGCGTATCGAAGAGGGCGTCTATGGCTTCTGCGAGGAAACGGGCGAGCCCATTTCACTCAAGCGTCTGGACGCTCGCCCGATTGCGACCCTCTCGGTGGAAGCGCAAGAGCGCCATGAGCGGCGCGAAAAGATCTATCGCGACGATTGAGGCCGGCGGCGCTTTCCGCCCCACACCCACAAACATAAAACGGCTCCGCTATGCGGAGCCGTTTTGCTTTTGAGGCGGGCGCGCCTAGCGCCCGAGCAGCTTCTTCATTTCCTCTTCCAGCGCATCCAGCGGATCAGCGGCCGGCGCAGGTTGCGAAGACATGTCGGCGGTCGAACCATCCGGAATCTCGCCACCCGCCGGCGGGGGCGGATTGACCCGTGGAGCCAGAGCCCCGGGCGGAGCAAGAGGCGGGGCTGAGACCTGCGCAGGAGCTGCGGGCGACGATACAGGAGGTGCAGGCGCATAGCGGGCGCCTGGCTCCGGCGAAGCGCCGGGGGTCCCCGGCCCCTGAAGGGTGGGCGCAAGCCGCGAAGGCGCGGCGGACAAATTGGCCGGCGCGCCTGCCGGCGTGGTTGAACCAAGTGGCGGGCGCGACGGCGACAGGCCTTGCGCACCGGGACGCGACGGCGGGGTTGCAGGCGAACGCAGCGTTTGTTGAGCAGAAGCAGAAGACGAGCTGGCGGAGAACGGCTTTACAGGCGGCTGCGAGGCAGGCGTGGCAGGCCGGGGCTGCGTTTCCACAGAGGGGCGAAACGACGGCTGCTGCGACGGCGGTGCGGGTGACGACGGTGCGGGCAAAGGCTGGCTTGGCGGAATCGGCGGACGCGGCGTGGACGACCTTGCAGACGCATAATCTTGCCCGGAATCCCTAGACTCCAGAGACCTTACATCTTGAGCTTTTTCCTCCAGAACCGCAGATTTTCCGGCGACGACCTGCGCTGCGGGCCGAACGGATTCGATCGGTTCGATTTCGTCTTGATACGAGCCCGCAGCCATTGCTGCAGCTTCACGCACTGTGCGCGGCTCCTGCGCCGCAGCCGCGGAGCGGACAATGGCCGATTCGATCAGAACGTCGTTGGGGCCGCCGATCATCACGAGATGCTCGATATTGTCGCGGCGCACGATCACAAGCTGGCGATGACGATCCAGATCATAGGCGTCTACGACGCCCAGACGAGGCTGACGCGCACGCCCGCCCCCGCCCCGCAGGCGCCGTCCAAACAGAAGACGATAGAGAAGAACCAGAATAAGAGCCGCCAGCAAGAGGGCCGCAGCGCCAAGAATCCAGAGGAGCACTTTGTTGTCGCCGATCATGTTGGTCATAAACTGCATACCCGGCCCGCCCTCGCCCGCGCCAAATGGCTCTCTACTCAAGTTGTTATATTAACACACAAGGCGAAGAAGTGGGTATCCGGGGTTAAGCAATGGTTAATTTCCTTGCCGACGGGCGCCCCTGCCCTGCCCATAATCGCCCCAAATCCAGTCCAGCTTGTGCGTTTGCCTTATGAATAAAGCAAAATTTTAATTGAATTCTCATACCCTTTGCCCAAGGCCGAAAAAGCAGCTTCCTGACCATCGGTGTGCAATCGAGCCGCGATTGCAAAGATGGGTCGCGAGCAGCATTCTCGACCAGACAGGGATCGCCAGACCCGCAGGCCACGATCCAGAGCCTGCTTCGATTCGAAAAAGAACCCGCAGCAAGCATTCACCACAAGAATGAGCCCCGCATGTCCTCGCAGAGCCAATCGCCTGAACCCGCTCCAGACGCCGCCCCCGCTGATGGCGCGCTCGACCGCACGGAGCGCGCCGGCAGTCCGGGCCTCATTCTGCTCATCGCTTTCGTGCTCGTGGCGGCGGCCGGATCGTTTTCGCTCCTGCCGCAGGAAGAGGCCGGCAAGCTGACGATTGCACTGCTGGCGCTGCTGGCGGTCGTGGGGGTCGTCGGACTTTTCGCCTACGCGGTCGGCTTCATCAACATCGCAGGCGCAACCGCGCGCAATGACGTCACCAAGCTCATCGCCGATACAGGCGGCGACGGCCTGCTGGTGAGCGAGGGCGAGACGATCGTCTACGCCAATCCGGCTTATCTGCAATTCTCGGGCGCGCGCGAACTGACGGATGTGCGCAACGTCGAGCGGCTGTTTTCCGGCGCGCCTGAAGTCTCCGAAGCTGTCTACCGCCTTACGCAGGCGGCTCGCGAAGGCAAGCGCGCCAGCGAAGAATTGCGCCTGTCGCCGCCCCTCACCGGCGAGGGCGCAGTGGGCTGGTATCGTATCCGCGTGCGGCCGCTAGACGAGAGCGGCGTAAGGCGGGCTATTTTGTGGAGCGTCTCGGACGTAACGCGCGAGCGAGCTCGCCACGAGAACGTGTTTCAGGAATTGCAGCACGCCATCGATTTTCTCGATCATGCGCCGGCCGGATTCTTCTCCAGCAATGCAAGCGGCGAAATCACGTATCTTAACGCCACGCTCGCCGGCTGGCTGGATTACGATCTGGCGCAAGTGGGCTCGGGCGGCCTGCGGCTCAGCGATCTCGTTGCTGGCGACGGAGCAGCTTTGCTCAATGCTGTCTCTGGCGTTGAGAGCGAAGTGCGCACCGAACAATTCGACATCGACCTGAAGCGCCGCAATGGTCAAAGTCTGCCGGTGCGCATCATCCATCGCGTCGCGTTTGCGCACGATCGCACGCCCGGCCCTTCGCGCACGCTGGTCATCAACCGCGCGCCCGGAGAAGAACCAGCGGAGGATCTGCGCGCGGCCGAAGTGCGCTTTGCCCGCTTCTTCAATCAAACGCCAATGGCGATTGCCGCTCTGGCCGCAAACGGCGCCATTGTGCGCGCCAACGCTGCCTTTGCACGGCTGGCCCCTGAAGCGCTCAAGGGCGACCGATCGCTGTTCTCAGGCATTGCCGAGCGTGATCGCGAAACTCTGCGCGCCGGCATTCTGGCCGCTGAACAGGGCAAGACCGAATTGCCCCCGATTGACGCCGCTCTTGCGGGCGAAGAGCCGCGCTCCGCACGCTTCTTCATCTCCGCATCGGAGGCAGACGGCGAAGGCGCCAGCGTAAACATCTTCGCGCTCGACACCACCGAGCAGCGCAATCTGCAGGAAAGCTTTGCGCAATCGCAGAAGATGCAGGCCATCGGACAATTGGCTGGCGGCGTCGCGCATGATTTCAACAACGTGCTCACCGCTATCATCGGCTATTCGGATTTGCTTCTGGCCAACCATCGACCCACCGATCCGTCCTTTCAGGACATCATGCAGATCAAGCAGAACGCCAATCGCGCAGCGGGCCTTGTGCGCCAGCTGCTCGCGTTCTCGCGCCGCCAGACGCTGCGCCCGCAAGTGTTGCAGCTCAACGACGTTATGTCCGAATTGCAGAATCTGCTGCGTCGACTTGTTGGCGAAAAAGTCGAGCTGGACGTGCGTCACGGCCGCGATCTGTGGCGCGTGAAAGCTGACCTTAACCAGTTCGAACAAGTGATCGTGAATCTCGTCGTCAACGCCCGGGACGCCATGCCCGAGGGCGGACGCATTCGCCTGACCACCAGCAATGTCACCGCCCAAGAATGCGGAACGATCAGCGAGCCCGGCTTCGTTCCCGCCGATTACGTTGTGGTGGAAGTGTCAGACAGCGGACACGGCATTCCCGATCACGTGAAGGCGAAAATGTTTGAACCCTTTTTCACCACCAAGGAAGTGGGCAAGGGCACCGGACTTGGATTGTCGATGGTGTACGGCATCGTCAAGCAGACGGGGGGGTATATCTCCTGTGAATCAGAACCCGGAGAGGGCGCGACGTTCCGCATCTATCTACCTCGACACGACCATGTGGAAGACGAGGTCGTCAAGAAAGAAGACCCGGTCAAAAGCGTCGACGCCACAGGCCACGGCACCATTCTGCTGGTCGAAGACGAGGAAGCCGTGCGCGCCTTTGGAGCCCGTGCGCTGGCCTCGCGCGGTTACACCGTGCTTGAAGCCAGCTCAGGCCTGCATGCGCTCGAAGTGGTCGACGAAGTGGGCGGCGAGATAGACCTCATCGTCTCGGACGTGGTGATGCCCGAGATGGACGGGCCGACCATGTTTGGCGAATTGCGCAAGCGCGGCGTCAAATGCAAGGTAATCTTCGTCTCCGGCTATGCAGAGGACGCTTTCGCCAAGAACTTGCCAGCCGGAGAAGACTTCGGCTTCCTGCCCAAGCCTTTCTCGCTCAAGCAATTGATCGAGGCGGTCAAGGGCGGCGTCGCGAAAACTTCAGCATAAGAATACCTGCGCACGACCAGCGTTTTGTAGTTAACCTCAAGTTTAGACGCTCCCGCTATGGTGAACGAATTCACCAGGCGTGGAGCGTTTGTTTTGACCATTTTGTTGCGTGAGAGACCGAGCGCCGATCGCGCGCCCACCCGCATCAGCGGCCGCGCCGCAGCCGATCCCCGCCCATTGGGACGCAGTCTTCTTATGGGCGCCGGCATCCTCATCATCTGCCTCGTGGGCGCGAAAATATTGACCGCCTCGAATGAAAAAGCCCCGCGCGCAACAGCGTTGACGCTAACCCCCGCCGCCAAGAAGCGGCTGGCGGAACCGCGCCTTCCGCAACGTCCCGCGCCCTTGTCGCCGCATGAAATTCAAGGCGGAGAACGCGACGCAGGCAGGCCCGTGCGCCGCATCGCGATGGACGCAACGCCCACCAACAGCATCGCGCCGCAAGCCGTGACAGTATCCAGAGAAGGCACGTTCGGCGGCTTTGCGCCGATGGAGCGATCAGCCACATACGAAGGTTTCCGCGTCACTGCGGGCCGATAGGCAAGGCCTGCCTTGACCCCTGAACCCGCGCCCGCAACATTGGGGGCGGGAGGGTCCGATGACCGATTCAAAAAACAGCCTCACCGGCAAAACTATTATCGTCACCGGCGCCGCAAGCGGCATTGGAGCAGCTTGCGTAACCATGCTTCTTGCGCGCGGCGCCAATGTTTGCGCGCTGGATCGAGATCCCATATCGCAAGTCTTCAGCGACGACGAAAGCACACGACTGCTGATTGTGCGCGCCAATGTCGCTGACGCAAACGCCTGCGGCGATTGCGTCAAACGCAGCGTTTTGAAATTTGGCTCCATCGACGGGCTGATACACATGGCGGCCACGCATTCAACGACGCCGTGGCGCGAACTGGACAGCGCCGAATTTGATCGCACCCTCTCCATCAACGTCAGCGGTTCATTCCTGATGGCGCAGGCGTGCGCGCACGCGATGGAGACGAGCGGGGGCGGCTCCATTGTGCTGGCAAGCTCAGGCTCGATCAGCGTGTCGGGGCTTGGAGGACATGGACGCGGAGGCCCCGCTTATGTCGCATCAAAAGCCGCAATCATTGGATTGACGCGAGCGCTTGCGCGCTCATTTGCGCCATTCGGCGTGCGCGTCAACGCCGTCAGCCCAGGCGCAACGCGCACCGCGATGACGGCGGACTATGACGACGACGCCTTGCGCAAGTTTGGCGAACGCACGCTCGTCAACCGCATTGGCGAGCCTGAAGAGATTGCATCTGTGGCATGTTTCCTTGTGAGTTCTGACTCATCCTACATCGTTGGCGAGACCGTCAGCGTCAATGGAGGTGGCTCGTTCGGACTCTGAACTAACGCGCACTTTACCAAGATAGCGTTGCGCGACAGGCCTGAACGCGCAACGCAGCGGCATCCCCAACGTCACGCCCATTGTCTGCCCAAACGGCAGATCTCGTAACTCAACGACGCTAACCCGATGAATGGGACGCGTCGTGCTTGTACATTTTGAACCGCTTGCAGAACCTCTTAGAGAACCTCTTGGTCAAACGTTTGACCAGGCCCGGATTGTCGTAGCCCCGCCGCTCCTTGACGAGGCTACGCTGCGCGAATTGCTTGACGAGGTTGGGCTGCCACTGTTCCTGAATTTTGTCGGACGCATGAGCGCGTCCGCGCTGCAGCACCAGGCGCGCCTGTCCCAGGCTGCGGAAGAGGGCGACCATGCGGGCGCGCGCCTCGCCGCGCATTCGCTCATCGGCCTGCTTGGCCATTTCGGCCTCAAAGGCGCCGCCGCAATGGCCAGACAAATAGAATCGGCGCCTGAACCGGCGCATGCCGCGCGATTGCGGCGGGTCGAGCTGGAACGGACGCTGTCCGACTCGCTCGAACTTTTGCCCGTACGCGCCCGCAATATCGCAGCCTGAGCCCGGGCGAAGCTCCCGAAACCTGAGCTAGAAGCAGCCAAGCGATTGAAATAACGGATCGATTAATGAGAACAAAAAAAGAACTTGCAGGATGGAACAAATCAAGTACATTGGTGTCACTGAACGCATCATTTGCGCATTTTACCGCCGCCGTGCCAGAAGGGAGCTACCCCGTGAGCCAAGCGAATCTCCGCCTCGTGGAAGGAACGTCCGTGGACAAGACCAAGGCGCTAGACGCCGCTCTCTCCCAGATCGAAAGGGCCTTCGGAAAAGGCTCCATCATGCGTCTGGGCAAGAACCAGAAAGCCGTTGAGATCGAGACCGTGCCTACGGGCTCGCTCGGACTGGACATAGCTCTCGGCGTCGGCGGCTTGCCGCGCGGACGCATCGTCGAGATTTACGGCCCTGAATCATCGGGCAAGACGACACTCACCCTGCATGTCATCGCAGAGGCGCAGAAGCGCGGCGGCGTTTGCGCTTTCGTTGACGCGGAGCATGCGCTGGATCCGGTCTACGCGCGCAAGCTCGGCGTGAACCTCGAAGATCTTCTTATCTCCCAGCCCGACACCGGCGAGCAGGCGCTTGAGATCACCGACACGCTCGTGCGTTCGGGCGCTATTGACGTTCTGGTCATCGATTCCGTGGCGGCTTTGACGCCTCGCGCTGAAATTGAAGGCGAAATGGGCGACGTCCAGCCAGGCCTTCAGGCTCGCCTCATGAGCCAGGCCCTGCGCAAGCTCACCGCCTCGATCTCGCGCTCGAAGACTATGGTCATTTTCATCAACCAGATCCGCATGAAGATCGGCGTGATGTACGGCAGTCCAGAGACCACCACTGGCGGCAATGCCCTGAAATTCTACGCTTCCGTGCGACTCGATATCCGCCGTATTGGCGCGATCAAAGACCGCGAGGAAGTCACCGGCAACCAGACCCGCGTAAAGGTCGTCAAAAACAAGGTCGCCCCGCCCTTCAAACAGGTCGAATTCGACATCATGTACGGAGAAGGCATTTCAAAGGTCGGCGAATTGGTCGATCTGGGCGTAAAGGCCGGCGTTGTCGAAAAGTCAGGCGCATGGTTTTCCTATGATTCCCAGCGCCTTGGACAGGGTCGCGAGAACGCCAAGCAATATTTGCGCGATCATCCTGAGGCCGCTCAACGGATCGAGGCTTCGATCCGCGAGAATTCGGGCATTCTGGCCGATCGCATTCTCGACGATGTCGACCCGAAGGAAGCCGCCGCCGCTTCTGCTGGCGACGATTCGGAATAGGTTTTCTGCTTCTGAACCCGGCGAGCCCCGGGCGCACGCCACACATGCCGCAGCTATCGGGCATGTCGCGGCTATCCGGATTGTCGAACGGTCCCCTCTACAGGCCGGTCGTCCGGTCGCTCGCCGTTCCAAGGCTCTGACGGTGTCAGGCGTAACCGTCCGTGCGCTTTTCGGCCCGTATACTGATGGAAAATCCTGCAAAGGCGCCCTGCAATGCAGCACTGGTTGAGGCTTCGTCCTCGACTTCCATCTGCCCCGCAGTTAGA
>CANJPM010000112.1 GCA_947476075.1 Beijerinckiaceae bacterium
CGCACGACGGACGTTACGGGCATCGTGACCCTGCCGGAAGGCACGGAAATGGTGATGCCGGGCGACAACATTTCGATGGAAGTGGCGCTGATTGTGCCGATCGCCATGGAAGAAAAGCTGCGTTTCGCCATTCGTGAAGGCGGTCGCACCGTCGGCGCAGGCGTCGTCGCGTCCATCATTGAGTAAGCGGAAACAGTTCGGCCGGGTCGGGCATTCGCCCGCACCGGTCGTCCATGGGGATAAGCTATGAACGGCCAGAACATCCGCATCCGCCTCAAGGCGTTCGATCACCGCATTCTTGATGCTTCGACGAAGGAAATCGTTTCCACGGCGAAGCGCACGGGCGCGCAGGTTCGCGGGCCTATCCCGCTGCCGACGCAGATCGAGAAGTTCACTGTGAACCGCTCGCCGCACGTCGACAAGAAGTCGCGCGAGCAGTTCGAAATTCGCACCCACAAGCGCGTGCTCGACATTGTCGATCCCACGCCGCAGACAGTGGATGCGCTCATGAAGCTTGACCTCGCCGCCGGCGTGGATGTCGAGATCAAGCTCTAGGTTACGGTATCGGGCTCCTCTTCCTCGTAATGAGCCTTTAAGGACAAGAAACAATGCGGTCAGGCGTTATCGCACAGAAGGTCGGCATGACCCGCGTCTTCAACGACGCAGGGGAACAATTGCCGGTCACGGTCCTGAAGATGGATGGCTGCCAAGTCGTCGCCCATCGGACCATGGAACAGAACGGTTACACGGCGCTCCAACTTGGCGTCGGTCGGGCAAAGCCCAAGAACGTCTCGAAGGCCGAGCGTGAGCGTTTCGCTCGCGCCAGCGTCGAGCCGAAAATGAAGCTCGCGGAATTCCGCGTTGGCGTAGATGCGGTCATCCCGGTGGGCGCTGAAATCCTCGCTGACCATTTCGTCGTTGGCCAGTTTGTTGATGTCACCGGCACATCGCTCGGCAAGGGCTTCGCCGGTCCGATGAAGCGCTGGAACTTCGGTGGTCTGCGCGCTACCCACGGCGTGTCCGTATCCCATCGTTCGCACGGTTCGACCGGCGGCCGTCAGGATCCGGGCAAGACCTTCAAGAACAAGAAAATGGCCGGGCACATGGGTGTCGAGCGGATAACCACGCTCAACCTCCGCGTCGTCCAGACCGATTCCGCTCGTGGCCTTATCCTTGTTGAGGGTTCGGTTCCTGGCTTTGCGGGCGGCTGGATCACAGTGCGCGACGCCGTGAAGAAGGCGCTTCCGAAGGACGCGCCCCATCCCGGCAAGTTCCGCACCGCCGACAGCGCAGCTGCTGTCGCCGTTGCCGACGAAAACAAGGAGGGTTGAGCCGTGAAGATCGACGTCACGTCACTCGACGGCGCAACCGCCGGCTCGATCGAGCTCAGCGACGATGTGTTTGGCCTTGAGCCCCGCGCGGATCTCATCACCCGGATGATCCGCTATCAGCTGGCCAAGCGCCGCGCTGGTACGCATGCAGTCAAGAACCGTGCGGATATCAACCGCACCGGAAAGAAGATGTACAAGCAGAAGGGAACCGGCGGCGCTCGCCATGGTTCGGCTCGCGTGCCGCAGTTCCGCGGCGGTGGTCGCGCCTTCGGTCCCCAGGTGCGCAGCCATGCGCATGCTCTGCCCAAGAAGGTCCGCGCGCTCGCTCTGCGCCATGCCCTGTCAGCCAAAGTGCGCGACGGCGGTCTGGTTATCTGGGACGACGCCACCTTCGACCTTGGCAAGACAAAGGCGCTGAAGGCGTCGTTCGAGAAGATCGGCCTCAAGTCGGCCCTGATTATCGACGGCGCCATGGTGCAGGAAACGTTTGCGCGCGCCGCTCGCAACATTCCGCAAATCGACGTTCTGCCGATCGCCGGCATCAACGTTTACGACATTATCCGCCGCGAGAAGCTTGTGCTGACCAAGGCGGCCGTCGATGCGCTGGAGGCGCGATTCAAATGAGCCAGTCTGCACGGTTCGCCGACACGCGCCATTACGATGTCATCGTCGCTCCGGTCATCACCGAAAAAGCGACCATGGCGTCCGACCAGAACAAGGTCGTCTTCAAGGTGCGTAAGGACGCCACCAAGCCGCAAATCAAAGCGGCCGTGGAGCGTCTCTTCGATGTCAAGGTGGAAAGCGTGAACACGCTTATCCGCAAGGGCAAGACAAAGATTTTCCGCGGTACGCGCGGCACCCAGAGTGACGTTAAAAAAGCGGTCGTGACCCTCGCCGAGGGCCAGCGGATCGACGTCACGACCGGTCTGTAAGCGGGGATCGAGGACAGGATCATGGCGCTCAAAACATTCAAGCCGGTTACCCCGGGCCTCAGGCAGCTGGTCATCGTCGACCGCTCGCAGCTGTGGAAGGGCAAGCCCCACAAGCCTCTGACCGAAGGCAAGTCTTCGGCGGGCGGACGCAACAACACTGGTCGCATCACGGTGCGCTTCCGCGGCGGCGGTCACAAGCAGACCTATCGCATCATCGACTTCAAGCGTCGCAAGATGGACATGCCCGCGAAGGTGGAGCGGATCGAATACGATCCCAACCGCACCGCGTTCATCGCTCTTATCCGCTACGCCGACAATGAGCTGGCCTACATCATCGCCCCGCAGCGCCTCGGCGTTGGCGACGAGGTGGTTGCAGGGCAGCAGGTTGACGTGAAGCCGGGCAATGCAATGCCGCTCGCGAACATGCCGGTTGGCACGATCGTGCACAACGTCGAGCTGAAGATCGGGAAGGGTGGCTCGCTGGCTCGCTCCGCCGGTTCTTACGCCCAGATCGTTGGTCGCGATCAGGGCTACGTGATCATGCGTCTGAATTCAGGCGAGCAGCGTCTGGTGCACGGTCAGTGCATGGGAACTGTGGGCGCGGTGTCAAACCCGGACCACATGAACACGTCTCTGGGCAAGGCGGGCCGCGCTCGCTGGCTCGGTCACAAGCCTCATAACCGCGGCGTTACGATGAACCCGGTTGACCATCCCCACGGCGGCGGCGAAGGCCGCACCTCGGGCGGTCGTCATCCGGTCACGCCCTGGGGCAAGCCCACAAAGGGCAAGAAAACCCGCAGCAACAAGTCGACAACGAAGTTTATTATAGCTTCGCGTCACGTTCGCAAGAAGAAGGGCTGATCCATGGCGCGTTCGATCTGGAAGGGCCCGTTCGTTGACGGCTACATGCTTAAGAAAGCTGATGCCGCAACTGCTTCGGGACGGAATGACGTAATCAAGATCTGGAGCCGTCGCTCCACGATCCTGCCGCAGTTCGTAGGCCTCACTTTTGGTGTCTATAACGGGCACAAGCATATTCCGGTGGCCGTCACCGAGGATATGATTAATCACAAGTTCGGCGAATTCTCCCCCACGCGCACCTTCCATGGTCACGCGGCGGACAAGAAAGCGAAGAGAGGCTGACGCGATGTCGAAGCCCAAAACCCCGCGCGCCCTTAAGGACAATGAAGCCAAGTGTGTGGCGCGCATGTTGCGCGTTAGCCCGCAGAAGCTGAATTTGTTGGCGCAGCTAATTCGCGGCAAGCCGGTCGAGACCGCTCTTGCGGATCTCGAGTTCTCCCGCAAGCGTATTGCTGGAACGGTGAAGAAGGCGCTGGAAAGCGCCATCGCCAACGCGGAAAACAATCATTCTCTCGATGTCGACGATCTCGTCGTCGCCGAGGCGTTCGTTGGCAAGGCGCTTGTAATGAAGCGTTTCCATGCCCGCGCACGCGGCCGCGCCGGCCGGGTTGAGAAGCCCTTCTCGAACCTGACGATCGTGGTTCGCGAAGTTCAGCCCGAAGCGAAGGTCTGAGGAGAAAACGATGGGTCAGAAAGTAAATCCGATCGGTTTGCGCCTCGGCATCAACCGCACCTGGGATTCACGCTGGTACGCCGCTCGCGGCGAGTACGGCAAATTGCTTCATGAGGACATGCGTATACGCGAAGTCCTGATGAAGGAATTGAAGATGGCTGCGGTGTCCCGCATCATCATCGAGCGCCCTCACAAGAAGTGCCGCGTCACCATCTACTCGGCCCGTCCGGGCGTGGTGATTGGGAAGAAGGGCGCCGATATCGACAAGATCCGCAAGACGGTCGCCAAGCTCACCGATTCTGAGGTGGTCTTGAACATCGTTGAGGTGCGCAAGCCGGAAGTGGACGCGACGCTCGTCGCCGAGTCTATCGCCCAGCAGCTCGAGCGCCGCGTGGCTTTCCGTCGCGCCATGAAGCGCGCGGTACAATCTGCAATGCGTTTGGGCGCCCAGGGCATCCGGATCAATTGCTCGGGTCGCCTCGGCGGCGCCGAAATCGCGCGCCAGGAATGGTATCGCGAGGGTCGCGTTCCGCTGCATACTTTGCGTGCGGATGTTGACTATGGCGTTGGTACAGCGCACACCGCGTACGGCACGTGTGGAATCAAGGTCTGGATCTTCAAAGGCGAGATTCTGGAGCATGATCCCATGGCGCAAGACAAGCGCATGAATGAACAAGACACCGGCGGCGGCGATAGGCGTCCGCGTCGTGAGGATCGTGACCGCGATAATCGTGGTCGTGGCCCCCGCGGCCGCGACGCAGCCTGACGCAGATAGAACACGAGAGTCTGAATCATGTTGCAACCAAAGCGCACGAAGTTCAGGAAGGCCTTCAAGGGTCGTATCCATGGAAACGCCAAAGGCGGCTTCGAGCTCAATTTCGGCCAGTTTGGCCTGAAGGCGATGGAGCCGGAGCGCATCACAGCGCGCCAGATCGAAGCGGCCCGCCGTGCGATGACCCGTCACATGAAGCGTGCCGGTCGCGTGTGGATCCGGATCTTTCCGGATGTGCCGGTGTCGAAAAAGCCCGTCGAAGTTCGAATGGGTAAAGGCAAGGGCGCACCGGAATATTGGGCGGCTCGCGTCGCTCCCGGTCGTATTATGTTCGAGATCGACGGCGTCACGCCTGAGCTCGCCCGTGAGGCGATGACTCTTGCGGCGGCGAAGCTGCCGATCAAGACGCGTTTCATTCAACGCATCGTGGAATGAGGAACGACGTAATGATTTCCAAGCAGCGCGTCTCGGATCTGCGTGTCATGACCGAGGACCAGCTTAAGGACGAAGTCCTGAAGTTGAAGAAGGAACAGTTCAACCTCCGTTTCCAGCGGGCCACCGGCCAGTTGGAGAACACTTCGCGCGTTCGCGTCGTTCGTCGGGACGTCGCTCGCGCCCTGACGCTCGCCGCGGCGAAGCGCGCTGAGAAGAAGTAAGGACCCGCAGATGCCGAAGCGTATTCTCCAGGGCGTCGTCGTCAGCGACAAGCAAGAAAAGACCGTGGTCGTGCGCGTTGAGCGCCGTTTCACGCATCCGCTCTTGAAAAAGACGGTGCGTCGTACGAAACACTACCATGCTCATGACGAAGCCAAGGCCCATAAGATTGGCGATCAGGTCTCTATCGAAGAGACAAAGCCGATTTCGAAGCTAAAGCGCTGGACAGTTGTCGAGAAGTCGGCTTAATCCACGTTTCTATTTCATCGAGGGAGCGAGAATCGCTCTCTTCAGGCGAAGTCCGGAGCTCTGACTTCGGAAACCGATCTGAAAAGGAAGGCGCGTTGCCATGATTCAGATGCAAACCAATCTCGACGTGGCGGATAATTCCGGCGCGCGCCGCGTTATGTGCATCAAGGTGCTCGGCGGTTCCAAGCGGCGCTATGCTGGCGTTGGCGATATAATCGTCGTTTCCATCAAGGAAGCCATTCCGCGCGGTCGCGTTAAGAAGGGCGACGTCATGAAGGCGGTCGTCGTTCGCACTGCGAAAGACATAAAGCGGGCCGATGGCTCGACGATCCGTTTCGACGGTAATGCGGCTGTGTTGATCAACAACCAGTCGGAGCCGATCGGCACCCGTATCTTTGGACCGGTTCCGCGCGAGCTGCGCGCGAAGAACCATATGAAGATCATCTCTCTCGCGCCGGAGGTGTTGTAATGGCTGCGAAGATCAAAAAGGGCGACAAGGTCGTCCTCCTCACTGGGCGCGACAAAGGTCGTTCTGGTGAAGTCGTTAAGGTGAATCCGACCGAAGGGCGTGCGCTTGTTCGTGGCGTCAATATGGTTCGTCGCCATCAAAAGCAGTCTGCGACCCAGGAGGGTGGGATCATCTCGAAAGAGGCTCCTATCGCTTTGTCGAACCTGTCTTTGATCGATCCCAAGGATGGCAAGCCGACCCGCGTCGGATTCAAGATTCTCGAAGACGGCCGCAAGGTCCGCTTCGCCAAGCGTTCCGGAGACCTGATCGATGCCTGAGGCTTCAAAGGATAAGGCCCCCAAGGCCGCCAAGGGTGAGAAGACCAAGCGCGGCGAAGCGCCGGCTCCTGCCGTTCTCGCCAGTGCAGACTCGCTCGGCACGCCTGAGGGTTACACCCCGCGCATGCGCAAGCATTATCTTGATGTCGTTCGCGCTCAGATGATTGAGCAGTTCGGTTACAAGAACGCGCTTGAGGTGCCGACGATCACCAAGATCGTGCTCAACATGGGCGTTGGCGATGCAGTGAACGACACCAAAAAGGTGACGTCCGCCGCCGCTGACCTTGCGTTGATCGCCGGCCAGAAGCCGGTTGTGACGCGGTCGCGCAAGGCTATCTCGGCCTTTAAATTGCGTGAAAATATGCCGATCGGCGCTATGGTGACATTGCGCAGCACACGCATGTATGAGTTTCTGGACCGTTTTGTCACGATCGCGCTGCCGCGCATTCGCGACTTCCGCGGCCTCAGCCCCAAGTCTTTCGATGGTCGCGGCAATTTCGCGATGGGCATCAAGGAGCACCTCGTGTTCCCTGAGATCGATTACGACAAGGCTGATTCCCAGCTTGGTATGGACGTGATCGTATGCACCACGGCCAAGACCGACGATGAGGCGCGCGCGTTGCTTCGCGCCTTTAACTTCCCGTTCCGGCAGTGAGTTCTGGTTGCAAAATCTGATCTCAGACGCGGGACCAAGAGGTATAACAAATGGCAAAAAAGAGTTCGATAGAGAAAAACAATCGCCGGATGAAGTTGGTGAAGAAGTTCGCCGCTCGTCGTGAGCGTCTCAAGGCCGTGGCCAGCGACATGTCGCTTGATGTTGTTGCGCGGTTTGAGGCGAATGTGAAGCTCGCTGAGTTGCCGCGCAATTCGTCTCGGGTGCGTATCCGCAACCGTTGCGAGGTGACTGGTCGTCCGCGCGCATTTTACGGCAAGATGCGCATGTCGCGCATCGCTGTCCGTGATTTGGGCTCCAGGGGTTTGATCCCCGGCCTCACGAAGTCGAGCTGGTAAGGAGCGCGCCATGAACGATCCTCTCGGCGATATGCTCACCCGTATTCGTAATGCGGGTATGCGTCGCAAGACCAAGGTTTCGACGCCCGGCTCGCGTTTGCGCGCCAATGTGCTCGAAGTGCTCAAGGACGAAGGCTATATCCGCGGTTACTCAACCACGGATTTTGGCAACGGCCGCACTGAGTTCGAAATTGAATTGAAATACCACGAGGGCCTGCCGGTCATCCGCGAAATCGAGCGTGTCTCGAAGCCCGGACGCCGCGTGTACAGCGCCGTCGCCGCCATGCCGCGGGTCGCTAATGGCCTCGGCATCACCATTGTATCGACTCCGAAGGGCGTTATGGCCGATCATTCTGCTCGCGAGCAGAATGTGGGCGGCGAACTGCTCTGCCGGGTCTTCTGATCTGAAGGCGAACATCAATGTCACGTGTCGGTAAGAAACCCGTTCCAGTTCCCGCAGGCGTCACCGCCAAGGTCGACGGCCAGAATGTCGTCGTCAAGGGCGCCAAGGGTGAACTCTCGTTCGTCGTTCCTGATGATGTCGACGTCGCTTTCGGCGACGGCGCCATCAAGGTCGACCCCCGTAACGATAGCAAGCGCGCTCGCGCCCTTTGGGGTACATCGCGCGCTATGATCAGCAACATTGTCCTGGGCGTGTCCAAGGGTTTCGAGCGCAAGCTTGAAATCACGGGCGTCGGCTACAAGGCCGCGGTTGTTGGAAAGAACCTGCAGATGTCGCTCGGCTACAGCCACGACATCAATTATCCGATCCCTGACGGGGTCGCGATTTTGACGCCCAAGCCCACTGAGATCAGCATAGCGGGCATTGACAAGCGTCAGATCGGTCAGATCGCAGCCGAGATCCGGGCTTTCCGCGCCCCTGAGCCTTACAAGGGCAAGGGCGTGCGTTATGCCGGTGAGTTCATCTTCCGTAAGGAAGGCAAGAAGAAGTAGCAGGAGCGCACAATGGCCCATAACAGTCTGGCCGCCGGTCGCCGTAAGGCCCGCGTGCGCCGTTCGATCCGCGCCCGTGCGTACGGAAAGCCCCGGCTTTCCGTGCATCGGTCGTCAAAGCAGATCTACGCGCAGATCATCGACGACGAGAAGGGCGCCACATTGGTTGCCGCTTCCTCTTTGGAGAAGGATCAGCGTTCGACCCTCAAGACCGGCGCCGACGTGGCGGCTGCAAAGACGATCGGAATTTTGATCGCCAAGCGCGCTGCCGAGAAGGGCATCAAGGATGTCGTGTTTGATCGCGGCCCCTATATGTACCATGGCCGCGTCAAGGCGCTTGCCGAGGGCGCCCGCGAGGGTGGTCTGAACTTCTAAGCCAAATGCGCCCGGGCCTCGGGCGCATTTGCAATCCCAGCGAGCGGTCCGCATGGCGGTTCCGCGCAAGTGACGGAAGAGAGATATGGCAAGAGAAGGTGAAGGCGGTCGTCGTGATCGCGATGATCGCGACAGCGAGTTCGTGGACAAGCTCGTCCACATCAACCGCGTTGCGAAGGTTGTTAAGGGTGGTCGTCGCTTCGGCTTCGCCGCCCTCGTAGTCGTTGGCGACCAGAAGGGTCGCGTCGGTTTCGGTCACGGTAAGGCCCGTGAGGTTCCCGAAGCTATCCGCAAGGCAACGGAAGCCGCCAAGCGCGGTCTTATCCGCGTTCCGCTGCGTGAAGGCCGCACCCTGCATCATGACGTGTTTGGACGCCACGGCGCCGGCAAGGTCATTCTGCGCGCTGCGCCTGCAGGCACCGGCATCATCGCCGGCGGCCCGATGCGCGCTGTTTTCGAGACGCTCGGCATGCATGACGTCGTGGCCAAGTCGCAGGGGTCTTCGAACCCCTACAACATGATCCGCGCTACGTTCGATGCGCTGAAGCGTGAAGATTCGCCCCGTTCTGTCGCTGCGCGCCGGAGCATGAAGGTCTCGACCCTTCAGTCCCGCCGCACCGGCGTCGACGCCGATTCTGTCGACGCTTGAGGGGGGTGGACATGACTAAGGACACCACCAAGGCAATGATCACGGTTGAGCAGGTCTCAAGCGCTATCGGCCGTCCGTCGCAGCAGCGCGGCACGCTCGTTGGCCTCGGGCTGAACAAGATTGGTCGCCGCTCATCCGTTGAGGATACGCCCGCCGTTCGCGGCATGATCGCCAAGGTCGCGCATCTCGTGCGCGTCATTGACGCCAACACCGGTAAGTGAGGAGGGCGCAATGAAACTCAACGAACTCCGCGACAATCCGGGATCTTCCAAGGATCGCATGCGTGTCGGCCGTGGCATTGGCTCCGGCAAGGGCAAGCAGGCGGGACGTGGCGGCAAGGGCCAGACGGCTCGCTCCGGCGTCCGCATCAAAGGCTTCGAAGGCGGCCAGATGCCGCTGCATCGTCGCTTGCCGAAGCGTGGCTTCAACTCGCCGTTCAAGACCGATTACAACGTGGTCAATCTTGGTCGTCTTCAGGAGGCTGTTGATTCAGGCTTTCTGGACATCAGCAAGCCCGTGACGCTTGAGGTCCTTCTCGATGCCGGCGTCTGCGCCAAGGCGCGCGACGGCGTCAAGATCCTCGGTCAGGGCGAACTGAAGACGAAGCTCATTCTTGAGGTAGCTGCTGCGTCGAAGTCGGCTGTCGCCGCCATCGAAAAGCTTGGGGGCTCGGTTAAGCTCCTCGTAGAAGTTCCCGTCGAAACTGCCTGATTTTCTGGCGTGGGATCGTTCCCGCGTCTGATCAGCGTTGCCGGTCGGCAATCCAATTTCGAGCGGGGCGTGAGGCATAGACCTTTCGCCCCGTTCCCATGTCAGAAGCCGGGAAGTTAGATTAGACTTCCGCGGTCCAGACTTCCAAAGATGCGGCGCGCTTGATGCGCCATCGGAGCGCTCAAATGGCATCGGCAGCTGAACAGCTCGCAGCCTCTATCAATTTTTCGGCCATCGGACGCGCCGAGGAGCTGAAGAAGCGCATCTGGTTTACTCTCGGGGCGCTTATCATCTATCGCCTCGGGACTTACATACCGCTGCCCGGCATCGATCCTGTCGCCTTTGAGGCGAGCTTTACGGGCAAGCAGCAGGGCGTTCTCGAACTTTTCAATATGTTCGCGGGCGGCGCCGTTCAGCGCATGGCCATTTTTGCGCTTAATATCATGCCCTACATCTCCGCCTCCATCATAATCCAGCTCATGACGTCGGTTGTGCCGTCGCTTGAGTCGCTTAAGAAGGAAGGCGAGTCCGGGCGTAAGGTCATTAATCAATACACCCGTTACCTGACCGTCGTTTTGGCTGTGTTTCAGGCGTGGGGTATAGCGATCGGGCTTGAGGGTCAGGGCGTCGTCGTTGCGAATCCTGGTCTGTTTTTCCAGGTGTCCACTGTCCTCACGCTCACCGGCGGCACATTGTTCCTGATGTGGCTTGGCGAGCAGATTACCGCCCGGGGCATCGGCAATGGCGCTTCGTTGATCATTTTCGCGGGCATTGTCGCTGCGTTTCCCTCCGCCATCGTGTCTACCCTTGAACTTGGGCGGCAGGGCGCGTTGTCAACGGCGTTGATCCTGATCGTTCTGATGCTTTCGGTCGTAGTCGTCGCCTTCATTGTGTTCATGGAGCGCGCGCAGCGTCGGTTGCTCATCACTTATCCAAAGCGCCAGGTGGGTCAGAACCAGATGGTGGGCGGTCAAACGTCGTTTCTGCCGCTGAAAATCAACACTGCCGGCGTCATTCCGCCGATCTTTGCCTCGTCGTTGCTTTTGCTGCCGACTACGCTGGCCAATTTCTCTGCTTCGGGCGGGGCCACTGGTTGGCTCGCAACGTTTAATTCGCTGTTTGCGCACGGTCGTCCGCTTTATATGCTGACGTATGTGGTGCTGATCGTGTTTTTCGCGTTCTTCTATACCGCCGTTGTGTTTAATCCCACGGAGACGGCCGATAATCTGAAGAAGCATGGCGGCTTCATCCCGGGCATTCGCCCCGGCGAGCGGAC
>CANJPM010000113.1 GCA_947476075.1 Beijerinckiaceae bacterium
CCAGCAATGATCCTCAAACTTCTCTTTGCCAGCCATATCGACGCTCCCTCCATTTGCCGCGTTTCGTCTTTGGTCGTGATTAGTCCCCGTGACGTTAACCGCCCACACCGTCAAGGCTGGTGCAACTTAAGGTTCAGCTTAAGTCATGTTTGACAGATCGGGGTGATATATTATTGTGATATTTCACTGATTAAAGCGCTGGAGGCAAGATGCAGATCGTTCTTTACGCCGGAGAGCGCGCACAAACATTAGATATGTCCGTGCAACAGGCGATCATCGCAGGCTGGACCGGGCGCGACCGCGCCGCGCTTGAAAAGCACATTGTTGAGCTTGAGGCGCTTGGGGTCGCGCGTCCCGCCAGCACCCCTATTTACTACCGTGTTTCGGCTGCGCGCGTGACCACCAGCCCAATTATCCAGACAACAGGGGCAGCTTCCAGCGGCGAAGTTGAATTCGTACTTGCGCAATGGGACGGAGACATGTGGGTCGGCGTCGGCTCCGACCATACCGACCGGCAAGTCGAAACCTACAACGTCACCGTGTCCAAGCAGATGTGCGAAAAGCCTGTGGCAGGCTCGTTCTGGCGCTTTTCAGACGTAAGCGCACATTGGGGCAAACTCGTCATGCGCTCCTACATTTATGAGAACGGCGCGCGCGTGCTTTATCAGGAAGGCTCTGTCGAAGCGATGCTTGAACCGGCTGTCTTGATCGAAGGCTATGCCGGCAAGACGCAGCTTGATGAAGGGACCGTGATGTTCTGCGGTACGTTCGCAGCCAAGGGTGGCATTCGCCCCGCTGATGTTTTCGAGTTCGAAATCGAAGATCCGGTTCTGGGCCGCACGATCAGCCATCGCTATGAGCTCGAGAAGCTCCCGGTGCTGGGGTGAGCAACGGCACGGCTGCAAAGTCAGCGCAACACGATCGTGAGCCACGTTCAAACGTTATTGTGATGAACGAGCCGCAATCTTTGCGCGACGCTGCTTACGAGGCGATCAAACATCGCATCATCACGTGCGCTTTCCGGCCCGGCGAATATATCAACGAGGCTTATGTATCAGCCGTTCTTGGCATCGGTCGCACCCCTGTGCATCAGGCGATCGACCGGCTGATGCTGGAGGGCATGCTGGACGTGATCCCGCGCAAGGGCGTGATTGTGAAGCCGGTCAGTCTTGATGAGATCATGCAGATCGTCGAAGTGCGCCTGCTTAACGAAGGCTATTGCATGCGCCTTGCCGCTGATCGCGCCGATAGCGACGAAATCTCGCATCTGACCGACATTTTGGCGCGCGCCCAACAATGGATTGACGCCCGCAACAGCGAGCAATTAATGCTCCTCGACCGCGAGTTTCATGGCGTTCTGGCGCGCGCCGCCAAGAACGCCGTGCTGATGGACGCGCTGGCGAAACTGCATGATCGCTCGTTGCGGTTCTGGTTCATTTCGCTGAACCGCCCCGGCCATCACGAAAGCGTGCAAACCCAGCACGAGGCGATCCTCGATTCCATCGCCCGCCGCGATCCCAATGGCGCGGAACAGGCGATGCGCGAACATATTGAAGCGTTCCGAGAAAACCTCACCCGAAGCACGTAACGAACGCGCGCACTCACGGCTCGTTCAAAGGAAGCGTTATGACCGCCAATAAAACAATATTGATCTCAGGCGGCGGACCCGTCGGACTTTTTTGCGCGCTGCTGCTCGGGCGCCACGGGCTGCCTGTCCGCCTGTTCGACATCAACGATCAATTGCAGGACGATCCGCGCGCCGCCACAACGCACCCTGCAACGCTGGAAGTGCTTGGCGAAGCCGGCCTTGTAGACGAGATGGCGCGAGCTGGCCTGACGGCGCCGATCTTTCAATTCTGGGATCGCCCCTCGCGCGAGCTTGTCGCCACATTCGATCTGGCTTTGCTCGCCAACGATACGCAATATCCTTACGTGATCCAGTGCGAGCAATTCAAAACCGCGCACATCATCATGGCGGCGCTGAAGAACATGCCAAATGTGGAGGTTATGTTTGGCCATGAGCTCACCGGCGTGATGCAAGATGCTGACGGCGTCAGCGTCAACGTGCGCACGAAGACTGGCGAAGTGGTTCACAAAGGCGCCTATCTCATCGGCGCGGACGGCGGCCGCAGCACGGTGCGCAAACAGGCCGAGATCGCGTTTGAGGGCTTCACATGGGAAGAGCGCTTCCTTGTGCTCACCACGCCATTCGATTTCAACGCGGAGCTGGGCTATTGCTACCGCAGCTATTTCGCCGATCCCGACGAATGGTGCAATTGCTTCAAGGTTTCTGCCGACGGTCCCCCGGGCCTGTGGCGCACGGTCTTCCCGGCAGACTCAAACGTCCCCGTCGAACAGATCATGAGCGATGAATCCGTGCATGCGCGGATGCAGAAATTCTTCCCCAACAAAACGCCCTATAACATCGTCCATCGCAATCTCTACGCAACGCATCAACGCGTCGCGGCCACGTTCCGCAAGGGCCGCGTTTTGCTGGCGGGGGATTCAGCGCATGTGAACAATTCCATCGGCGGAATGGGCCTCAACGGGGGCTTGCAGGACGCGGCCAACCTGGCCGAAAAACTGGCGCGCGTGATAGCGGGCGAACCCGAAACTCTGCTCGATCTCTATTCGTTGCAACGTCGCACGGTTTCGATTGAATTCGTGCAGGCGCAATCGATCGCCAACAAAAAGCAGCTGGAGACGAAAGATCCCGTCGAGCGCAAGAAGACTTTGGGCGAGCTGTCAGAAACAGCGTCCGATCCAGTGAAGGCGCGTCAATATCTCTTGCGCAGCTCCATGCTCAGCATGCAGGCGCGCGCGGGGTCGATCACGCTGACGACAAACACGTAAATAATACATATGCAGCTGAATGAGCGGGCCAAAACCATCCGGCCGCCCCGCATGTCATACAAGTTTGAGACGAGGATTACGCCATGAGCCGACAGATGAAACTTGCCGTTCCCGATCTGGTCTCCAATTCCTATTTTCCCGCCGCCGCTGCGGTAGACCTTGGCTTCTTCAAGAAGGAAGGCCTGGATGTTGGACTGGAGCTGATTTTCCCCGTCGACAAATGTTATTCGGCTTTGCGTGACGGCGCTGTTGATTTCGTCGGCGGCTCCGCTCATTCGGTACTATCGGCGTTTCCTGAATGGAAGGGCGCCAAGCTTTTGTGCGCGCAGGCGCAGGGGATGTACTGGTTTCTCATCATGCGCGCCGATCTCAATCCTGTGCGCGGGGATCTCGATATTGTGAAGGGCCGCAACATCGGTGCGGCGCCGTGGGTTGAAATGGGCTTGCGGCGTTTACTGATCGAAGCGGGCTATGATCTCGAACGCGACAAGATCAAGATTGCGCCCGTCCCCGGCGCCATCGTCGGCACCACGGTGAACTTCGGCCTGATGGCTGCAAAAGCGCTGGAAGAAGGCAAGATTGACGGCTTTTGGGCCAATGGTATGGGCGCAGAAGTGGCCGTTTCAAGCGGCGTTGGCAAGGTCGTGCTCGATATCCGTCGCGGCGACGGTCCAGCCAAATGTTTCAATTATACAATGGCGAGCGTGGCGACATCCGACGCGCTGATTGCACGCGAACCCGAAGTCGCCGCCGCCGCAGTGCGCGCCATCGTGGCCACGCAAAAAGCGTTGAAGGCCGACGTCAATCTGGCCACTGAAGTTGGGCGCCGATTGTTTCCAGAATCTGCCGCTTCGTTGATCGCAAAGCTGATCGAACGCGATCTGCCCTATTATGACCCCGCCATATCGGTCGAATTTGTGCAGGGCATGAATCAATTTGCGCGCGATGTCGGCATTTTGAAGGGCGACATCGCCTATGAAGACGTCGTCGCCACCGGCAGCAGCCAGTTCTGGACCTCTTAAAGCGAGCTTTGCGCCATGGCTATCAACAAACTCCACGACGAATTTCACACGCTCGACATGAACGCCGGCTGGGAGGTTCCAGCCGGTTATCCGTCGGGCATCCAGCAGAAGATATTGTCGGGAAGCCTTGATGAAGAAAACCGCAGAGGCAGCCGCACGCGCTTGCTGCGCTTTCTTCCCGGCGTCTATACGACCAAGCCATTCGTGCATGAATATTGGGAAGAAGTGTTCCTCGTTAGCGGCGATCTGACAGTTGGCAATGACGAACAGGGCAAGGGCGGCGAAAGCTTCCAGCCGTTCACCTATGCATGCCGTCCGCCGGGTGCTTTCCATGGCCCGTTCTTCTCGGACAAAGGCTGCATCCTGCTCGAAATGCATTATTTCGATCCGGTCTGAACGCGAACGTGCGGTGACGATGATGAGCCCAAGCCTGGAACAGCTCGCGCATGACCTCGAGCGCGGCGCGACCACGAGCCGCGCTTTGGTTGAGGATTGTCTTGCGCGCATTGACGATTGCACCGGTGAAGGCGCGCGCACGTTTGTCAGCGTCGCACATTCGAGCGCACGCGCATGCGCCGACGCAATGGACAATCTGCGCGCACAAGGCGCGGCGCCATCGCGCTTCGCCGGCATTCCGGTTTCGATCAAAGATCTGTTCGACATCAAAGGGCAAATCACGCGCGCCGGCTCGCGCGTGCTCGATTCAGCGCCGCCTGCCGAACGCGACGCAGCTGTCGTCGCGCGCCTCAAGCAAGCGGGCTTCGTCGTCATCGGTCGCACGAACATGACCGAGTTCGCATTCTCGGGCGTGGGGATTAACCCCCATTACGGCACGCCGAAGAACGTATGGGATCGAGAAATCGCACGCGTGCCGGGCGGGTCTTCTTCAGGCGCTGCGATCGCGCTGACCGATGGCATGGCCCATGGTTCGCTTGGAACCGACACCGGCGGTTCCTGCCGCATTCCAGCGGCGTTCAACGGACTTGTAGGCTACAAACCAACCGCCAGCCGCGTGCCGCAAGCGGGCGCCTTTCCTCTTTCGACGACGCTCGATTCCATTGGTCCGCTTGGGCGCACGGTCGCCTGCTGCGCGGCGATAGACGCTATACTGGCGGGCGATGAAGAAGACGCCTCGCAGCCCCTTGGTCTGCGCGGACTGCGGGTCGCAATTCCCAAAACCTACGTGCTGGGCGACATGGACGTCCATGTCGCGGGAGCCTTTGCGCAAGCATTGTCGGCACTGTCGGCAGCGGGCGCTATCGTCGATGAAATCGCCTTTCTCGAGATTGACGCGATTCCGGCGGCCAACGCGCGCGGCGGATTTGCGGCGCCTGAGAGCCTTGCCACCCATAGACATTTTATCGAGACCCGATCCGCCTTCTACGACAAGCGCGTGCTTGTGCGCATTCAACGTGGGCACGAGCAAAGCGCCGCCGATTATATTGACCTGATGCGCACCCGTGCGAATCTGATCGATAGATTTGTGCGCCGCATGCGCGATTATGACGTGCTCGCCTACCCGACCGTTCCGATCATACCGCCGCCGATCACAGCTTTTGACAGCGATGCAGAATTTGGTCGACTCAATATGCTGATATTGCGCAATCCCGCCGTCATCAACATGTTGGATGGCTGCTCAATTTCAGTTCCAATGTCGAAATTGCCCGATCCGCCTATTGGATTGATGCTATCGGCGCCGGGCGGCCAGGATCGACGGCTTCTTGCTATTGCCGCCAGCGTCGAGAGCTGCATCGCATAATCGAAAACCAGATACTGGCTTGCGCCGAAACGACGCAAGCCAGTATGGATCAAGTCTTAGTGCGGATAAGCCACGCGCACTTTTGCAAGCAGCTCCGGCGACATTTTTGCAAAGTCCACCACCATCTTCTGCAATTCCTCGCCTGACATCGGGCCTGACGACATACGCATGCGCGTCAGATCTCCTGTAAAGGTCGGATCTTTCATGGTGGCGTCAAAGGCGCGGCGCAGCGCATTCACACGATCAGCCGCCGTATTTGGCGTCGTGAAAAACGAGGTGCCAATTTCGCTCGCCGACATGATGGCCGTCAAAATCTGGCGCTCCTCGTCGGTGCGCGCCGATTCAATGGCGGTTGGCACATCAGGCAGTTCGGGCAAGCGCTTCAACCCAAACTGCGAAAGAATCTTGATGCTGCCGTCAGTCAACCACGCTGGCTTTGCAGCGCGCACGGCTTCATAGGCGGTGGAATGACCATCAACTTCGCCACGCTCGACAGCAAGCATGCCTTCGTTGGAGGTCTTGTAACCCATCACCATTTTGAACTTCGTGCCCAGCACGTTGTTCAACACCTGCGGATAGATGGAGGACGTGGATCCAGCCCCGGTGCCGCTCAGCGTGACTTCGTTTACCCGCGCATCCTCCAGCGACTTCACTTGCGATTTGCTGGATGTGAACACGAAATTGACGAGCGGACCGACGCGGCCAACCCAGTTAAGTTCGTCCGTCTTGAAGCGAACGCCTGCGGTGCCGAGCTTTTCGTCAAGGGCGAGCGTCGGTGATCCAAGCCCCAGAACCGTACCGTCCTTGGGCGAGGCTGCATAAATCTGGTTGACCGCAATAAAGCTGCCTGCGCCGGGCATGTTGCGCACAACGACGGTAGGCGCACCAGGAATGTGCTTACCGATATGGGCGCCAACCATGCGCGAATAGGTGTCGTTGCTGCCCCCGGTGCCAAATCCAATAAGGAGCTCGACGGTTTTGCCGCGATAAAATTCGGCGGGGCTCTGAGCCCAGGCTGAACTCACAAGTGAAGCGCTGACGAGCGCTGCGGCGATAATGGTTTTCTTCATGTCCCTCCCCCTATTCTTACATGGCCTGTGTAAAAAACTTATAAGCTGTCGCTTACTTTTAAAGTATAATCGATGCAGGCGCGACCTATTTAGCGTGATCGAAAATGAGAGCGCCGCAAGCTTGCGCGATGCGATAAATGGAGGGCGCTCCGGCGAAACACGTACACCGGAGCGCCATGCCTTAATCGGTGCGCTTGAGACCGGCGGCCTCAATCGCTTCCTGATAGAAGGGACGATCGGATTCGATGACAGCTGCAAATTCAGCAGCGCTGTTGCCGACAGGCTCGATGCCAAGCGCTTCAAGCCGGCTACGGATCGTTGGATCTTGAGCTGCGGCGCGAACTTCTGATTCAAGCTTCGAGACAATTTCCCTGGGCGTGCCTGCGGCGACGAGGAAACCGTTCCATGACGATGTCTTGAAGCCCGGATACACGGAGGCCATAGTCGGCAATTCGGGTAACTGCTGCATGGGCGTTTCAGAAGAGACGGCGAGCATTCGAATGCGGCCGCCATCGGCCTGCGAGATCAACTCGGACGCATTGCCGAAATACATATCGGTGTCGTGCGCGACCAGAGCCGCCATTGCGGGTCCGCCGCCCCTGTAGGGCACGAACACGACATCGACGCCCATGCGCTTGGCCATGAGGGCCGCGGTGAGATGACCGATAGAGCCGCTACCCGCCGACGATGCGTTCAGCTTGTCCTTGTAGCCCTTTGCGAAGGAAATAAACTCCTGCAGGTTCTTTACCGGCAACGTGCTTTTGACGCCAAGAATGAAAGGACCAGTTCCAAATATGCTTACGGGCATGAGATCTTTTTCAGGATCATATGTCACCTTCTGCAACGCAGGCAGGATGATCATTTGCCCGGCGGAGGCGAAGAACAGCGTGTGGCCGTCAGCCGGAGCCTGAGCGACCTGCGCTGCGGCAAGCGTGCCGCCGCCGGTGGGGCGGTTTTCAACAACGAACGTGCGACCAAGCCGCCTGCCAAGAAATTCGCTGGCCAGACGGGCCATGGTGTCGGTGTTGCCGCCAGCGGGAAAAGGCACCACTACGAGGACAGGACGCGATGGCCATTGCTGAGCCTGCGCTTGTGGCGCCGCCATGCCTATAGCCGCAAGGCACGCGGCGGCGATCAACGAACGCTTCGTGAGCCGCGCGCGCGGGACGGACTGGCGTTCGCTATGGAATTCGAGCTTCATTATAAAGGTCTCCCAATCTTCCTGTTGCAACTTAAAGCATGGATCATGCCGCTGTGTTTAACTCGTCTGGCCTCAGTGCTCTTGGGGTTGAGGTCCGTCAAAGCCTTCTACAAGTACGAATTCGCCGACGCTCTTGCCTAACCGATGCGCACGGGCAGCCTGATATTCGGGCGAATTAAAATAAGCCTTCGCTTGATCGTAGCTTTCAAATTCAAGAATGACGTTGCGCGGACGCGCCTCGCCATCCAGCGGCTCATAACGTCCCCCGCGGGCCAGAACGTGAGCGCCATATTTCTTCATGGCCACAGCAGCGGCGTGCGCATAGCGCATATAGGATTCGTCATCCTCAACCGTGACCCGCGCAATGATGTAACCCTTCGCCATAAACTCTGCCCTTCCAGGTGGATTGAGCGGCGCCCATTATTGGAGCCTGTCCTTGCTATTTAAACGGTTTGACGATGCCTGACTGACTCAAGACGCTCAGCCGCAACGGCCGCCAAACGGGCGACGCGGAACTGTCGTGAGCCTTGATTTCAGCAAAAATCTCCCCGCCTGCCCTTCGATGAACGCGTTCAGCGTCGAGTTTAATTGATCGTACGTCAGGCGTACATTGGGCGAGATTATGACCTTGCAGCGGCTAAACTACAAGGTTCAAGTCGCAGGTTCGCCAGCGTGCGAAAGGCGGCGCCCGTCAGGAAATTTTCTGTCTTGATCAGGCGGACATCTTGCGGTGCCGGACGGGACGACCGGGCGCCAGCCGCTGCGCCGCCTCGATGATCGCATCAGCGTCAATACCGTGGTATTTGTAGAGCTCGGCGATCGAGCCGGTCTGCCCGAACGTCTCGACGCCAAGCGCGCGCGTGCGATGGCCGTACACGCCCCCCAGCCAGCCCAGCGCGCCCGGATGGCCGTCGATCACAGTCACCAGCCCGCAATGACGCGGAGTCGCGCGCAGCAAAGTTTCCGCATGGCTGACGATATCCTCGCCATTGTCCTGCGCTTTCTGCGCGGCGGAATAATCGGAGAACAAACGATCGGCGGAGGTGATTGCGAGCAGACCGATGTCCTGTCGGTCCTCTCCAAGCAGACCAGCGGCCTCTATCGCTTCAGGAGCGCATGCGCCCGAATAGGCGATGACGATCTCGCAATTTGGTCCCGGCGCGCGAAGCCAATAGGCGCCCGCTATCATTTGCTGCGCAAGCGCATCGTCAACGATCCGCTGCGGCTGCTCGAGCATGCGCGTCGACAGACGCAGATAAACCGAGCCGCCGTCATTCTCCCGCTGCATGAATTCAAAGCCCCAGCGCATGATGATGGCGAGCTCATCTGCGAAGGCTGGCTCGTAGGAGGCAAGTCCAGACTGCCCCATGCCAATCAACGGCGTCGAAATCGACTGATGCGCGCCGCCTTCACGGCTCAGCGTAATGCCCGAGGGCGTCGCCACAACCATAAAACGCGCATCCTGATAGCAGGCGTAATTCAACGCATCGAGACCGCGCTGAATAAAGGGATCATACAAAGTCCCTATGGGTAGAAGTCTTTCACCATTGATCTGATGAGACAGGCCAAGCGCCGAGAGCAGAATGAACAGGTTCATTTCCGCAATGCCGAGCTCGATATGCTGCCCCTTGGGCGAGCTTTCCCATGTGAAGGCGGAGGGGATTTTTTCGCGCTTGAAAACGTCTTCGCGGGCTTCGCGCGAGAAGATACGGCGACGATTGACCCAGCCGCCGAGATTGGTGGACACGGTCACGTCGGGCGAGGCAGTGACGATGCGCTCGGAGAGGGCAATGTCAGAGCGCGCAAGCTCGCTCATCACAAGGCCAAAGCCCTGCTGCGTCGACATGGTTTTAGCGGGCGCATAATCAAGCCGCGCGGGCACCGGCACGAGAGCGGCATTGTGGCGACGCGGTTCCGTTTGACGAAATGGAACGGTTTGCAAAAATTTTTTAATCTCACGTTCTGGGACGTTCAATCCTTCGAAGCGCTCCCATTCATATCCTTCGCGAATGTTTTGCGTTTGTCTCCAGGTCTCCATTTGCGTCACCGTCAACAGACCGGAATGATTATCTTTATGGCCCTGAAGCGGCAGACCGATCCCTTTGATCGTATAAGCGATGAAACAAACTGGTCGATCATGATCGATCGCTTCGAACGCCTCCAGCATGGTGGCCAGATCGTGACCTGCAAGGTTGCTCATGAGCGCGAGAAGATCGTCATCGGTGTAGCGGGCTATCAGCGCATGCGAGGCGGTCGGCAGCTCCGCCATCAGACGCTTGCGGAAGGCGGCCCCGCCCTGAAAACAAAGCGCCGCATAAAGCTGGTTCGGGCATTGATCGATCCAGAGACGCAGAGGCGCGCCGCCGTCCTGGCTGAACGCCGCCTGCATCAGCTTGCCGTACTTCAGAATCACGACGTCCCAGCCAAAATTGCGGAACATGGCGTCGAACTTTTCCCAAAGCCCCTCGCGCACAACAGCGTCCAGAGACTGGCGGTTATAATCGACAACCCACCACGTGTTGCGCAGCCCCTGCTTCCAACCGTCAATCAGGGCTTCATAGATATTGCCCTCGTCGAGCTCGGCGTCGCCGATCAGCGCGATCATCTTGCCTTCGCGCTTGCCCACCATCCAGCCATGGGCGCGAACGTAATCTTGCACGAGAGACGAGAACAACGTCTGCGCAACGCCAAGACCGACGGAGCCGGTGGAGAAATCCACATCGTCGGTATCCTTTGTGCGCGAGGGATAAGATTGCGCGCCGCCGAAGCCGCGAAAATTCTCCAGCTTCTCGCGCGTCTGCGCGCCAAAGAGATATTGAATCGCATGGAAGGCAGGGCTGGCGTGGGGCTTCACCGCAACGCGGTCTTCAGGGCGCAGAAAACCAAAATACAGCGCCGTCATGATCGTGGTGAGAGAGGCGGCGGAGGCCTGATGACCGCCGACCTTCAGCCCGTCGGCATTAGGCCGAACATGATTGGCGTGGTGAATCATCCACGACGACAACCAAAGCACCTTCTTCTCGAGCGCCGACAGGATCTTCAGGCGTTCCAAATTGGCGTTCATGCTGAGCCCCTTTGTTTTCACCAACAAAGCTAACCCGCACGCAAGAGGCGTATTTCCCAATTTTTTCTGTCTTATGGCCCAAAATTGGTATATAATATTGTTTGTGACTGTTCAGGCAGCAATATTTATCAAATGATCGACATCGACGACATTGACCGCAAAATCCTGACCCTGCTTCAGCAGGACAGCCGGATGACGATGCAGGAGATTTCAGCAAAGGTCGGACTCTCGGCCTCGCCGTGCCACCGGCGCATCAAGA
>CANJPM010000114.1 GCA_947476075.1 Beijerinckiaceae bacterium
GCAAGTTCTCGATGCCGCACTTGGCTGTAGTTCTGACGAACAAACTCGAGATAGTGTGCTCTACGTAGGGGAAGATGCGCCCGGCGCGCTGGTTGGCGGTGGGCTGGCGCAGGATAATCTCGAGTGGGTCAATAGCTTCACCTAGGTATTTTACCGGACCCAGCAACAGCGGTATTTTGCTATCGTTGCCCTCGACCTGCTTTGGATCTTTGCGGTTGCGCACCCAGAGTGTGCGCTTGGCGACATCAAGATCTTCCCAGACAATTCCGCCCGTGCCAACGATCTCGCCGAGCCGCATAGCGGTACATATAGCAATTAGTATAATGTCCCAAATCGGCACGATGCAGCGTGGGTTATTGTCTCGTTTTTCGAAACACTGTTGGAGCATTATTAGCTCATCCTCAGTGGGTCTGCGCTCCCTCTCGTTGCTGGTGCCGATGCGTTTGGCGTGGGACAGAAACTTGATGGCGACCTGGATGCGGGCCAGCGCCATGCCGACCGCCTCATCCGCATCAAACAGCCCACCACCGTACAGGAGCGCCGTGCGCAGGAAACACAGGTCGTCCTTGATGGTGGCCGGCGCAACCCCATCCAATTCGCGCTGGGCGACATAGTTGAAGATGGTCTGCTTGCCGCACTCGTCGATCCGCACGTTGGCGAAGGTCACCTTGTGCTTCTCCGTGACGCGCAGCTTGCGGCCCTGCAGCCCGGTGACTTCGTTTAGGTACTTAGAGATGATCTCGCCAACGGTGAGCTGCAGCCCTAGGGGTGCACGCTTGCCCTTGTCCATCTGATGCTCGTGCTCTCGCGCCCAGCGCTGGGCGTCCTGCTTGGTCGCAAAGTTCTCGGAGAGGGTCTCATGCCCCTTGCGCCGGATCTGGGCACGCCAACGGTCACCAACGCGGAAGATGCTTGCCATTCTTGCGGTTCCTTCATGGGCGTGGTGCACTTTTTGGTGCACTTAATCCGTATTGAGAGTGGTTTCAGGTATATCAAACGTGCCTTGATACTCATTAAAACTTACGTTTAACCTACTATTTTTGTTGGTTTTTTTATTGGTCTAGGGGACTCTTACGTATGATTGGAAAGAAGCGCAACGTCGTTGGTGACGACATAGCCGCCGCGGGCGCGCAGCGAGGCGTCCCAGATCGAGCTGGAGCTGAGATTGTTGCCAGCGGTGATGGCATCGCCGGTCGAGAGCGTTCCGCCGCTCCCCTTGCGCTTCTCGCTGAACAGATATTGGCCGTCAGCTTCGACGCCGACCACATAGGAGCCAAACTGCAAGTTGTGACTGACGAACAAGGCGGCGCCGTAGCCAAGGTCATTGCCGAGTGCGCCATCGGTAGCTGGCATGCCAAGAATGGCTGCGCCGCCCAGATAGGTTCCCGTCCAGTCAGTGCTGATGGAATGGGGCTGGAACATTTGCGTCGCCCTCGGAGGCAACGGTGCGGGAGCCTCGCTGCGGGCGGGCAAATCGGCCGCGATGGCGCTGATGCCGGAGGCGAGAAGTGCAAAGGCGGCTAGTACGATTTTCATGAAAACTGTCTCCAGAGAGAGGCGAATCTTTGTAAGCAACTGGAGATGACAATCGTCGTTCGTGGTTAACATAAGGTTGAGTTCAAGCTGAAAGCTTTCTGTTAGGGAATGGCCTTCGTCATGGACAAATAAAAAAAGAGGCGGGCTAATTCGCCCGCCTCTTTTTCTTGCTGTTCAGTTTTGAATTAATAGCGCGCGAAGATCGTCGTCGGCAGGATGTCTGCGCCAAACTTGTAGGACAGGCCAATGCGCACGGCGTGGAAAGCATCCGTGGTTTTGGTCGACGCAGATGCCGTGGCGACCGCAAGCTGGGTGCAGCCGTTTCCTGTTGCCGGGCCGTCCACGCAGGACGCCGTCGAACTGGCGCTGGAGCTGCTCTTGCCGAAGCTTGTGTAGCGGTATTCAGCGCGCATGGTCCATGATTCCGTCAGCTTGTAATCAGCGCCTGCGCCAAGCGTCCAGCCAAGACGGATCTTGTTGGATTCCGAGCTGCCCGATACGTTATGCGTAGCTTGCGTATCGGTTTGATCATCGGTGAAAACGATCGCGCCGTTTATCCCGGTGCGCTGCTGGATGCGGCCAGCAGCCACGCCGCCGGTGGCGAAGACGAGCAGGCTTGGCGCCGCAACCATGCCAAATCGGGCGCGCAGCGAGCCATCCCAGTTCATGCGGCTTCTGTGGGAAATCGCCAATGGGCCGATGGCGGAGACCGTATCGCCCGTTTGTGTGGGGTCCGCGTCCGTGTAGGCGCCGTTGACGTTCAGCGAGCCGGTGCGGGATTTTGAACGGTCGAGTGAATAGGTCAGATCAGCTTCGACGCCGTAAACAAAGCTGTCGACCTGCACGTTATAGCCGCCAAACAGCGAGCCGCCGACCGTGTTGCCGCCGTTCTTGTCGTTGAAAAGGCCGAGCGTGTTGGTGTTGGTGCCAATGACTGCGCCCACAGCGGGGAGCGGATAGCTTGCGCCGCTCAGGCTGCTCTTGCCGGTGCTGCGGCTGCCGACGATCGCGCCGCCCGCATAAAGTCCGGACCAATCGGAGGCGTCGGAGGCGAACATTGGCGTCCGGGAGGAGGACGGAGGCAGCGGGGCCGGAGCCTCGGCGCGGGAGGGAAGATCGGCCGCGATGGCGCCGATGCTGGAGGCGATAAGCGCCGCAGCGGATAATGCGATTTTCATAGAATGCGTCTCCAGAGTTAAAAAAATGAGCAACTGGAGGCAACGTTCGTCGCTTATGGTTAAATTATAGTTTAGGTAAAGTTATGAGCCTGGATCGTTTTGACGCAGAAGCATAAAGGCGGCCGGCGAGCGTCGGCCGCTTTCATTGTGTTCGATGTTATCGCTTCAGAGTTCCGCCTCCGCAGCAGTGCAATCGCGCGTTGTCTGGCAATCTCTTGCTATCCAGTCCTGGAGATCCTGCTTGCCGCGCGCCGTCAGCGCCTTCTTCTTCGCCGCCGCCTTGTCGGGGCCGCGCATGCGTTTGCCGTCCGGGCTTTTGATTGCCTCGGTAAGAGGCGGGAACAGGCCGAAGTTCACGTTCATCGGCTGGAACGAGCGCGGGCCGACTTCAATCGTCTCGATATGCCCGCCGGTTATGTGGCCTGTGAGGGCGCCGAGCGCGGTTGTTGCTGGCGGCATCGAGAAGGCTTTCCCCAGCCGTTCGGCAGCTGCAATGCGCCCGCTGAGGAGGCCGACCGCAGCGCTTTCCACATAGCCCTCGCAGCCGGTGATCTGACCGGCGAAGCGAATGCGCGGATCGCTCTTGAGCCGCATCATCGGATCAAGCAGACGGGGCGAATTCAAATAAGTGTTGCGGTGCAGGCCGCCGAGTCGCGCGAACTCGGCGTTCTCGAGTCCGGGGATCATGCGGAACACGCGCGTCTGTTCGCCGTGCTTTAACTTGGTCTGGAAACCAACGATATTATAAAGCGTGCCAAGCGCGTTATCCTGCCGTAATTGCACGACGGCGTAGGGCTTTTCTGTGCTGCGCGGATTGGTGAGGCCCATTGGCTTCATGGGGCCGTGGCGCAGCGTTTCGCGTCCGCCTTGCGCCATCACCTCAATCGGCAGGCAGCCGTTGAAATAGGGCGTGCCTTCCCATTCCTTGAAGCTGGTTTTATCGCCCGCGATTAGAGCGTCGATAAAGGCTTCGTATTGGGCGCGGTCCATCGGGCAATTGACGTAATCGGCCCCCGTGCCGCCGGGGCCGACTTTGTCATAGCGCGATTGCATCCACGCGACGTCCATATTGACGCTGTCGCGATGCACGATAGGCGCAATGGCGTCAAAGAAGGCAAGGCCTTCCACGCCGGTCATCGCCGCAATCTCCGCCGCCAGCGGGCCGGACGTGAGCGGGCCGGTCGCCACGATCACGATGTCGGAGGCCATCGCTGCGACGCTGGGGACTTCCTGCCGCATTATCTCGATCAGCGGATGCGCCTCAAGCGCGCGGGTGACGGCTGCTGAGAAGCCGTCGCGGTCAACGGCCAGCGCGCCGCCTGCTGGCACTTGATGGGAATCGGCGCATGAGAGGATCAGCGAATTGAGTTGCCGCATCTCCCAATGGATCAGGCCGACGGCGTTCTGCTCCGAATCGTCCGAGCGGAAGGAATTGGAGCACACCAATTCCGCCAGCCCATCTGTCCGATGGGCTTCCGTACCGCGCACGGGCCGCATTTCATGCAGACGAACGCAAACGCCAGCTTGAGCGAGTTGCCACGCGGCTTCAGATCCGGCGAGGCCGCCGCCGATGATGTCGATGGGGAGGGTTTTTGAGGACATAAGGGTTTGTGTAGCCCCGAAGCCCGGCGCGTCAAGTTTTTGCGCTTTGAATGTTGAGGCGCCCGCTAGGGGAGGGTCCGCGGGCGCCAGATTCTGGCTCTTTTAAAAATAAAGCGCCCGCCGGGGGAGGGCCGGCGGGCGCGTAGGGCGCGGGAGCTGAGGGAGGGGAAGCTCCCGCGCAATCTGTTTTTGGCTTAAAGGCCTGCGCTCTGGCGCGCGACGTTCTCTATGTCCTGACGGGTGAGGCCGAGTTCCGCCAACTCGCTGTCGTTGAGCTGATCCAGCTCGGAGACGGCAGTACGGTAACGACGCCACGAACCAATCCAGGAAACCAAAGTCTTGATCGACATTTCTCGCTCTCTCTGCGGACGAACCGCTCTTATGCAGTGCAATATGCTTGTGTGCAGCGCGAAGAACAAGAGCGATTTGCTCGGGTCTGGTATGCGTTCAACGCATGGCTGCTGTTAACGTTACGTCAAGGATTGCTGATATGGAGCTATAAAAGCTCCGCCTGCTTGATGTTACGCCGGTCGGTGCGGACTGGATCATTTGGTTGCGTGCAAAGAACGCATTGCGACGCTATTTTTTGCAACGCAACAAATATGGCCATTCCAGGGGAAGGCCTTCTACCGCCTGTTGGTGAATCTAGGGTTACCTGTGACGCGTCATTTCAAACGCCCAAGAGGTGCGACGCCCGGGTCCGCAGCTGTGACGCTTTGCCCGCTAGAGCCCACGCTCCTGATGGTGGCGAAGGCGGCCATCCACGGCAGGCCGCTCTCGCATATCCTGCCGTGGATCCGGGCAATCGCGGGAGACATTACCCGCAAGCCGCAATCCAGCGTCACGCCGTAATAGCGTCGATCTCAGCTATCTCCGCGGCGCTGAGCGCCCATTGAACGGCGGCTACATTGGCCTCAATCTGCTGCGGGCTCATGGCCCCTGCGATGACGCTTGAGACCACAGGGCGCCCCGCCAACCATGAGAAGGCGAGCTCGACCATGGTGCGTCCGTGCTTTTGCGCGAAGGCTTCGAGCCCCGCCAGCCGCTCCCAATTGCGCTCATTCATATAGCGCTGCTCGAAGGATGCCGCCCGCGCGAAGCGGGTTCCGGCAGGAATTGCTTGCCCGCGCTTGTATTTGCCGGTGAGAAGGCCGGAGGCGAGCGGAAAATAGGGCAGCAAGCCAAGGCCATGCGCGCTCATGGCGGGGATCAGCTCCGCCTCATGCTTGCGGAAGAGCAGGCTGTATTCATCCTGACAGGACGTGAAGGCGCTGACGCCGGCGCTCCGTGCTGTCCACAATGAGTCCACCACGCCCCAGGCCGCCATGTTGGAGCAGCCGATGTAGCGCACCTTGCCCTGGCGCACGAGATCGTCGAGCGCGCGCAGCGTCTCTTCAATGGGCGTCAAAGCGTCGGGGAAATGGAATTGATAGAGGTCGATCCAGTCCGTCTTCAGGCGCTTGAGGCTCGCCTCCACTGCACTCATAACGTAGCGCCGCGAGCCGCCCTTGAGCCTGCCGGACTGATCCATGGGCCCGCTGAACTTGCTGGCCAGAACAATATCCTTGCGGCGGACTCCCAATATGTCTCCCAGTGCGCTCTCGGAGCCGCCCCGATCGCCATAAATGTCGGCGGTGTCAAACAGCGTCACGCCCAGATCGATCGCCTTGTGAACGACCGCTTGCGACCCGGCGGCATCGAGCCGTCCGCCCAGATTGTTGCAGCCAAGACCAACCAATGACACTCGCAGGCCTGAGCGTCCCAGATTGCGTTCCTGCATCATGATCTCCACTATTCTTGTAAGCCAAAGCGCATTGTTCGCCCTGAAACGCGCGATGGCAAGCTTGCTGCGTTCTATCAAACTGGCCTTGCCGAATCTCCCGCAACGACCAATCTGGCGACGCAGCCTGGAGCAATGCATGGTTCTCATCGAAAATGTGGAGAAGGCGCAGGAAGCGCTGCGCGGGCATTTGCGTGTTTGCGACAGTGCGGTCGCCTTCACGGGTGCGGGCTTGTCGACGGAATGCGGCATCCCGGACTTTCGTTCGGCAGACAGCGCATGGCGGCGACATCCGCCGATTCCGTTCAAGGATTTTGTTGATGACCCGGACGCACGCGCGCTGGCGTGGCGACGCAAGTTCGCTATGGACGATCTGACGGCAGGCGCGCAGCCGGGCAGGGGCCATCGCGCTCTGACGCGCTTGATGGAAGATGGGATCGTGCGCTCCATCGTCACGCAAAATATTGACGGACTCCATCAAGCCGCGGGCGCACCCGCTGATCGCATCGTCGAACTGCACGGCAATGGCGGCTACGCGACATGCCTGTCGTGCGGCTGCCGTCATGAGTTGAAAGACGTGCGTCCGCGTTTTGAGGCCAGCGGGGCCGCGCCCGAATGCGCGTGCGGCGGCGCAGTGAAAAGCGCCACGGTCGCCTTTGGGCAAAAAATGCCGCAGGAGGCGCTGCGTCGCGCCCGTGCCGCCAGTCTCGATTGTGATCTGTTTCTTGCGATCGGCACGTCGCTCGTCGTCTATCCAGCCGCCGCTTTTCCCGTGCTGGCCAAGGAAAACGGCGCCGCGTTGGTCATCGTCAATGGCGAGGCTACGCCGCTGGACCAGACGGCGGACCTTGTTTTGCGCGGGGACATCGGCGCAATTCTCGCTCCCTTTGCGCTTCATGCGGAGAAATAAACATTTCGTTACGCGAAGGGGCTTGGAGTGTTTTGGGACAATGGTATTGTTAATCTGCGATTCACGAATTGTTTTGATTCGAGTCGACGTTACCCAGGTGGGGTAATGCGTATGTTTATTTTGCGGGGGCTGGTCCATTGGGCGGCACAGATCATTTTGATAATAAAATTGCGGGCGATTTTGCCCATACAGAAGAAGATCGGCCTCTTGATCTTGTCGAGATCTCCGGTCGAATCAAATGGTTTGACGTAGCCAAAGGCTACGGCTTCATCGTTCCCGACGAAGGTGGAACGGACGTCCTCCTCCACGTAACCGTTTTGAAGCGCGATGGTTATGCCACTGCGCCTGAAGGCGCGCGCGTGGTTTGCGAAGCGCACAAGCGTTCCAAAGGTATGCAGGTGTTCAAGCTGTTGTCTCTTGATGAGTCGACAGCAACTCATCCTGCAATGCTTCAGGCGCCGCGCACGCATACGCAGGTGGTGCCGACCAGCGGGTTTGAAATTGCGATCGTGAAATGGTTCAACCGCGTGCGCGGTTTCGGTTTCGTGACTCGCGGGGAGGGCACGGAAGACGTGTTCATCCATATGGAGACGCTTCGCCGCTATGGCATCGCCGATCTTAAGCCTGGTGATTCTTTGCTCGTGCGTTTTGGTCCTGGCTCCAAGGGGCTTATGGCGGCAGAGGTTCGTCCGCTGGAAGCGGCTCTGCCCAGCTCGCATTGATTGGTCTCTCCAGCCGCCAATTGGACTGCGCCTGTGCTTGCGCGCATGCCAGTCTGATCGTCGAATAACAGTCCGATCATCGAATCAAAGAGTGCATGGAGAGTGCACGCTCCTCTAAACCGGGGTGTTGCGCCGGTTGCGCACGCAATTGACTGGTGTGCTATTAGAAGCCGGTAGCATCGGGCGTGGTTCGTGAGGGAGTTCGGCACAATGGCGCAGCGCAATCAGCGGGCCTTCAGCAAGTTTGGCGCTATGTGGCGTGTGCTGTCGCTTTGCGGCGCGCTGGCGCTTGGCGTTTTTCTATCGCCAGCATCCGTTTTCGCTCAAAGTGCGCCTGCTGGCGAGCTTGAGGATTTGATCCTTGTTACAAGCTCGGGCGAACACGTTTTCAAGGTCGAGGTGATGCGCACGGACGAGCAGCGTGCGCGTGGCCTGATGTTTCGTCGCCATATGCCGGTTGATCGCGGCATGCTGTTCGACTTCAAGACTGAGCAGCGCGTGATGATGTGGATGCGCAATACGTATATTCCGCTCGACATGGTGTTCATCACGCGCGCCGGCGTGGTGGTGAATGTTGCGGAAGACACCGAGCCGATGTCTGAGCGCACGATCCCGTCGGCTGCGCCCGCCTATGCCGTACTTGAGGTGAACGCCGGCGTTGCCCGACGGATCGGTCTGAAGGCCGGAGATCGTGTGAAGCACACGTTGTTTTCTCGTTGAAGCCGCATCCGTCGCAGCGACTTTGCGCTTGGCCAGATAACCCGCTGAGCATCGTTTCAAAGGCAGACGCCCGCCAGATTAATCTGCGCATGAGTCATGAGCTTTAATGCTGGATAACAGTCCATGTTGCGGCTCCCACCCCGGGCAAGCTTTTACGCCGCACGGGATAAGGCAATCGCAGGAATAGCGTCCTGCGCCATTGGCGACAAAATTGCCGATCAAGGCAGATGTCGCCGCCAGCGCTGCCGCCTCCCAGCCTGAACGCGTTCCGGGTTCCAGTTCGTCCCAATTTGGCGGCAACTTGCCCGCATGGCTGGTGTCACATGACTGCGCCCAATAGGCATCCCACATGGTTTGCGCCAAGTCTGGCTTTGCGATCTCGCGCTTCATTCTTCGCGCTCCTTGTCGGCTGTGGCAGCCGGGTCACCCCGCTGAAAGGTCGAGATCTAGATAAGGTAAAAAAACAAAAGTGTAACTATTTATTTACAAAACGGGTTCCTTTTCCGCTCAAGTCTCAACCTGAAATTACGCCGTCGCCACGAGAGGAAAGACTCGTACAATTCAGTCTGGGGGTAGTGGCGACGCTGGAAGAGCCCGTCGGCCTCTGGGCTTTTGTGTTCGAGATCACATTCGAGGACGCCGCCCGGCAGGCCCTCGAGATTGACCGCCGGCTTGACCGCATAGAGCTGGCCGTAGCGGCAAGCGCAGAGGCGCACGATGGCGTCTGTACGCTATAGCCCTGAGGAATGGCCGCACCGAAACACCACATGCGGACGCTCGCGATTTGAAGAGCAAAAAGGCCGGGCTTGTCCAAATCGGGAGCACCGGCTAGAAGCTGCAAGACTCTCGGGTTCTTTGGTGGGGCGTCATGCTTGCAAAAGATGTTTTTTGATCTCTTTTGTATTGTAAAAGTTCTGCTGATGATAGCTGGGTTGCAAAAAAGTAAAGTAAAAACAGGCACTTGATAAGATTTCGGGGTATAGCGCAGTCCGGTAGCGCAGTAGTTTTGGGAACTACAGGTCGCAGGTTCGAATCCTGCTGCCCCGACCACTAACTCATTAATTTTAATGGACTTGCAAGGATCAGCAGTCGATCTGCCTGTCCGCTTGGGCCTTCGCGGACGCTGCCATTCTGTTCGTTGCGCAGCCTCCCATGCTGAGAATGCATGCGGGGGAAGGCCTTCTATATTCGAGACACCAGCTAAACTGAACGCAAACAGAATGATTTCCGTGCCTTCTGCTTACGATCGCTGAAAACGCCTGTTTGCGCTTTGGCCAAGGCGCGGTAGGCTATTCCTATCTGCCGCAGAGTGGGATTGAGGGAAGGGAGATTCGACTATGTCGAGTTCGGATATATCGCGTTCGTTTTTGTCGAGACGTCAGCTCGTTGCTTTTTTTGCGCTCGCAAGCGCTTCAGCTACTGCGGCTCTCGCGCCAGCGCAGGCGTTTGCGCAATCGGAGGCTCCGGCCAATTGGCCCAATCAGAGCGTCAGGCTCATCGTCCCTGCGCCTGCGGGCTCCACCACGGACGCGCTCGCTCGCATGCTCGCCGAGCAACTTGGCAAGAAGTGGAAAAATCCCACCGTCGTGGAGAACATTGCCGGCGCCGGCATGAATATCGGCGCGCGCACTGTCGCGCGCGCGGCTCCCGACGGGCACACGCTCTTCGTTTCTCCGCCGTCGCCATTGTCCTTCAATCACCTGCTTTACAAGGATCTCGGCTACGACCCTGCGCAATTTACGCCGATAACCTTGCTTGCGACCATTCCCAACGCTCTGGTGGTGCGTAAAACGCTTCCTGTGAACGACCTGAAAGAGCTGATCGCTTATGCGAAAGCCAATCCAGGGAAGCTCTCCTATGGATCGGGCGGAGTGGGGACGACGCCGCATCTGTCCGCTGTCCAGCTTGAATCGCGCGCCGACCTTAAACTTCTTCATGTGCCCTATCGCGGCACTGCGCCAGCAATGACGGACCTCGTCGCCGGACATATCGACGTCTTCTTTGACACGCTCTCGGCTACTGTGCCGCTCGCCCGTGGCGGCGAGGTGAAAATGATCGCCGTCGCCGATTCTAAGCGCACACCAGCCTATCCTGATGCGCCGACGCTGGATGAAGCGGGTCTGCCCGGCTTTAAGTCCGTCACATGGTTTGGCCTCGCAGCACCTCCCGGTACGCCCGTTGCGCTCGCTGCCCGCATTCACCGCGACGTGGCCGAAGTGCTCCAGAGCGCTCAGGCGGAGGATTTCATGCGCCGGACCTCGCTTGTGGCCGGAGGCCAGTCCCCGCAGGAGGCGGCGAAATTCTTCGCAGCCGAAGCTACGCTCTGGGGGGAGCTGATCAAGGAAGCAAAGCTGGAGCCGCAATAACGCGTATTCCTGCCTTTTGAGTCCTTCACGCTTGTATGCAGAACTCCGAACGTGAGTCCGCCAGAAGCGGGCTCACGCGCAGCGGCGGCGTTGGTTGCACGCGGCGCTCGCTGCGGGCGTTTTTTTGCGTTCACGCGTGCTTGGGTGTATATAAAAGCATCGAGTCTGGCCTCTTTTGGTCGTGACTGCGTCTAGTAAAATTATTGACCTCATCTGTGTATGATAACCTTGGGAACGGCAGGACGGCGATGACGGCGAAGA
>CANJPM010000115.1 GCA_947476075.1 Beijerinckiaceae bacterium
CCATAATCGAACCGAAGCAAAAGCTCGGCGCAGAACTCGACCTTGCCGTGCAAGCCGCGCACGACGCGCATGAGATCGGAATTGACCCCGCGCAACGGCATGAAATCAATGACCTCCGCCTCGCCGTCGCGCGTCGTCCAATGCGTCTCGAGAATAAGCGTCCCGTCGCGATAACGCCGGCTCGCGCGCGCAGCGCCATCTGTGGGGCGAATGAGAAATCGCCCGTTTGAGGAATCGCCCAGAAGCGCTGCAAAACAAGCACCTGAGTCAAAGCGGGGCCAGCAGAGCCAGTCAATCGAGCCCTCGCGCGACACGAGCGCCGCCGTTTCGCAATCTCCAATGAGAGCGTAATCTTCTATTGGCGCGGGAAGGCGGGGGTCCATCGTCACCGGCATAAACTAGGCCCCGCAGCGCATATAGCAAGCTGACGAAGCCCTGTCTCTCAACCCATGCGTTAAGCGTTATGCCCGAAGCTCAGACAATTTCCGTCCGGGTCAACCAGCGCGAATTGTCGCACACCCCATGGCGTATCGGCGAGCGGCGTCATGCGCGGCACGCCCTGGGCGGGAAGCGCAACGCGCGACCACGCGCGATGAAGAGCGTCTGCGTCGTGAACGCGAATATGCTGCAGCGCTCTGGAGCTTTCAGGTTCAAGGCTGGGCCAGCCAAAGAAGTGCACCTCGACCTTGCCCGCGCGCAGCATTAGATAATCACATACGCCCGAAGATCCGGGAACAGCGCGAAATCCGAGCTTCTCGTAGAACGCCTTCGCGCGCCTGGTGCATCGGGCAGGCAGAACCGGAATCGCCGGCTCGTCAGTCACGCGCGCCTGAATGCGCGCCAGCGTTTCGTGTTTCATCAAGCAACCCTCACGCACGCTGCGCCCCCGCGCCGCTGACGCTCAGGACTTGAACAAGCCCTGAGCGCGAGAGGGAAAATGGCCGCTCAATGCGCCCATAATGGGGCGAACCTGACCGCCCGAACTGATCGTTACTTTTCCACCGGCACCAATTCCTTCGCCCGCGCGACGACCGAGGCCGGCGCACTGAACATCCGCCGCACTAACTCCTGCACCTCGGCGCCCGAGACAGGATTGACTTCAAGTTTCACCTTGACCGCGTCCGCCAACAGCTGCGGATCCTTCATGCTCGCATCGAAACCATTACGAAGCGCGTCGTTGACATCTTTCGACATGCCACCGGGCGCAAGGAACGGGCGCCCCATTACCTGCCGGGCGAACACAAGTTCAAGAAGCGCCCTGTCTTCAGCGTTCTTTGCAAGTTCCGTCACCAGCGGCACGTCCGGCAGATCAGCGTGCCTCGATGTTGAGAATTGCACGAGGTTGATGATGCGCTTGTCGCGAATCCAGTCAGGATTGGTCGACTGGATGCTCGACCACGACCACCCCATGCGGCCCTCAAGCTCACCGCGCTCCATCGCCAGACTCAATTCGCCGCCGCTTCGATAGCCGGTGATGATCTTGAATTTTGTTCCCAGCACAGCATTGGTGACGGTGGGAAACACAAGGCTGTCGGCGATGGCGCCGACCATCATCTCTTTCTGCATCGCCTCCTGAATCGTTTTAACGGTCGAGGTTTGCCAGGCGACGCCGACGCTGACCTCGTTATTCATGCTGCCAAGCCACAGAAAATCAGCGCTGCGAAAACGGATGCCGGGCGCTCCAAGCAATTCGTCCTGCGGCAATCCACGCGCAATGGTGGCGATCGCCATGCCGTCTTTGGCCGCAACGCTGGCGATGTAATTTCCCGCCGCGCGACTGACTGCGCCCGGCATGTTCTTCACCACCACGCCCGGCTGGCCCGGCAGATGACGGCCCATGTGACGGGCCAGCAAGCGGGCGTAGACGTCATAGCCGCCGCCGGTCTCATACCCCACGATAATATCGACGCTCTTGCCCTTGTAATAATCTGGCGCGATTTGAGCACGGGCGACGCCCGGTCCGTGAATCGCCAGAAGCAATGGCGCTGCGATAAAAGCGATAAGACGCGCACGTTTGCGCTGCATAATGTCCTCCCTGATATTTTATTTATAGTTTCATATTACAAAGACAGCGCCTATTGCGCCGCTTCCATCGTCGTCTTTTCCGCTATGCCCCGCAAGTGCGGCGCGACCTCGCTGGCGAACAGGCGCAAGCTTTTCTCCGTCTGCCAGGCGGGCTGCGTCGCCACCTGCATCATCGCGATGAGATTGCCAAAGCCCATGTTCTTTTGATGATGCAGGAACGCATCGCGCACGGTGCGGGCGCTGCCGCAAATCACCATCCCCATCTCGATCAGCTTGTCGATGGTCTGGTCCGTGGAGCGCAACGCAAATTTAGTCTCGATCAGATATTTGGCCGACGCCACCGACGAATAGCCCGGCGGCATGCGCATTTCGACGGGCAAACGCAAGAAACGATTGAAGAAGGTTTCAATGTGCGGCTTCAATTCCGCGCGCGCGATCTCATCAGTTTCCGCGACATAAGTGGGCACCGCCCAACCCAATTGATCGGGCTGCGCCTCATAGCCTTCGCGCCGGGCGACCTCGCGATAGGCGTCAAAATTCTTCTGCGCCAGATGCAGCGGGCTGAATGTTTGCAGATAGGTGTATTTACGCTCCCTGGCCGCGCACCATTCAATGGTTTCGCTGCTGCCCTGCGAGGGGACCCAAACCGGAGGATGCGGCTGTTGCACAGGGCGCGGCCACAGGTTCACATAGTCGAAATTGTAATGGCGACCATGAAATTTGAATGGCCCTTCGCGCGTCCACGCCTGCAGAATTAAATCATGCGCTTCATAATAGCGCTCATGCGACAAAGTGGGGTTGACCCCGGCTGCGTAATATTCAGACCCGATGCCGCGCACAAAGCCGGCGATGATGCGACCGCCCGACATCTGGTCGAGCATCGCGAATTCTTCCGCAATATTGACCGGATTGTTCACCAGCGGCAAAGCTCGGCCCAGTATGGCGATCTTGGCGTTTTTCGTTGTCCGCGTCAGCGCGGCGGCGATCAGGTTTGGCGCCGGCATCAGGCCATAGGCTGTTTGATGATGCTCGTTGACGCATATGCCGTCAAAGCCCAATTGATCGGCAAGCTCCAGCTCGCCAATATAGCGATCATAGAGGGCTTTCCCCTTGGCGGGATCAAAATACGAATTGGGCAGCGTCACCCATGCGGTTTCGTGCTTGTCCGCATAGGAGAGATCAAGATCGGCATAGGGCATGAGATGAAAGAAAAAGAGTTTCACTCCTTTGATCCCTCAATAAACGCGATCATGTGCTGGCTGGCGGCGTCGGGTTTTTCATTATGCAGGCCGTGCCCGCATTCCTCAATCACGCGCGAAACGCTGGCCGCCAAGCCCTTCTTCCAATAGGGCTCGCACGCATAGGGGATCACCCGGTCCTGACGTCCCCAGAGCAACAGCGTCGGTTTGTCGATGCGATGCAGCCAGTAATGCAATTGCGGATTGCACAGACGCGGACTCCACGCCAGCCGCGCGGTTGCGGTTTTGTTTTGCAAAACAAGATCAAGGTCAGCCGGCGCGGCAAGGCGCTTTTCAGCTAGAGTTTGATCAAAGAATTGCGCCCGCGCACCCTGCTCGCGCGACCAAAGGAAAATATCGCCGAACGGCTCTTCAGGCGCTGCAATGCCGGCGGGCGCCAGCAGCGACACACTGGCCAGTCGCGAAGTGTTGCGGATCGCGATTTCGCCAGCAAGCCAGCCGCCCAGCGAATGGCCCGCCAGATGCACGTCGCGCAAATCAAGCGCTTCCATAAAATCGAGATAGAACAGCGCAAGGTCAGCGATGGAGAGCATCCATTCGGGCAGCGCCGAGCGACCAAAGCCAGGATGCTCGGGCGCCATCACATCGAAGCGCTCCGCAAGTCTGTCATGCAGCGGCGTCCACGAACGCCCGCCCGCGCCATGCAGGAACAGCAGGGGCGCGCCGCGCCCCGCCCGCATCACGCTGACGCGCGCGCCCGCAATTTCAACGAATTCTTCCCGGACCTGTTCAGCCATGAGGCAATTCTCTATGCGTTTCCCCGCCGGCCGCTACGGGCCGTTACGCTATAGAATAGACTGCTCTCCCGCGCGCACAAGCGCAGCGGGTGAATAAGAAACGGCAGATCTGATTTTAAAAGAGAAAGAACCCGCGCGTCAGGCGCAGCCGATCACTTCTTGGTCTTGTTGCGAAACAACCACGCACCCCAGACGCCGCCGGCGGCGATCAGCGCTATTTCCCAAAACTCTAAACCCAGCATCATACTTTCCCGTAACGGATGGCTTGCCTGTGGCGGAGGGCCTGCCTGTGGCGGATGGCTTGAACGCAAACTTTGGTGCGGACGGCGGGGGTCGAACCCGCACGGGATAACCCGAGAGATTTTAAGTCTCTTGCGTCTACCAGTTTCGCCACGTCCGCGGTGGCTCAGGATTAGCTGGCGCGCGCGCCTTGCACAAGCTCCACATGCGTGGCCGGCGCCTTCCTTCGTCCTTCCCGCCTTCGGGAGAAGGAAAAGGCGATCTAGGGCAACAGCCGCGGGCGCCCGCCCCGGCCCTGCGCGTAGCCGTAGATCCAGTCCATGCGGCCCATCATCGCCTCTATGCCCAACCGGCCCATCACCAAATCGCGGGCGAACGCCAGCGGGCCGGACATATGATAGATCGCGCCCTGACGGCGCGAGGCGATGGCTATATCGGCGGTGCGGGGCATGCGCTCGGCCTCATAGGCGCCAAGAGCGGCGGGTACGTCGCGGCCATGGGCGTCCAGCAGGCGCACCAGCGCTTCGGAATCTTCGATCGCGAGCGCTGAGCCCTGCGCCAGAAACGGCAAAATCGGATGGGCTGAATCGCCCAGCAGCGCCACCCGGCCGTCAAGGCTCCAGCGGACGGCGGGCGGGCGCTCGAACAATGGCCAGCGCCGCCATGCGGGCGCAGCGGAAACAATCTCGCGCGCCTGTCGGCACCAGCCAGACGTGGCCGCAAGCAATGCGCGTGGATCAGTCTCGCCCGAGCGCCATGGATCGGAATTGTCCTCGTCGCGCCACGGATCTTCGATGATTGCAACGACATTGACGAGATCGCCGGCGCGCAGCGGGTAATGCACCATATGGGCGCGCGAACCGAGCCACAGATTGGTCTCCAGCCGTAACGCCTCGGGCGGGGCGAGCGGCCCGGGGATCAAAGCGCGCCATGCGGTGCGTCCCGAATAGATCGGCCGGTCGGCAAGCCCCAACCCAAGCCGCTCCCGCATCGCCGAGCGAAGTCCGTCGGCGGCGATCAGCAGATCTCCTTCAAAGCGCACATGCGCGCCAAGCTCCCTGGCGCCTATCTGAACGCCTTCGGGCAGATTGGCGAAGCCCAGAACATCGACGTCCGTGCGCAAATCCACGCCCGCTTGCGTGCAGGCTTCCACCAGCACGCGCTGCAGATCGGCGCGATGAACCACGATATGGGGAGCGCCCCAGCGGGCGTCGGCCAGCGCGCCAAGAGGCATGCGCATAAGCTGCCCGCCATTAGAGCCGCGCCGAACGCGCAGCGCCTCTGGCGTCATCGCACAAAGCATCAGCCTGTCGAGGGCGCCAAACTCTCTCAGGATGCGCGTGGCGTTTGGGGACAGCTGTATCCCGGCGCCAACCTCGTCAAGGAACGGCGCCCGCTCAAGCACGGTTACACGCACGCCGGCGCGCGCCAGTCCCAGCGCACTCGTCAGGCCGCCGATGCCGGCGCCTGCGATGATGACGTGAAGCTTTTGGCTCATGCTGGCGCGCCAGCCCGTCTTGTCAGGCGTCGGCCGCGACCGTCCACTCGCACCCGGCGGGCGACGCGTGCGGGCCAAGCGCGGCCTCGTAGACGAAGCGGGTCGAGCAATAGGGACAGATGGTTTCAGTGTCCGAGCCCATGTCGATAAAGATGTGGGGGTGGTCGAACGGCGGCAGCGCGCCAATGCACATGAATTCCTTCACGCCCACGCGAACGCTGGGAACGCCCGGCTGGTTGTGGAAGTGCGGCGTGGAATGGTCGGCGGCCATGGCGAAATCCCTGACGTCTCTAATGATGGCGCGACCATACGGGAGGGCGCACGATTTGGGTAGGGGCGGGCTTGGGCTCGTTTGGGTTAGTCGGCGGCAAAATCGGCGGGATCAAAATCGCGCGGCACGCCGCAGAATTCGCAGGTGACGCCGATACGCCCGTCGTCGCCCACCATGTCCTTGCGCTCCTGCACGCTGAAACCGCGCAGCATCAGCTCAATGCCCTCACGCGAGCAGCGGCAGGCGTGGCGCAGCGGGCCAGCCCCATATACCGTGACGCCGCGCTCGTGGAACAGACGATAAAGCAGGCGCTCGGTCGACAGCGCGGGATCGACCAGTTCGTGATCCTCGACAGTTCCGGCCAACGCGCGCGCCTCGGCCCAGAAATCGTCTTCGGCGAAGGCGGCGATTTGGGCGCCCTCCGGCGCATCGCCGGGATCAAGATCGGCTATGCGGCGACGCTCGGGCGAATCGGGCAAAAACTGCACGATCAAGCCGCCGGCGCGCCAATTGGGCGCCGGAGCGCCAGGCGCCAGCACTTCGGCGACCGCCAGACGCACCAGCGTGGGGATCTGCTCGGAACGCAAAAAATATTCGTGGGCGGCAGCCTCAAGTCCCTGGCCCGTCAGCGACACCACACCCTGATAGCGCGACATCTCAGGCCCCTGGTCGATGGTGAAAGCCAGATGGCCCTTGCCCAGCAATTGCGCCGGGCTGGCGGCGCCGGCGGCCAGCGCTTCGTCCAGCTTGTCAGCTTTGAACCGGGCGAAGGCGCGCAGCCGGTCGGGGGCGTCGAAATCCACCACCAGCATATCGATCACGCCGTCGCTGCGGGTCTGCAATTGGAAGCGGCCCTCGAACTTGAGCGAGGTTCCCAGCAAAGCCGTCAAAGTGGCCGCCTCGCCCAAAGCGCGCGCCACGGGAACCGGATAACCGTGGTTAGCCAGCAGCACGTCAAGCGCGGCGCCCAGCCGCACGACCCGGCCGCGCACTTCGAGCGGAAGCACGGCGAACGGGATCGCCACGTCGTCGGCCAACATGCCGGCGTCCCCCGCGTCGGAGACAGGCCCAGATTGCTGCGATGCGTTCATGAAACTCACTCTATTTCAAAACCCGGCGATCGCCTCGGGCGCGAGCGCCCAGCAGACGATGCCCTTCTGCGCGTGCAGACGATTTTCCGCCTCGTCGAAGACCACGGAGTTTGGTCCGTCCATCACCTCGTTGGTGACTTCCTCGCCGCGATGGGCGGGCAGGCAATGCATGAACAAGGCGTCGCGCGCCGCAGCGCCCATCAGCTTCGCATTGACCTGAAACGGCGAGAGCAGATTATGCCTGCGCCGCGCCTCTTCCTCATCGCCCATCGAGACCCAGCAATCTGTGACGATTGCGTGCGCGCCCTCGGCCGCCTCAAATGGATCGCTCGTGAGATGGAGCCGCACGCCATTTGCCTTGGCCCAATCGAGGATCGGGCGGCCGGGCGACAATTCAGCCGGAGTGGCCACGCGGATCGAGAAGTCGAAGCGCTGGGCGGCGTGAATCCAGCTGGCCAGCACATTGTTGCTGTCGCCAACCCACGCAATGGTGCGCCCCTTGATCGGGCCCCGATGCTCTTCAAAGGTGAGAACGTCGGCCATGATCTGGCACGGATGACTGCGCCTGGTCAGCCCGTTGACGACCGGCACGCTCGCGCTGGCGGCCAGCTCGCGCATATCATCGTGGTCGAGAATTCGGATCATGATGGCGTCGACGAAACGCGACAGCACGCGCGCGGTGTCGCCGATGCTTTCGCCGCGCCCCAGCTGCATTTCCGCACCCGTCAGCATGATGGTTTCGCCGCCCAGCTCCCGGAACCCAACGTCGAACGACACCCGGGTGCGGGTTGAGGGCTTGTCGAACACCATCGCCAAAACCTTGCCCTCAAGCGGGCGAAAATCGGCGCGTACGCCCTTGACCCGACGCTTCTTGATGGCGGCGGCGGCGTCGAGAATGGCGCGCAAGTTTTCCGCCGACACATCCGGCAGATCGAGGAAATGGCGGGGCTGCAAAACCGGGTTCATTTATTTGCTCCAGCGCCGGGCTGCGCGCTTTTAAAATGCTGGCAGGTCCGATCAAGGCGCGAGATCGCTTCCTCGATGTCGGAATCGTCGATAATCAGCGGCGGCAGAAGCCGCACCACATTATCGCCGGCGGGTATGACAAGCATATGCTGTGCGCGCGCCGCCATAGCGAAATCGCCGTTCACCACATGCAGCGCCAAGCCCAGCAACAGCCCCTCGCCGCGCACTTGCGCGATGATATCGGGGTGCTTTTCCATCAGGCCAGCGAGCTTCTGCTTCAACTTCAGGCCGGTCTGCTTCACATGGTCAAGGAAGCCCGGCGCAAGGATCAGATCCAGCGCGGCCAGGCCAACGGCGGTCGCCAGCGGATTGCCGCCGTAAGTCGTGCCGTGCGAGCCGAGCACCATGCCCTTGCCAGCCTCGCGCGTGGTCAGGAACGCGCCCAGCGGGAAGCCGCCGCCGATTCCCTTGGCCACGGCCATGATGTCGGGGGTCACGCCCACCAGTTCATGGGCGAACAGTTTTCCCGTTCGCCCCATGCCGCTTTGCACTTCGTCCAGCACCAGCAGCAGGCCATGCCTGTCGCACAAGGCGCGCAGTCCCTGCAAGAAGACAGGGCACGGCACGCGAATGCCGCCCTCGCCCTGAATGGGCTCGACCAATATGCCCGCCGTCGCCGGCCCGATGGCCGCTTCAGCCGCTGCCAGATCGCCGAACGGCACGGGATCGAACCCGTCCACCTTCGGGCCAAAGCCCTCGATATATTTGGGGTTGCCCCCCGCTGCTATCGTGGCCAGCGTGCGGCCATGGAACGCGCCCTCAAAGGTAATGAGGCGGAAGCGCTCGGGATGGCCGCTGGCGGCGTGATATTTGCGAGCTGTCTTGATCGCGCCTTCCAGCGCCTCGGCGCCGGAATTGGCGAAGAAGACGTAATCGGCGAACGTCGCCTGAGTCAGTTTCGCGCCCAAAGCCTCGGCCTGGGGAATACGAAACAGATTGGAGACGTGCCAGAGCTTGCGGCCCTGCTCGATCAGCGCCTCAACAAGCCTTGGGTGGGAATGACCAAGGGCGCAAACGGCGATGCCGGCGCCAAAGTCCAGATAGCGCGACCCATCCTCAGCCTCAAGCCACGCGCCCTGACCTCGCACGAACGCAACGTCAGCGCGGGCATAGGTAGGAAGGAGAGCTGACGGCGTCTGGTTAGCTGGCTGTGACATTGTATTGAACCGGGGTCTGGCGGGTTTTGGAGAAACTCGGCGTTATCGGAAGGCACTCAACTCGAGCTAGACTTTTGGAGCCTGAAAACCGGCCACAAAATCGAACTGGCGCCAAAAGCTGAGCCAAAAATCAAACTGCCGCCCCAAGGGCGGCAGCTGGCATGGTGGCGGCAGGCTTGGCGGCAGCAAGCTTGGCGCAGCCGACATGGCGACGCAAATTTGAATTTTTATTTTATGTTTTTCCCGAGTGCGGGTCAAATAAAGCCGCAATAGGGCTTTAGGGAACGCGCGAAACCTTGCGGGCGCGGGAACAGGCCGTCCGTTTTTTGTCATGACGGTGGGTAAACGCGTAATGCTTGGGGAAAACGCTGCAATCGTACCTGCAAACAGGATCGCGCGCCTTGCGTGTGATTCAACAGGTAGTGTAATTTCCGCCCTGTCCACTACGACATTATGTGTGCGGCGGACCTTCTTAATAGAGTTTCCTTCGCGTTGAGCGACGCCGGCGGAGCCGGCGCCTGATTGCGTACGGATTCTCGCCACGGACCCTGAGGAGGACGCATGTCCTGGACCGATGAACGAGTCGACCTTCTGCGCAAGCTTTGGACCGATGGCCTGAGCGCAAGCCAGATAGCGGCGGAGCTTTCGAACGGGATCACCCGTAACGCCGTCATCGGCAAGGTTCATCGCCTCGGCCTTTCGGGGCGGGTGAAGACCAACGCTCCGGCGGCCGCTGCGCGTCCGCGCGTTCAGGCGCCGCGCGTCGCCAAGCCGGTCCAGTCGCGCCCCATGACCGCCGTGCGCGGCAATACGGTAATGGTGATCGAGGCCCGCACATTTGAAGCGCCGGCGCCCCGCCCAGTGGAAGAGGTCGTCGTGCCGATCTGCGAGCGCGTCACCATCATGGAATTGCGCGAGGCGATGTGTCGCTGGCCGCTTGGCGACCCCTCGCAGCCGGACTTCCGCTATTGCGGCGCCCGCTCCGATGTCGGCGCCTCGTATTGCGCGCATCATTCGCGCATGGCCTACCAGCCAGCACAAGACAGGCGCCGCGAACGCGAGCGTCGCGCCCAGCAGATGCAGCGTCTGGGCTAAAAATACATTCAGAAAGCATTACAAAACGGGGCGATTACGCCTCGTTTTTGTATTCAGGGATTATCACGCTAAAGCATGCGCCCTGCCCAGTCTCGCTCTCAATGACGAGACGGCCTGAATGGCGCACGACGATATGCTTCACAATCGCCAACCCCAATCCCGTGCCCCCTTTTGCGCGGCTTGCGTTGGCGTCGGCGCGATAGAAGCGTTCGGTCAGGCGGGGAATATGCTGGCGCGCGATGCCCGGCCCCTCATCCCGGATCGTCAACACGATTTCGCGACCAACCTGCGACAGGTCGATCGTCACCCGCGCGGGCTCATTGGGCTTTGCGCCATATCTGATCGCGTTTTCGATCAGGTTTTCAACCACGCGGATCAGCTCGTCGGCATCGCCGACAACCCACGCGCTTTGCGGGGCGTGGAAGGCGACGATTGCGCGTTCTTCATGCGCCAGAGGGGATAATTCATCCATTGAGCGGCGTACGATCTCCGCCATATCGACGCGCGCGCTCGGGCGTACGTGCTGGGTCTGCTCGATGCGCGACAATGACAACAGGTCGTCGATGAGGCGCGACATGCGGCGTGCCTGATCGGCCATGATCGGCAGAAATTGCGCATGGGCGGCCGGATCGTCGCGCGCCGGGCCTTGC
>CANJPM010000116.1 GCA_947476075.1 Beijerinckiaceae bacterium
GCCGGCTTCATACGTGTTCCTTCCTGGCGAACGGTCCGACCGCAAAGCGTTGCGAGAGAGCCAACGCAAGCCCGACGCAAGGGTTCCCGGCGCCGATCAAGAACGCGACGCCCGCAGCAACACACGCGTCACGCATTCCCGGCGACTAAAGCGGCTCAGCTCCACCAGGGCTTTGGCAGATCAATGCGGCCAGCGGCATCTTCAACCACTTGCGCGAGCGAGAAAAGCGTCTCTTCGTCGAATGGGCGGCCAATCAATTGCAGGCCCAACGGCAGGCCGTCTTTCGACAATCCCGCAGGCACGGCAAGGCCCGGAAGGCCAGCCATGTTCACCGTCACGGTGAACACGTCGTTGAGATACATCTCAACCGGATCGGCGCTCGTCTTCTCGCCGATGCCAAACGCGGCGGACGGCGTGGCCGGTGTGAGGATAGCGTCGACGCCAGCGGAGAACGCGGCTTCAAAATCGCGACGGATGAGCGTGCGGATTTTCTGCGCGCGCACATAATAAGCGTCGTAATATCCAGCCGAGAGCACATAGGCGCCGATCATAATGCGGCGACGCACTTCCGGCCCGAAGCCTTCCGCACGGGTATTCTCGTACATTTCCTGAATGTCGCGACCCGCGACCCGCAATCCGTAGCGCACGCCGTCATAGCGGGCGAGGTTGGAAGAGGCTTCCGCCGGCGCAACAATGTAATAAGCTGGCAGCGCATATTTGGTGTGCGGCAACGAAATCTCGACGATCTCGGCGCCCGCCGCGCGCAACCATTCGACGCCCCGGCTCCAGAGGGAGTCGATCTCCTCCGACATGCCGTCCACGCGGTATTCTTTCGGAATGCCGATTTTACGACCCTTGATCGAGGCGCCGATGGCCTTCTCGTAATCAGGCACAGGCGCATCGACGCTCGTCGTGTCCCTGGGATCGAAGCCGGCCATGGAGCGCAGCATGATCGCGCAATCGCGCACATTGCGCGCAATCGGCCCGGCCTGATCGAGCGAGGACGCGAACGCCACCATGCCCCAGCGCGAGCAGCGGCCATAGGTCGGCTTGATGCCAACTGTTCCGGTGAAAGCAGCAGGCTGGCGGATCGAGCCGCCTGTGTCGGATGCTGTGGCGCCAAGGCAAAGGCGCGCAGCCACAGCCGACGCCGAGCCGCCGGACGATCCGCCGGGCACCAGCAGACCCTTCTTGTCTTTGGTGGCGGCCGCAGCGCGCGCCTTGTCTTCGCTCCAACCAACAGGCAACCACGGCGAGGCGACGGGACCATAGAACGACGTCTCGTTGGACGAGCCCATGGCGAATTCGTCCATGTTCAGCTTGCCCAGCATCACCGCGCCGTCGCGCCACAGATTGGCGGTGACGGAGGATTCATAAGCCGGCTTGAAGCCGTCAAGAATGTGGCTGCACGCCTGCGTGTGCACGCCCTTGGTGGCGTAGAGATCCTTCACGCCGATGGGCAGACCTTCAAGCGGCCCAGCCTCGCCCCTGGCGACGCGCGCGTCGGCGGCGGCGGCCATTGCAAGCGCCTGATCGGGCGTCTCGGCGACGAAAGCGCCAAGCGCGCGGGCGTTTTCGATCGCCGCAATATGCGCTTTCGTCAACTCGACGGCGGAGACCTGTTTTGAGGCGATGGCGTCGCGCGCCTGCGCGAGAGTGAATTCGTTTAATTGAGTCATGATGGCGTTCTCGAAGATGAAACGGGCCGGAACGAAGCGCGACTTAAAAGCTGCGCCTCACTCGACGACCTTGGGCACCGTGAAAAAGTTATCCTCGCGCGCGGGCGCATTGGCGACGACGACGTCGGCGCCGGCGTGATCGGTCACGACGTCGGCGCGCAGCTTCATCTTCATGGGAATGACAGACGTCATCGGCTCCACGCCTTCAACATCGACTGCGCCCAATTCCTCGACAAAGGCGAGAATGGCGTTCAGCTCCTGCTGGAGGTGCGGCACGTCTTCGTCCTTCACCGCGATGCGCGCCAGATGCGCTATGCGCCGGACGGTCGCTTGATCGACGGACATATCAACTCCGATGGTTCGTTAAATGCGCGCTGGCTATAGCATTGCGAACTATACGCGCGCAAATGCGCAGCGCATGGCGAGCGTGACAGAATTGGCCGTCCCATGTTACGCAGCTCCATGAGCAACCTGCCCAATATCTCGACGCTTGAACAGATCGCCCCGTCTTTAGGGCGTTTCTCGCGTGTCATGGGGCTTGATCTGGGCACAAAAACCATTGGGCTGGGCTTGTCTGACGTCGAGCGCACGCTAGCCTCGCCGCTGGAGACAATCCAGCGCACAAAATTCGGCGCCGACGCAAAGCGGCTGGTCGAACTGGCTGACAGACACGAGGTCGCCGCCTTCGTGATCGGTCTGCCGCTCAACATGGACTCAAGCGAAGGCCCGCGCGCGCAAGCAACCCGCGCCTTCGTGCGCTCAATGGCGCCGCTGGACCGCCGGCCCTTTATCTTCTGGGACGAGCGCCTCTCCACCGCCGCCGTCACGCGCGCCCTGATCGACCAGGACGCCTCGCGCGCCAAACGCGCGCAAGTGGTGGACCGCATGGCCGCCGCCTATATTTTGCAGGGCGCGCTGGATCGGTTGCAGGCGATCTTGCGGGCGCAGAAGGCTTGAGGCTTGGCGGCTGTTGTTGCTGCAAGCTTTAGATATTGAAGGGTCGCCCGCATCTCTCCGCCGTCATGGACGGGCTTGTCCCGTCCATCCACGCAGACGGCGCAAGTCCGTGGCTTGGAATGTTAAAAGCAAAGCTCACGACAACGTGGGTGGCCGGGACAAGCCCGGCCATGACGTGGTGGGTGAGGCGCCTGGCGATGCTGCCGCAAGGCGCTTTGCACAAAGTTCGCCGCGCGAAACGGTTGTGCAAATGCAACCCAAGGTTTAGGCAGAGCCCATGGACAGCGGTAAAGGTTGTGCTACAACATGATTGCCCAGGCTTAGCCGCTGGGTCGAGCAGGCCAGTTCAGGAGGCCCAGACATGTCCAGACCCGCAGGTCGCAGCCAGCATGCCAACGCTCCCAAGGCGAGCACGCCGGAAAGCACGCACGAGGCTCCCGAGACGATGGGGTGGGCCATTGCGCCTGAAGTCGACGTCGACATCCCGGAAGCTGGCGAGACCGCCCGCTACATCGCCCAGATGACTGGGGAGCTGACGGTGCTGGCGGCCTCCGCCGGGCTGGAAACCCTGGGCTATTTGCTGGCCATGGCGCGGGTTGAAGCGGAGCTTGCGGCGCGGGACGCCGAAGATTAGCTAGCTGGTGACGAGATTGCCGCGTCTCGTCGCCCTGCCCTGCAATTCCAGATCGAGCAAAATCGCCAGTACCTCGCCCGCGCTGGCCCCGGAGGCGCGCACCAGATCATCGATCCCGACCGGCGCCGGCCCAAGTAAATCGGCCAGCCGATCCTCCAGCGAGCGCGCGTCGATTCGCGCCGCCAATTGAACAACCGGCGGAACGATCGCAGGCGCGCTCTCCTCGTCCAATTGCAACCCCTCCTGACTGAGCGGCGGCGCAGGATCTCCGAAAAGATCCGTCTCGTCCCACAATGGTTCGGAGGCGGGCAGATTGCCGACGTCCTCGAACAAAGTGGTGCGCAGCGGCGCAAAGCCGGAGGCCGTTGGGGCCAAAGCGTCGATCACATCGGCGCCGCATGTGCACAGCGTCGCGCCCTGCCGCAGAAGATCGTTCGTTCCCTCCGCACGCGGATCGAGCGGCGAGCCGGGCACGGCGAACACCTCCCGTCCCTGCTCGTTGGCAAAGCGCGAAGTGATGAGCGAGCCCGACTTGCGCGCGGCCTCCACAACCACAATGCCCATCGCCAATCCCGAAACGATGCGGTTGCGACGCGGAAAATCGCGCCCGCGCGGCTCCCACCCCAGCGGCATTTCAGACACCAGCGCGCCATGGGCGCAAATCTCTTCCGATAAGTCGACGTGCTCGGGCGGATAAACGCGATCAAGCCCGCCCGCCAGCACAGCCACAGTGCCTGTGCGCAAGGCGGCGCGATGGGCGCGTTGATCGACGCCGCGCGCGAGGCCAGAGGCGATGACGTATTCAGCCGCGCTCAACTCATGCGTGAGCCGTTCTGTGAAAGCGAGCCCTGCGGCGGAGGCGTTTCGTGCGCCGACAATGGCGACCATCGGGCGCTTCAGAACCGGCAATTCTCCCTTCACGCACAACAATGGCGGCGGGGCGTCGATCTCGCGCAGGGCCGGCGGATATTCAGGCTCTCCCAAGGCGATCAGCAGCGCGCCAAAGCGCAGGGTGGCCTCCATCTCGCGCTCGCAATCAGCGCGGGAGGCCAGACGTATCGCTCTGGCGCCAGAGGCGCGTTTCATCAACGCGGGCAGCGCTTCCAGCGCCGCGCGGGCGCCGCCGAACTTGTTGACCAGCGTGCGAAAAGTACTGGGGCCGACGTTGTCGCTGCGGATCAATTGCAGCCAGTCGAGCCGCTGTTCGTCAGATAAATTCATAAAAACGGGCCGATCAAAAGGGAGCGTATGAAACGCGCTCATATTCCTTCAAATCGAACCAAAGGTCACGGGCAAATTCTCAAGCTGGAAGCCTCACGCTGGAAGCCTTATGCCTCAGGCGTCTCCTTCCGCCCGATCTTGCTCTCGGTCCCCGCCAGCAAACGCTCGATATTGGGCTTGTGCTTGAACCACAACAACAATGCGAGCGCCGCGAACAATTCGGCAGGCTGCGAGCGCCCCATCGCCCACAGCGCAATCGGAGTTGCGGCGCTGGCGGCCAGCGCCGCTGCTGACGAATAGCGCGTGATCGCAGCCGTCCCCAGCCACACGAGGGCGAACACCAGCGCGCCCGGCCACGCCAGCCCAAGCGCTACGCCCAGATATGTCGCAACGCCCTTGCCGCCGTTGAATTTCAGCCAGATTGGATAAAGATGTCCCAGAAACGCGCCAAGTCCTGCCAGCACGCCGGAATATTCGCCTCCGTAAGACAGCGCGACCAGCACCGCCAGCGTGCCCTTGAAAGCATCAAGCAATAATGTGGCCGCCGCCAGCCCCTTGCGCCCCGTGCGCAGAACGTTGGTCGCTCCAATATTTCCGGAGCCGATTGTGCGCAAATCCTGCGTGCCTGCGATTTTGGTCAGCACGAGCCCGAAGGGAATCGAGCCCAAAAGATATCCGAAGGCGAGGGTTGCGAGATTGGTTGTTAAATCGGGAAACATGATGCGGACCCTCCCGGCCCGAATTTATTGAGCCTGTGCGCCAACAATAGCGCCGGCGACCATGGTCGTTTTCACCACGCCCTCAAGGCGCGCGCCGTCGAACGGCGTGTTCCTGGAGCGCGAACGCAGGCGAGCCGCGTCCACCACGAAAGGCTCGTCTGGATCGAACGCGATGAGATCGGCGGGCGCGCCCTTGGCGAGACGCCCCTGCGGGAGCCCGAGAATTTCAGCCGGGCGCAGCGTCATCGCGCCGATCAGGCGGCCCAGCGACACTTGGCCCGAATGCACCAATCGCAAACCTGCGGCCAGCATCGTCTCCAGCCCCACGGCGCCATATTCAGCCTCGCTGAAGGGCACGCGCTTGGCCTCGACGTCCTGCGGGTTGTGGTCGGAACAGATCACGTCGATCAGACCGGACGCCAAAGCCTCGACCAGCGACAGCCGCTCGGTCTCGCAGCGCAAGGGCGGGGCGATCTTGAGGAAGGTGCGATAATCGCCAACGTCCGTCTCATTCAGCGTGAGATGGTTGATGGATACGCCGCAGGTGACGGGCAGTCCCGCAGCTTTTGCCTGCGCAATCACGTCAAGCGACATCGCGCAGGTAACAAGCGCCGCATGATAGCGCGCGCCATTGGCGTGTTCGCCAAGCGTCAGGCGCACGAGGCGCATATCGCGATCCAGCACAATGGATTCAGCTTCCATCGGCACGCCCGGCAGGCCAAGGCGGCTGGCGAACTCGCCCTCGTTCATGACGCCTGCGCTGGCAAGCTCGAAATCTTCGGCCAGATGAATCACCAACACGCCGAAATCGCGGGCGTAGGTGAGCGCGCGGCGCATCACCTGCGCCGAGGCCACCGAGCGCGCGCCGTTGGAGAACGCGACCGCGCCCGCTTCCTTGAGCAGGCCGATCTCGGCGATCTCATGACCCGCAAGACCCTTGGTCAAAGCAGCGCTGGGGAGCAGGCGCACCAGCGACTTTTCGGTCGCGCGTCGCAGCAGGTAATCGACCGCCGCAGCCCCATCCACCGGCGGGTTGGCGTCCGGCGTGGCGATGATCGTGGTGATTCCGCCAGCAGCCGCCGCCGCGCTGGCGCTGGCGATGGTCTCGCGATGGGTTGCGCCGGGTTCGCCCACAAACGCGCGCATATCAATAAGGCCAGGCGAGACGACGTCGCCGCCGCAATCAATGACCAGCGTTTGCGCGCCGGCGTTGGCCTGCGTAACGCTGGCGCCAAATTCAACAATGGAGCCCTCATCCACAAACACGCCGCCGCTCTCCAGCCTGCCGGAGGCCGGATCGAGAACGCGGGCGTTGATGAAGGCGGTGGGGCGAGGCGATGTCATAAAGGTTCGATACTCCGAGCGAGGCGGCAAGACAAATCGCAAGGGTTACCCCTCATCCGTCGCGCGTTGCGCGCCACCTTCTCCCGCCTGCGGGAGAAGGGAAGGAAGGATCGAGGCTCTTCCTTCTCCCGCAGGCGGGAGAAGGTGGCGTTTGCGTCAGCAAACGACGGATGAGGGCGACCACCACCCTCACCCCTGCGGCAGATTCTGCGCCAGCGCCTCCAGCACGGCCATGCGCACGGCGACGCCCATTTCCACTTGTTCCGTCACCAGCGAGCGCGGCCCGTCGGCCACCGCGCTGTCAATCTCGACGCCCCGGTTCATAGGGCCAGGATGCATGACCAAAGCATCCGGCTTGGCCCATTTCAGCTTCTCTTCGTCGAGCCCGTAGAAGCGGGCGAATTCTTTCAGCGAGGGCACGAAGGCGCCGTTCATGCGCTCGCGTTGCAGGCGCAGCATCATCACAATGTCGGCGTCGCGTATGCCGCTCTCCATCGTGCGATGCACTTCAACGCCCATGCGCTCTACGCCCGGCGGCAGCAGCGTCGAAGGGCCGACCACGCGCACGCGGGCGCCAAGCTGGGCCAGCAAAATCATGTTGGAGCGCGCCACGCGCGAATGCAGCACGTCGCCGCAGATCGCCACCACAAGCCCCTCGATGCGCCCCTTGTTGCGGCGGATCGTCAAAGCGTCGAGCAGCGCCTGCGTCGGGTGCTCATGGCTGCCGTCGCCAGCGTTGACCACGCAGCACGAAACCTTGCGCGCCAGCAGATGCACGGCGCCCGAATGCTGATGGCGCACCACGATCACGTCCGGACGCATCGCGTTCAGCGTCACCGCCGTATCAATAAGCGTCTCTCCCTTGCTGACGGACGAGGTGGCGACCGACATGTTCATGACGTCGGCGCCGAGCCTTTTGCCCGCCAGCTCAAAGGAGGCCTGCGTACGGGTGGAGGCTTCAAAGAACAGATTGATCTGCGTGCGACCGCTCAGGATCGAGCGCTTCTTGTCGGCGCGACGCGAAAGCGCCACGGCGTCCTCCGCCATGTCGAGCAAAGCCTCAATGTCCGGACGGCTCAGCCCGGCGATGCCGAGCAGGTGCTGGTGGGGAAAGTGCGTACGATGGGCGCTCATGAATGGTGCTGATAGGCCAGCGCACGCCTGGCTGCAAGTGCGCTGGTCGCACCATATATATGTGCTCACGCAACGCCCGTGCGCGCGCCCGCCAACTGTTGCGACGACGGTCGCGATTTGACACACAGCCCCCCCTCCACCATGTTCCGCCACCGAACGAAGGGGCTCCGCCACGGCGCATCATCCCGCGAACGCCGCGTCATGACGGAGCGTTTCCTAAAGAATTCAGGCGTTTGGCCACCAGGACTCCCGCGCAATGAATGCAGTCGTCATCGTCGAATCTCCGGCCAAGGCCAAGACGATCAACAAATATCTTGGCAGGGATTACGAGGTTTTCGCCTCGTTCGGACATGTGCGCGACCTGCCCGCCAAAGACGGCTCGGTGGATGTCGAGAACGATTTTGAGATGCAATGGGAGGTCGACGCCAAGGCTGGCAAGCGCCTTTCCGACATCGCAAAAGCGGTCAAGGACGCCGACACCGTCATTCTGGCGACCGACCCTGATCGCGAAGGCGAGGCGATTTCCTGGCATGTGCTGGAAGTGTTGCGCGCCAAGAAAGTGCTCAAGGACAAGGTCGTCCAGCGCGTGGTGTTCAACGCCATCACCAAGAGCGCCATTCTGGAAGCCATGCGTAACCCGCGCGAGATCGACGCCGCATTGGTGGACGCCTATCTCGCCCGTCGCGCGCTCGATTATCTCGTCGGCTTCACGCTCTCCCCCGTATTGTGGCGCAAGCTGCCCGGCGCGCGCTCGGCTGGCCGCGTGCAATCGGTCTCGCTGCGTCTTGTCTGCGACCGCGAGCTTGAGATTGAGAAGTTCGTCGCCCGCGAATACTGGACCATTCTTGCAAACCTGAAGACCAAGGACGACGCGTCGTTCGTCGCTCGCCTCGTCGGCGCCGACGGCAAGCGCATTCAGCGTCTCGACGTGGGCAATGGCGAGGACGCGCAGGCGTTCAAATCTGCGCTGGAGGCTGCAAAGATCAGCGTGGTTTCAGTTGAAGCCAAGCCTGCAAAGCGCCACCCCTACGCACCGTTCACCACCTCGACGCTGCAACAGGAAGCCTCGCGCAAGCTGGGGTTTGCGCCCGCCCACACCATGCGCGTGGCGCAGCGTCTTTATGAAGGCGTGGACCTTGGCGGCGAGACGGTCGGTCTTATCACTTATATGCGCACCGACGGCGTCGACATGGCGCCCGAAGCGATTGCGGGCGCGCGCCGCGTGATTGAAAAGGAATACGGCCCGAAATACGTGCCAGGCGTTCCGCGCAAATATTCGACCAAGCACAAGAATGCGCAAGAAGCCCATGAGGCCGTGCGCCCGACCGATATGACCCGCCTCCCCCGCCAGCTGCTGAAGGCGCTGGATAAGGATCAGGCCCGGCTTTACGAGCTGATCTGGACCCGCACCATCGCCAGCCAGATGGAATCGGCGGAGCTGGAGCGCACCACGGTTGAGATCGCAGCCGAGGTCGAGGGCGCTAAATACAAGCGCATTGATTTGCGCGCCACCGGACAAGTCGTGCGCTTCGACGGCTTTCTGACTTTGTATCAGGAAGGCAAGGACGACGAGGAAGACGAAGAGAGCAGCCGCTTGCCGCCGATGAATGCGGGCGATCTCCTGAAGCGCGAAAGCATTGAATCCAGCCAGCACTTCACCGAGCCGCCGCCGCGCTTCACCGAGGCCACGCTCGTCAAGCGCATGGAAGAGCTGAGCATCGGGCGCCCCTCGACCTACGCTTCAACGCTCGCCGTGTTGCGCGACCGCGAATATGTGCGGCTCGACAAAAAGCGCCTGTATCCTGAAGACAAGGGCCGCCTCGTCGTCGCATTCCTTGAAAGTTTCTTCACGCGCTATGTGGAATATGATTTCACCGCTGCGCTGGAGGAGAAACTTGATCTTGTCGCCAACGCCGAGATCAATTGGAAAGACGTGCTGCGGGAGTTCTGGACGAACTTTTCCGCAGCCGTCGCGCAGACCAAAGACCTGCGTACGACCGAAGTGCTGGACAATCTCAACGAGCTTCTCGGCCCGCATATTTTCCCCGCCAAGGCGGACGGCGGCGATCCGCGCGGTTGCCCCTCTTGTAACGCCGGGCGCCTGTCGCTGAAGCTTGGAAAGTTCGGCGCGTTCGTCGGCTGTTCCAACTATCCCGAATGCCGCTATACGCGCACGCTCTCTCAGCAAGCCACCGGCGAAAAGGCGGAAGGCGTGGCCGGCGATCGCCCCGGCGTGCGCTCACTGGGCTTTGACCCTGACACGGGCGATGAGGTAACGCTGCGCGACGGCCGCTTTGGCACCTATGTGCAATTGGGCGAGGCGGAAAAGCCAAAGCGCTCATCGCTGCCCAAGGGCTTGTCGAAAGACGACGTGACGCTTGAAAAAGCGCTCGCTTTGTTATCGCTGCCGCGCGAAGTGGCCAAACATCCCACCACCGGCGAGCCGATTGTCGCCAATATCGGCCGCTTTGGTCCTTATGTGCAGCATCAGAAAACCTACGCCAACATTGGCCGCGACGACGATGTGCTGGAGATTGGCGCCAATCGCGCCATTGATCTCATCGTCACGAAGGAATCCGGCGGCGGCGGCGCCAGCCGCTTTGGGCCGCAGCCCGGCCGCGCGCTCGGCGACCATCCCAAGGGCGGCGCCATCGCCGTGAAGTCCGGAAAATACGGGCCTTACGTGAACTGGAAGAAGGTCAACGCCAACATCCCCAAGGGCAAGAGCCCCGACGAGGTGACGCTGGAGGAAGCCATCGCGCTGCTCAACGCGCGCGAAGCTGGCGAGGGCGCAGCCGTCGATGGGCGCGTACTCGGCGAGCATCCGCAAGGCGGCACGATCAGCGTGCGCGAAGGCCGTTTCGGGCCTTATGTCGCGGTCGGCAAAGTATATGCGAACGTGCCCAAATCAATGTCGGCTGAATCGATCAGTCTGCAGGACGCGATTGAATTGATCGACGAAAAGGGCGGCCCCGCAGCCGTGAAGAAGAAAGCGCCCGCGAAGAAGGGGGCCGCAAAGAAGGCCGCGACGAAAAAGGCGCCTGCCAAGAAAGCAGCGGCTGCAAAGAAAGCTCCTGCTGCGAAGAAGGCTCCTGCTAAAAAGGCGGCGAAGAAAGCGGCTAAAAAGGCGAGCAAAGCCTAAGCGCCCTCACCCGACCCCGCTAAGCGGGGCCACCCTCTCCCGTCACAGACGGGAGAGGGAAGAAGGTGAGCGAATCCCTCTCCCGTAAAACGGGAGAGGGTGGCCCTTGCGTCAGC
>CANJPM010000117.1 GCA_947476075.1 Beijerinckiaceae bacterium
GACAGGCCACATTAACGCTGGCCGAAACCTACGATCCCGCTTTGCTCGCCCAATGGAACGTGCGCGGCATCAAGCCCGACCCCGCCAAAGCCGCAGAACTCTACCAGCGCGCCATCGACGGCGGCGTCAGCGCCGCCAGAGCACGCCTGAATGCGCTCGCGGGGGCGGGACGATAGGGGGAAAAGGCAGGGGCTGGGCGCAGGCGATGCTGATGACGCCTTGCTGCTGAACATTTACCCCTCCCCCATCCGTCGCATACCGCCCGCCCCCGCGCCCGTGCTACAAACTTGCAAACGCCACGCGATCCCGGGACAGACCCCATGAAATCCATCCTCGATTCCCTCGAAGACCGCCGCGCCAATGCTCGTCTGGGCGGCGGGCAGGCGCGGATTGACGCGCAGCACAAGCGCGGCAAGCTGACGGCGCGCGAGCGGATCGAGCTTTTGCTGGACCATGGGTCGTTTGAGGAATTCGACATGTTCGTGCAGCATCGCTGCACCGATTTTGGCATGGACCAGGGCGACAAGATCCCCGGCGACGGCGTGGTGACGGGCTGGGGCACGGTCAATGGCCGGGTCGTCTATGTTTTCGCCAAGGATTTCACCGTGTTCGGCGGCTCGCTGTCGGAGACGCATGCGCAGAAGATCTGCAAGATTCAGGACATGGCGCTGAAGAACAAGGCGCCGATCATCGGCCTGTTCGACGCCGGCGGCGCGCGCATTCAGGAAGGCGTGGCGGCCCTTGGCGGCTATGGCGAGGTGTTCCAGCGCAACGTGCTGGCGTCGGGCGTCATCCCGCAAATCTCGCTCATCATGGGGCCGTGCGCGGGCGGCGACGTTTACTCGCCCGCCATGACCGATTTCATCTTCATGGTGCGCGACACCAGCTACATGTTCGTCACCGGGCCGGACGTGGTGAAGACCGTCACCAACGAGACCGTGAGCGCCGAAGAACTCGGCGGCGCCTCCGTCCACACCACCAAATCCTCCATCGCCGACCGCGCCTATGAGAACGACGTCGAGGCGCTGCTTCAAATGCGCCGGCTGATTGATTTCCTGCCTGCATCCAATCGCGACGAAATTCCAGAATGGCCAGCATTTGACGATGTTGACCGCATCGACATGTCGCTCGACACGCTCATTCCCGATAATCCCAACAAGCCCTATGACGTGAAAGAACTGATTACGAAAGTCGTCGACGAGGGCGATTTCTTCGAGATTCAGGAAGCCCACGCGCGCAATATCGTGGTCGGCTTTGGCCGAATGGACGGTCGCAGCGTCGGCTTTGTCGCCAACCAGCCGATGGTGCTGGCGGGCGTGCTGGATTCGGACGCCTCACGAAAAGCCGCCCGTTTCGTGCGCTTTTGCGATGCGTTCAATATTCCCATCGTGACCTTTGTGGACGTGCCGGGCTTCCTGCCGGGGACGGCGCAGGAATATGGCGGCCTCATCAAGCACGGAGCCAAGCTGCTGTTCGCCTATGCGGAGGCGACAGTGCCGAAGGTGACGCTGATCACGCGCAAAGCGTTTGGCGGCGCCTATGACGTCATGGCCTCCAAACATTTGCGCGGCGACGTCAATTACGCCTGGCCCACAGCGCAAATCGCGGTCATGGGCGCCAAGGGCGCGGTCGAGATTATTTTCCGCGCCGATATCGGCGACAAGGACAAGATCGCGGCCCGCACCAGGGAATACGAGGAGCGCTTCCTGTCGCCGTTCGTGGCCGCCGAGCGCGGCTACATCGATGAAGTGGTGATGCCCCATTCCACCCGCCGCCGCATCGCCCGCGCGCTCGCCATGCTCCGCCACAAGGAGCTGGAAAACCCGTGGAAGAAGCACGACAACATCCCGCTCTAGGAACGCTTACTGCGCATTTACCTCTGGCGTTTATAAGGAAAAGCCTGTCCTGCAGACGTTTCCGTAACGTCAAGCGCCCGGAGGCAAACAGATGCAGACCTCTTCTCAATCGAATTTTTCGCGTCTGGATTCACTGGAGAGCTTGCGCGGGCTCGCAGCTCTGCTGATCGTCGTTCATCATATTCCGGCATGGAACGCGGCGTTTCACGACATCGGCTTTGTGCGCAATTCCTATTTGATGGTGAATTTGTTTTTCGTTCTATCGGGCTTTGTCATTTACGGCGCCTATGGGGAACGCATTCACAGCGTGCGCGATCTCGCGCGCTTTCAGTTCTTGCGCTTTGCGCGGCTCTATCCCGTTCATCTCCTGTTTCTGGCGGCGTTTTTAGGCGTCGAGACGCTGAAATGGATTGCGCAAACGCGTTTTGGAATCGCCGCAGCGAACACAAATCCCTTCGAGGTGAACACCCTTGAAGCGGGTGTTCAGCATCTTTTTTTGCTGCATGCCGTCGGCCCTGGCGATAACGCGTTGACGTTCAACGCCGCTGCATGGTCGATCAGCGTCGAGTTTTACATGTATCTACTTTTTGGCCTCACGATTCTTGTCACGGGCAAGTTCAAAGATGCAGCAATGGCAGGCCTTTTTCTGGCTTCGATCATCATGATCGCGACTGGTCGCACCTATGGATTTGAACTGATGCTGCAATGCGTCGCGGGCTTCAGCCTTGGATGCATGATCGCCAGATTGCGCCGCATGCGAGACTGGTCAGCGCCTGTCTGGGCGCCCGCGATGGCGCTGGCCGCGCTTGCAGCCTTTATTCACTGGAAGCCGACGCTGACCTATGATCTGGGCGTTTATCCGCTCACCGCCGCGCTCATCTTTTCGCTGGCCTCTTGCCCTGCCGGGCCGACCCATAATCTTCTCACGCGCAGGCCGCTGGTTCTTCTGGGCGTCATTTCCTATTCGCTCTATATGGCCCACACCCTTGTTCTGTGGGTCGCCAATCAATTCGTGCGTATCGTCCTGAAAGCCCCCGATGTCATGATCTACGGTCGGTCCACGCCGCAGCTCGACGCGCCCGCCGCGGCGCTGGCCTATGCTTGCGTTCTGGCTGCAACGATCACCCTTAGCGTGGCTGTTTACGTGCTTGTCGAAAAGCCGCTGCGCGAAAGATCGCGCCGCTTCCTGCTGGAGCCCAAGAGCTTTTCCGTGCGCAGGGACGGGCCGTTAGCAGCTTCATAACCAAGCCTTTCAGCGGACGCTTAACCCTGCGATTCATCGTTTTTCCGGATTCAGATTCCGGTAAGGCGCCACGGCGCAATCTGTTTTCAACACAGACAAACGGAGCCCGTCATGAGCCAGACCATTACTCAAACCGAGCAGATCAGCACTGTTCGCTCTTCACCGGTCAGCCCCTGCGTGCAGGCGCTTGTGGGCCGCACGCAGATCAGCGCGCAGGATGTGGCCGATCTGCGCTGCGCCTTCAACGAAGCTGCAAACTTTGGCAAGGCTGACGCTGAAGCCCTGTTTTCCATCGAGCGCGAAGCTGAAACCTGCGAGGAATGGACAGCATTCTTCGTCGAGGCGATCACCGATCTCGTTGTCTGGCAGGCGCGCCCCACGGGCGTGATCGACGCCGCCAACGCCGATTGGCTGATGGCGCAAGCCGATTCCACCCGATCCATTAATTGCTTTGCGCTGCTGGTGAACGTGCTGGCCGAAGCTCATCGCATTCCCGCCTGGTTGCCCGCCGCCGTGCGCGGACGCGCCGCTAATTGGCCGGGCGTGAAGGAAGCTCTGCGCAACCATATGGCGCAAGCGGCGTAATCAACTCGGCCGTTAGACGTATGGACGCGCGCCAAGCGCCCCCATAAGACTGTGAGTCAAATGCAGTGCGCTCTAGTGCGCGCGCTCTTTTCTCTCAAGGTTCGGGTCGGGGCGCAGATGTTCGACAAGATTCTTATCGCCAATCGCGGCGAAATCGCCTGCCGCATCATCAAAACCGCCCGCCGTATGGGCGTGAAGACGGTGGCCGTCTATTCGGACGCAGACAAGGACGCCCTGCATGTCGAGATGGCAGACGAGGCTGTCCATATCGGACCCGCAGCGGCTTCCGAATCCTACCTCGTCATTGAAAAGATCATCGCGGCCTGCCAGCGCACCGGCGCGCAGGCGGTGCATCCGGGCTATGGCTTTCTCTCCGAGCGCACGGCGTTCGCTGAAGCGTTGAAGGCGGCGGGCATCGTCTTCATCGGCCCCAATCCCCACGCCATCGCGGCCATGGGCGACAAGATCGAATCCAAAAAGTTCGCAGCCGCCGCCAACGTCTCCACCGTTCCTGGCTATCTGGGCATTATCGAGAACCCCGGGCACGCGGTGCAGATCGCCGACGAGATCGGCTATCCGGTGATGATAAAGGCCTCGGCGGGCGGCGGCGGGAAAGGCATGCGCATCGCTCACACCCGCGAGGACGTGGCGGAGGGTTTTGCGCGCGCAAAATCGGAGGCGCAATCGTCCTTTGGCGACGACCGCGTGTTTGTGGAAAAGTTCATCGTCAACCCGCGCCATATCGAAATTCAGGTGCTGGGCGACAAGCACGGCAATGTGATTTATCTGGGCGAGCGCGAATGCTCGATCCAGCGCCGCAACCAGAAGGTGATCGAGGAAGCACCCTCCCCGCTTCTGGACGAAGCCACCCGCGCCAAAATGGGCGAGCAGGCGGTGGCTCTGGCAAAAGCCGTTAACTACGATTCCGCGGGCACTGTTGAGTTTGTGGCCGGGCAGGACAAGAGCTTCTTCTTTCTGGAGATGAACACCCGCCTGCAAGTCGAGCATCCGGTCACGGAGCTGATCACCGGCATCGATCTTGTCGAGCAGATGATCCGCGTCGCCGCCGGCGAGCCGCTGGCGATCAGACAAGGCGACGTGCATTTGCGCGGCTGGGCGGTGGAGAGCCGCATCTATGCGGAAGACCCGACGCGCAATTTCATGCCCTCAACCGGGCGGCTGGTGAAATATCGCCCACCCGCCGAGGGCCATCAGGACGGCGTGACCGTGCGCAACGACACCGGCGTCTACGAGGGCGGCGAAATCTCGATCTATTACGACCCGATGATTGCAAAGCTGGTGACGCACGCCGGCGACCGGGCCTCAGCCATCGAGGCGCAGGCCCGCGCGCTCGATGAATTCGTGATCGACGGCATTCGTCACAACATCCCGTTTCTGTCCGCGCTGATGCAGCACGAGCGCTGGAAAGAAGCGCGCTTGTCCACCGGCTTCATCGCGGAAGAGTTTCCCAACGGCTTTGCGCCGCTGGAGGCCAGAGGCGAACGCGCCCACGCGCTGGCGGCTGTGGCCGTCGCGCTCGACCATGCCCACAACGAGCGCAAGCGGCTTATCTCCGGCCAATTGCGGGCGCAACGCCCGGTGTCCTTCGAACGCGAGCGCGTCGTCATGCTGGGCAAGGGGCCTTACCCTGTCTCGCTCGACGATTCCGGGCCCGCGCTGCTGGTGCGTTTTGACGATTCCACCGCACACGCCCATCGCCTTGAATCAGACTGGCGCCCCGGCGATCTCGTCTGGCGCGGAACCATCGACGACACGGCGATCTGCGTGCAGGTGCGCCCGATCCTCAACGGCTTTCATTTGTCCCATGGCGGCGTGTCAGTTGATGCGCGCGTTTACACCCGCCGCGAGGCCGAGCTGGCCGCGCTGATGCTCGAGAAGGTCGCGCCCGACACGTCCAACATCCTGCTCTGCCCCATGCCCGGCCTCGTGAAGGCTATCCTCGTGACGGTCGGCCAGGAGCTGAAGGCGGGCGAGCCGCTGGCGATGGTGGAAGCCATGAAAATGGAAAACGTGCTGCGCGCCGAGCGCGATTGCACCGTGAAGCTGATCCGCGCCAGCGAGGGCGACAGCCTGCCCGTGGACGCGATTATCATGGAATTTGGTTGAAGCTCCGCCACTTTCTTCTCCCGCAAGGCGGGAGAAGGTGGCGCGCGAAGCGTGACGGATGAGGGGGGCTCGACCTTGCCCACAAGGGCGCGCATAAAGCTCTCCCGCTTCCAACGGAACGACGCCCATGCCCTTCTATTTCGCCTACGGCCCCAATATGGACGTCGCCGCCATGCAGGCGCGCTGCCCGCGCTCGCGGATGATGGGGTTTGGGCGCCTCGCGCGCTACAAGTTCATCATCATGCAAAACGGCTACGGGTCCATCTCGGCTGATCCGTTGCGCAATGTGCATGGCGTGTTGTGGGATCTGGCTTTGGCCGACATGCGGGCGCTGGAGGCGAGCGAGAATCCCGGCGGGCTCTACAAGAAGATCCAGCAGCCCGTTTTGCGCGAAGGCGGCGGCAGCGCGCGGGCTTTGGTCTATGTGGGCCAGACGCTGGCCCAGGGCGCGCCTTTGCCCGGCTATATGGAAAGCGTCATCGGCGCCGCCCGCATTGCCGGTCTGCCGGAAGCCTATCTGCGAGAGTTGACCGCGCTGGCGCCGTCCTCGTTCCGCGAAGGCTTGAAGAACAAGGCGCCGAAGCGGCCGCAAGATACGCCCGCGAACGAGCGTCAAAACCCGAAAGTGCGCCCGCGCTTCGCTTCGCCGCTGGATCGAACCTAGAATGCGGTTTCCTAAAAAGCTCTTGTCAGCGTCAGGTTGAAATCCAGCCTGTCATATTGATAGAGCTTCACGTTTGAGCGATTGTCCGTGTAGATGACCTGCAGGCGCGGCGCAAAACCCCACAGCGACAGGTCTTTCTTGACAATCATCAACGAGCCGACAAAACGCTTGTCGCGTCGCGCCTCGCTCATCAGCGGGAAATCGCCCTCATAATTGCGCATTGAAAACGCAGCTTCAGGATAGAGCGTCAGCGCCCATGGCAAATCGACATTATAGCCAATCAGCCCGCCATATTCGTTGAAGGTGAGATGGGAATTGCGCGTCGTCTCGCGCTCAAAGATCGCGCCAAGGCGCACAAACTGGCCGGGCAGCGTGAAGCGATCCCAATTCGCGCTGGCGCTGATGCGATGGCCGTTCTGATAGTCCACATCGTCATAACGCTGCGCCAGAACGCTCAAAGAACCCGTAAGCCGATTGCTCTGACCAATGAACCCGCGCGCGCTGAGCTGCGGGCCAAACGCATACATATATTCCGAGCCGCCAAACCAGCGGCGCTGGCCCACGATCTCCGCGCTCGCAACGCCCGCGGGCAGCGTGTAACGCACGCCCGTACTCGCGCGCACGCTGCGGTCGTCATAGCGCCACGCAGAATAATCGCGATGCATTGTGGAGAGGGAGGCCAACCAGCCCCAATTGTCGGCGAACGGCTGCGCGTAAGCCAGATCGGCGCCGTACAAAACGCCAAGGCCCGAACGTTTCTTGCCAGATTTGGCGGGCGAAAAATCAAGCCCGCCAATGTTGACGAAATCCTGCGACGTGCCGCTGGTCATATTGCTCGTCGGCGCCATGGTGACATAGCCCTGCGCACTCCAGCGCCTCATGCCCTCCAGCGCCCGCACGTCGGTGCGCACCCGCTCGGCCAAAGGCGCGGCGATGTCGGGAGCGCCCAGCACGAAATCATAATGATGGCGCGCGGCGTCCGCATCCTCAAGCTGCGTGAGCACGCGCGCCAGATGCAGCCGCACGCGCGCAAGGCTCGGGTGCGTGTTGAGAATAGCGCGATAAATATCGCGCGCACGTGTCAGCCGCCCGGTAGATTCCGCAAGACGCCCGTCGAGAAAAGCGCCATAGACGCGCGCATAATCGTTCGTGCGGGGAATTCTGGCGACGCGCTTTTGCGCCTCGTCAAAGCGCCCCTGCGCGATCAGCGCCTCCGCCTGCTCATAGGCGGCGCGCGCGCTGGCGACGTCCTGATCAACAGCGGCGCGCTGCGGTGCCTGTTGCGCGGCTGCCATTTCGAATGGCAGTGTGGACATAACAGCAAAAACTGCCAGCACGGCAAGTAGATGACGGAAATCCATAATAACTATTACTTTTTTGTCGCGCCAAACACACCAGTGATGGAACGTGTAGAATCCGGAGCACTCCCCGCCTTAACCGTCAACGCGCCGGCAGCCTCGATAGCCGTGGGGCCGAAGAAACCTCCCGTCATCACACCTTCGTTAGCGCCCGACAAAGAGGTGTTCGAGTTTTTCTGCGTGAGAACCGCTGTGCCAGTGAACTGATTTCCAGATATGGCTCCATTAAGCCCGATGCTGTAATCGCGCGCATTAGTTGAGCTCGAATCCCGAATGTTATCAATGCGACCAGTGATCGCCTTGCTTCCGAAGTTGGCGTTGAGAGCAACGCTTCCATCCAGATCGACTAAATCAGAAGCGGGCGCACCTACTTTGAGTTCGAGTTCAATGCCCTTGAACGCGCCTTCGTAAACCGCGCTCCCGGCCGTCGGCATATCAGCGGTCTTCTGCCCACCAAAGACGGCGAAAACATATCCGTCACTTCTACCTGTCGATCCCGTTTGCACATATGTGCCTTTAACGCCCATGCCGACGTAAGCGTAAGACAAAGCCTTCGTTCCAAGACTCGACGTAAGCTCATTTGTGAAGCCTACAAAATCTCCGTCCTCGGATTCCCCGCCCTCCTTATAGAGGTCAGCGGAATTCTTCACGATACCGCCTTTCACACCTAGAGTTGAGCCCATCTCGTTGGACGTAGTGGTTATGTTTTGTGTTTTCGGATCACTCTGCGAGGACGTGTCTTCTGATGTTGTAGTCGTGAACGTAGCCCGGGCTGGTTTCGTCGGGAGCTGAAACGCGTCAAGCGTCACATTGGAGTCTGCGTCAATGGTTACATCCGCGATTAAGCGGGTCGCCAACCCTTCCGAAGTGAAAGAACCAATAAAAGCCGAAAACTTGCTGCTCGGATCCTTGTACACCACTGGGGCGACCTGAGGTGCACTGGCGACAGGCGCGGAGCCGCCCCCGCAGCCAGCCAAGGAAATCGAAAGCGCAACAACAGCGGGCGCAGCCAAAAAATGAGGACTTCTTTGTAAATCAGATATCATCGCAGCGCCAAAGTTAATAAATCCATAATAAAATTATTGATAAGCTTACGCTTGGGTGCTTGTCAATATCTTGACATTGGCAATTCCAGAAAAAGGGTCTGAGCCTATTGCTTCTTCGCGCCAAAGGAGCCGTTGACGAACATCACGACTCCATTGCCCGTTGCCTTTACAGCGAGAGCACCAGCCGCTTCGGCGGCCTGTGGGCCAAAGAACCCTCCCTGCATAACGCTCGTTTGCGTCCCAAAGGTTTTGCCAGTCTTGGCGTCAATCAAATGCGCGTTGCCGGAGAATTGATTGCCGGAGATCACCCCGTTGACGCCAATGCTGAAGGGGCTTGGCGATGTGCTGTCAAAGCGAATGCCGTCCACGCTACCCTGAATGGTTTTGGCGCCGAAATTGGCGGCCAAATTTACGTTCCCGTCCAGACTTTCGACGGATAAGCCACCTGAACCAAACCCCGTCGACTCGCCGCTGAACCCGCCTGCATAATTGGCGGTTCCAGAACTAGGCATATCTGATACCTGCGTCTTTTGTCCGCCAAAAAAATTGGACATGTACACATCATAGCCACCCGATGGAGCGGTCGAAGCCTTGGTGCCGATTCCAACGTAAGCGTAAGACAAGGACGTAGTTCCCAGACTCGATCCGAGTAAATTAGAGACTGATACGTAATCTCCATCACCAGAAGACCCTCGGACCCTGTAAAGATCGGCATCGTTCGAACCGACAACGCCTATAATGTCTGAGGTAACGCCCATCCCGGTGGAAAGCACGTAGATGGAATGCTTGTTTTCCTGGCTAGTCGATTGATTATTATTGATCGAGGTCGTCACAAACGCTCGGTCCTTAACTTCGTCGAGAGTCACGTCCAACGATGTTCCCGTGAACTTGCCATCTGCATCTCGACTGCCTGCAATCTGCATGCGAGACGCCAAGCCCTCTGAGATGAATGAGCCAGCATACTCGTAAAACGTATTGCTTGGCTGCTTGTAGACGGCGGCAGGAGCGGGGATCGAAGCGGGACTGCTCTTGCTAGAGGCAGGAACGGGTGCGCTCGCGACAAGAGCGCCGCCTCCACCTCCTCCGCCCCCGCATCCAGCCAGGACGCTCGACATCGAGGCCGCAGCGACGGAGATCATAAAACGAGCGCTTTTGAACGGGCGGAACATGAACAAGTCCAAGAAAAGAGCCTCAAAAAACCTACCCTACGTAAAGCCCAGCTCAGGCACGAGTCAATAGTTCAGCTTAAGAATCTACTCATTGCTTCTTCGCGCCAAACGCCCCCGTCACGAGCGTCCTGGTGGCGTCATGGGCTGACGACACGGCGAGCGCGCCCGTGGCTTCCGCCGCTTTGGGGCCGAAGAAGCCGCCCTGCAAAATCCCTGTCTGCGTTGTGGATTCGATAGCCTTGTCGCTGCCCCATTGGGTCAGGCTCGACTTGCCGTCAAAGCCATTGCCGATAATCTGACCCTTGAAACCGATGCTGTAATCGGTGGCGCGCTTGTCGAAACCTCTGGCGGTTGGCGTGTATCGGTTGATGTAATCGACGCGGCCGTTCACGCTTGCAGCGGCGAAATCGGCGGTCATGTTCACAGCGCCGGCGAGGCGCGAGGTGACGACCTTTGCAGCCCCGCCCCGCCAATCCTGTTCGACGCCCTCGAACGCGCCCTTGTAATCGGCCTTGCCGGAAACGGGCATGTCCGAGGCCGCCGTTTGCGTCCCCCCAAACAGCGCCATAGCGTGCGATTCCATAGTGCCCGACGATCCGGCGGCGCGCGTGGCCAGACCGCCCAGCCCGATATAGGAATAGGACAGGGCGCTGGCGCCGAGGCTGTCGTTCAGCGCTTTGGTCGGCGTGTTCGTGTAATAGATGTAATCCCCGCCCGCGCCCGTTGCGCTCCCGCGATAGAGCTCGCCGCCATTGCTTTCGATCACGCCCTTCATCTGTCCTGTGCCCGCGACCGTCTCCACAGACGTCGTCACGATTTGTCCGGGCGACGCGCCAAATGCGTCCGTGTCGGGGTTAGCCCACGTCTGCGTAGTCGCACCGCTGCTGAC